>JBEIQZ010000453.1:0-5225 GCA_040376255.1 Alphaproteobacteria bacterium
GCGGCGCAGGTCAAGCAGGCCGCCGCCCGCAGCAAGGTGGGCGCCGCCGCCGCCGTGCTGATCGACCCGCAGACCGGCCAGATCCTCGCCCGCGCCCAGTGGCCCGACTATGACCCCGCCGGGGACACCTGGAAGGCGCTCCGCATGAAGGGCGATCCGCAATTCATGGGCATCTACGGCGCATGGTCAGACAAAACCGGCATCCACGGCGTCTTCCAGGCCGGATCGGTGTTCAAGATCCTGAGCGCCACCGTCGCCGTGCGCGAGGGGCTCGCAAAAAGCACGTTTGCTCCAGACGGCGGACAGGGCAGCGCCCCCGCCGCCTGCCCGGCGACCTCGACGCCCACCTTCGACTGCAGCCAGCGGGACGGGGGGCGCGCCTCCTTCACCCTGCCGGGCTGGGCCACCCCGATCCACGATCACGGCGATGCCGGATCTGCCGGGGGGAAGCTCGATCTCGTCAGCGCCATCACCCACTCCTCCAACATCTGGTTCGGCCAGCTCGCCCTCGCCCTCGGCCCCCTCCCCTACCGCAGCCTGCGCGAGGCGGGGGTGGAGTTCGGCAACCCCGGCCTGCTGACCGAGGTGGAGAGCCCGTGGACGGGGCTCGGATCGCCCGGTTCGCGCAGGCTGGCGCTGACCGGCTTCGGGCAGGGCGCGGGCTCGTGGAGCCCGGTGCAGGCGGCCCGGCTGCTCGGGGTGATCGCATCGGGCGGCTTCTACCGCCGCTGCGCGCCTGACATGCAATTGGAAGATCCCTGCACCTCCGTCCCGATCCTGCCGGACGGGGCCGACGTCTCGGCGATCCTCGCCGGGATGCAGGGCGTGATGCAGCGGGGGACCGGCGCCTCCCTGGCAAAAAAGTACCCGGTGCCGGGGGTGCGGGTCTACGGCAAGACCGGCACCGCCGACGCGCCCGGCACTGAGGACGAGGCGGCCTACGGCATCCGGAAGGGGCAGCAGGGGCTGGCCCCGCACTCCTGGTTCGTGGCGATCGCCGAACCGTCCTCCGCGCCAGCCTGCGGGGACGCTCAGCCGGACGATCCGGCAGGCCGGTACGTGCTGGCGGCGGTCGTGCCGCACGGCGGCTACGGAGCGGCGGCGGCCGGACCGCTGGTGATGGGGATGGTGCGATCGATGCAGTCGCTCGGTTACCTGCCTGACGGGACAAAAGATGGTAAACAGACCCCATGAGCGATATCGCGAGCGGGATCCAGATCCCTGGACACCGGATCCTGGAGGTCATCCGGGAGGTACCTGACGACCGGCGCGTCCTTCGCACATTCGCAGCCGGGCGCAATTGTGTGACGCGCCTGCTGCTGTCCGAGCGGCTCGACCCGTCGCTCTCGCCGCTGCTCCAGCAGGTCGTCCTCCAGGGGACCGGGCTCGGCTCCTTCCCGGCCTCGCTCGACACGACGCTCGCCGGGTACCGCGCGGTGGCGAGGCTGTCGCGGAGGCCCGACGATCCCTGGACCTTCGCGGTGGCCGCCGGGGTCACGCCGGAGGGCTGGGCCTGGATCAGCACCCGCTGGATCGACGGGAACCCGCTCAACACTGTCCTGCACCTCCTCACCCCCCGGCAGCGGCTCGACGTCGCCCGCGAGGTAGCGCACATCCTCGTCCGGCTGCACGAGAGCCAGATCGCCTACGGGGATCTGAAGGCCGAGAACCTCATCCATGTGAGCCGCGACCGCGACATCGCCGCCGGGCGCGTGGCGCTCATCGACCTCGACACCAGCCGCATCGTCCCCGGCCCCACCGACTACAGCCCAACCCGCGCCCTCACCCACTCCTGGGCCGCCCCGGAGCAGAAGCAGGGACGCACCTGCCTCTCCAGCGATCTCTGGGCGTTCGGGATGCTGCTGGATCGGCTGGCGCCCGAGGGGCTGCCCCCGAACTGGGGCGATCTGATCGCGGCGCTCCGGCAGACCGACCCGCTCTGCCGCCCGCAGACAACGCTGGTCTGGCGCCGCCTCTGCGACCAGCCGGGGCCGCTGCTCGACTGGTGCGGGCGCCCCACCCCGCGCCTGCTCGCGCCTGAGCCGACTGTCCGCCTGCCTGAGCCCGCCACGCCGGTCCACCCGTCGCTGCTCGAAGGCGATGAGGATCACATGACGGTGCCGGTGGACCCCGATCCGCCCCTGGCCCCCCCGGCTCCCACGGCCCGCGCCGCCTCCCCGCCGATCCTTCCCTTCCCCGATCACGTCTGGAAGCCCACCCCGGAGCCGGTAAAGCCGCCCCCGGAGCCGGTAAAGCCGCCCCCGGAGCCGTCCAAACCCGACGCAGGCATGGCGTTCGTGCTCCGGCCGGAGGCGCCCGGCCCGCCCCCCGGCTCGCCCCCGGGCCCGCCCCCCGATCCGCGCCGCCCTGAGCCGCCCTCCATGCTCTCCCGCGTGTTCTCCGGCTGCATGCTGGCGCCGCTGGCGGCGACGGGGGCGCTGATCTTCGCCTGCGCGGGCGGGCTGTTCTGGTGGGATCAGCAGAAGGTGGTCGAGGCGAACCTGCTGGCCGAGGCGACGGTGGCGGGGATGAAGGCGTACAAGACCCAGGAATTGCTCAACAGCGACAAGACGCAGCGCACGCGCCTGCGGGAGATGGCAGAGGAGTCCTGGGCCGTCCGGCACACCGCGCGCTCCGGGGCCGTCCGCGCCCTCGCCATCGTCTGGGAGCAGGGATGGCAGGACAGCAACCGGAAGTGGAGCGCCGAGCGGTACGAGGAGGGGATGCGGGCGGTCGAGGAGAGTCCGGGCGCGAACGAGCCTGAGGCGCTGCTCGCGAAGGCCAGCCTGGACGCCGCCGCCTGCCGGCTCCAGGAGGGCGTGACAGCCGCCGCCGCCTGCCGGATGAGCCTCGACAGCCTGCACCGCTTCAACCGCGCCGTCCCGGCCAGCCAGGGGTGGCTCGCCGCCGAGGGCGCCTGGGTGGAGATCGCAGTGAGCATCCGGCAGTTCAGCCGCGCGACTGAGACGAAGAGCCCCGACGCCGCCGCATGGCTCCAGCAGGGGCTCGGGCGCTGCGAGTCCGCCGAGCCGCTGCTGCCAGAGGCCCCGGTCAACGGGAAGGAGATGATGGAGGACTGCCTCGCCCTCGCCGGGTGGGGCCGCGATCTCCCCCGCTACTTCCGCTTCAGCGACTGGCTGCTCTCCCAGAGCAACGGCGCCGCCACGCACAAGAAGCTGTTCGAGATGGCGGGCGAGGGGTGCAGGAACACCCCGTTCAAGTCAAAGACCTCCCCGCCCGAACCCTCCGCCAAGGCCGATCCCTGGTGCGCCGCCCTCGGCTACACCGCCGCCCGCCGCTGGCGGCCCGCCGTCCAGATCGTCGTCCAGCAGCCCGAGCCGCCGCCCGCAGATCACCCCTGGGCCGATCTGGAGGCGTACCTGCGCCAGCAGGCCGCGCAAGAATTTGTCACGTATGATACCATCAATTCATGGTATGACCCCCTGTAGCGCGGCGGCAGGCAGACCCGGATAAGGCAGTCATGGATAAAATCGATCCCATGCGGCGTTATGTCTACCTGTTCGTCGCCCTCCTGCTCCTGGCGTTCACGCTGGAGAGCGCGCGCGAGATCAGCTCCTTCCAGCGGGCCAGCGCCGAGCGCGAGTACCGCCGGGCGGAGGATCTGCTGGAGCGGCTGGTGACGCGCTGGGAGGACGACGTGGTGGCGGCGGCGAGCCGCTGGCTCCAGCTCGTCGACCGGCGGATGCCGAACGAGCTGAACCTGCGCCGCACCTACCCCTGGTTCGAGGGGATCTACACCTGGGAGCCCGGCGAGCTGCACTGGCCGCCGCGCCGGGTGGACGAGGATCTGGGCGCGCTCCGGAAGGATCCCTGCATCGCCGCCGCCGACAACCTGCCGGAAGGCACCGACAGCCTGGAGATCGCCGGGGCCTTCATCGCCTGCATCGGGCGCTCCCCGCAGGTGAGCCTCCTCGCCGCCTCAGACGCCGCCGAATTGCTGAACAACGCCGATCAGGGCGCGCTGGCCGAGTCGGTCATCCGGCGGGTCGAGCCGCTGCTGCGCGGCGATCCCGGCACCGCCAGCCTGCGCGGGCTGCCGATCCGGCGGCTGGTGCTGCTGCGGCTCCAGTACATCCGCTCGCTGGAGCTCCAGGGGCAGTCGGGGCAGGCCCAGTACCAGGTGCTGGCGAACGAGCTGCTCCGGCTGGACGGGGAGTCGCTGGAGGGGGTGATCGACTACCTGGAGTATCCGGTGCTGGCGCAGCTCCAGGGGCTGCGGGGCGAGGAGGAGGAGTGGCTGCTGCGGGCGAAGCGGCGCGTGCAGGTGCTCCGGGCGGTGCGCGACCGGCCCTGGGAGGCCGAGGCGCCGGATCTGGAGAACGGGCCGCGCCTCTACGTCGATCCGGTCGGCGACCCGCCCTACCTGCTGCTCTACGCCAAGAGCGGCACCGACGACGCGCGGCTCTCAGCGATCCAGGTCGATCAGGGCGCGCTGATCCAGAACCTCTACGAGTGGATGGGGCCGCACCGCCGCTGGGTGTCGATCCGGGAGTCCGGCGGGCGCGTGCTGGCGGGCTCCACCGGACAGCTCGGCCCGGTGATGGCGTTCACCCGCGTCCTGCCCCACCTGCGCGTCGGGCTGGACATGGGCTGGTTCGCCGAGAACGCGCCGCCCACCAGCCTGCTCGGCCAGACGCTCCCGATGCTGCTCGGCCTGTTCACCGGCGGCGCCGCGCTCCTCGCCCTGATCCGCACCGACCGGCAGCAGAACGACCTGATGGAGCAGCAGCGCGAGTTCATGGCCCGCGTCACCCACGAGCTGAAGACCCCGCTGGCCGGCATCCGGCTCATGGCCGAGACGCTGGAGATGGGGCTGTTCAAGGACACCGCCCAGCGCGAGAAGTTCGCCCGCCAGATCATCAAGGAGGCAGAGCGGCTCGAAGCCCGCGTCAACGAGGTGCTGAAGGCCGCCAACCGCCCGGTAGAAGAGAAATCCGTCCCCGTCGACCTCGACGAGATGGCCCGCCAGCTCACCGGCCGCTGGAAGGATCTCTATGAGCAGCAGGGCGCCGCCCTGATCCTGGAGGCCCCGCCCCCGGGACAGGAGGTCGGGACCGTCCTGACCGGCCCCGCCCTCCTCCGCGACGCCGGCTGGTTTGTCACCAACGCCGCTGCTCCGGGCACGATGCGCAACGGTCGCGTCATCACCAAAGCCAAAACCCATTACAACTTCGCCCACGACCCCGCGCAGATGTTTGACGGCA
>JBEIQZ010000851.1:0-1575 GCA_040376255.1 Alphaproteobacteria bacterium
CACGCCGGGCAGGTTAGACAGGTGCGGTATGGAGGTTTGACATGCGCCGGTACGCGCCGCTCCGCCTGTCCGCCGCACAGATCGGCCTGCTCTCCGGCCTCCTGCTCTCCGGCGCGGACGCCGCCGGGCGGCCTGTTCAGGCGCCTGACCCGGCCTGCGTCGGGGCGATCGAGGCCTTCAACGCTGCGCCGGGCCGGTTCAGCCTGATGACGGCGCAGGCGGCCTGCGGCCCCGACAGCGCCTCAGAGCTGGCGCTGGAGGCGCAGTTGCTGGCCGGGGCGGGGGAGCGCATCGCCTCGGCGGAGCTGGCGGAGCTGGCGCGGCGCTGGGCCGCGACCGGCGGGCAGGCCGAGGCCGTGCAGGTGGAGCGCATCCTGCGCGCCGACATCCCGCCCGTCACCCTGCCGCCCGATCCGCCGGTGTGGGGCTGCCTGCCGGGAGATCGGGCGCCGGAGGACGCGGCGGTGTGCGCGGCGATCCCGGCGTGTCTGGAGAAGTTCGGGTACCAAAAATATCTGCATATTCAAGTAGATACATCCATACCTGCAAAAAAATTTGAAGCCGCCCTCCTCGACGCGCTGCGCCGCAAGGTCGTCAGCCTCGCGGCGACTGAGGGCGCCTGCGCGCAGGCTGCGGCCCCGGAGGCCCGGCCGGAGGTGCGGGCTGCGGCGCTGCTGGTGATCGCGGCGGCGTACACCGATATGGCGGCCTCGCTCGACGCCTCCACCCGCCCGCCGTACCTGACCCCTGAGCAGCTTGAGCTGTATGAGATGTCCCTGGAGGACAAGGCCTTCCCGATGCGGGAGAAGGCGCGGACGGTGCTCGGGCAGGCGGCGGCGCTGCTCCCGGCGGAGGCGGCGGGTTTTCTGGAGATGGAGCGGCGCCTGCTGCTGGAGAGCGAGCTCAAGCGCCAGCAGACCAGGGTTGCGGCGCTGCAGCAGAACCTGGCCCTCTACGGAAGCGCCCAGGCGCCGCCCCTGCCTCCAGCGCTGCCTGTGCTGAAGGAGCAGGTCGCGCTGCTGGAGGAGGCGATCCGGGCGCGGGCGGCCTGCCTGCCGCCTGAGATCGCGGAGTCGGGCGCGATGGTGCTGGAGCAGGCGCGCCCGATCGTCCTGGAGGAGGACGCGGCGCTCGCGCGCGACGTTCTTCCGTTTGTACAGGACATGATCGGCCTCGTGACGGCGCAGCCGCAGTGTCCGGGCGGCCCGCTGGACGCTCCGGCGCCTTGATCCGTCGGCTTGACCCGGCGGCTTGACCCGGCGCCTTGAGATAACTGCCTACCGCGCAGTACCGTCGTACCAGGGGATCGCCCCGTCGACAGCTTCGTTGCCGACCTCGTAGCCCAGCTCCCGACCGACGCTGTCATCGGGCCAGATGTGGATGCCGCCGTAGACGCGCGACTGTCCGGCCTGATCGGCGGCGTCCTGGTAGGTCCCCCACTGGAGGGTGACTTCGGCGGCGGGGCCGTCCTCGAAGACGAGGTAGCTCCCGGCGGTGAAGGTGGCCTGCCCGAGCCCGCCCGGGAACCAGGGGCTGCCGGTGAAGCGCGTCAGCACCTCGGCGGCGGCGCGGCTG
>JBEIQZ010000371.1:0-6262 GCA_040376255.1 Alphaproteobacteria bacterium
CCATCGCCCCGACCGCCTGCGCGTGGTTGCCGCGATCCACCCGCAGGTGCCCGGCCAGCAGGTACAGCAGCCCGAAGAACGGGTACCAGACCACCTGCTTTTTCGCCACTCCGACCGTCCCGATGGGAGCCACCCAGATCCCGAGGAAGATGTCCAGGATCGATGTGTGGTTGCTTACATAGATCGCCGGAAAGTGGCGCGTGGTCTCCTCCACTTTTGTCGTATCCACCTCCGCGCTCGCCAGCCACAGCAGGCCGCGTCCGATCAGCTTCCCAGAGATATTGCCAAGGTAGATACGATATTTCCGACTTGGCAGGCAGAGGAGCATCAACGGCAAGAAGACGTTGAGGATGACGGCACAATAGACCAGACCGAGCGCCATGCGGAGCAGGCTGAAGATCACGCGATATCTCCTGGCCGCAATTTAACCACAGCCCTGTCACCATCGGGTCACGACGGGATAAAGCCCCCCGGTGAGCAAAAAGCCCTCCCCTGCCCGACAGGCGCTGATGTGGTGGTTCGACGCCCCCGCCCACGCCCACGTCTCCGCCAACATCGCCGTCGACTTCACCGCCGCCCGCGCCTACCTCACCCGCCTCCAGGCGGACGGCGCCCCGGTCACCGTCCACCACCTCGTCGTGGCGGTCATCGCCCGCGTGCTGCGCGAGTTCCCCGTAGCCAACGCGCGTATCTTCGCCGGACGGGTCGTCCGGAAGGATGAGGTCGGCGTGGTGATGCCGGTCAACCTCATCGGCCACTCGGATCGCTCCGAGCTGTCGATGTCGATCATCCCGCGCGTCGACCGGATGCCGCTGCGCGAGCTGGCCGCCCGGCAGCGCCGGGAGGTGGCCGAGGAGCGGAGCGGGACGCCGAGGAACCCGCTGTTCCGCGCGCTGTTCCGGATGACCGAGGTGATGCCGGCGGCGGTGGTGCGCCGCACGCTCGATGTGCTCGATCTGGCGTGGCGGACGCCGATCCTCTCGGAGGCGGCGTGGGGCATCGCGCCGTTCACCACCGCCATCACCAACCCCGGCGCGGCCTTCGGCGCGGCGGAGGGCGTCTGGTTCCGGGGTGCGGCGGTCTCCCTCCCGCAGCGGCTCACCCATGTCGGGACGCTCTGGGGGATCAGCGGGGTGCAGCCGGAGGTCGTGCCGGTGGACGGCCGCCCTGAGGTGCGCCCGGTGCTGCCGGTGGTGCTGGTGTTCGACCACCGGCTGTTCGACGGGGTGATGGCCGGGCGCATCCTCATGCGGTTCGCCGAGATCCTGATGGACCCTGCGGCGATCTTCGGCGAGCTCGGTACGCAGTCCGCCGCTCAGACCCTGCCTGATCCCGCTTGATCCCCTACCAGCGCACCCCCCCGCCCAGCCCCGCCGACCAGATCCAGCCCCCGCCCGCCCGGAACCCGCCCGCCCGCACCGACCAGAGCGCACGCTCCCCCGCCGCGCCCGTCGCGCCCGCCTCCGCGCCCGGCCCCCACAGGAACCCCTGCTCCCGCGTCGTGCAGCCTGTCTCCAGAAGCGCGCCTGAGACCTCTGATGCCTCGCCGCAATCCCCCGCCCGATCCAGGCGCACGCTCTGGAACGTCCACGCCGGACCCAGCCAGAGGCCGACCCCCTGCGGCTGCACGGAGAGCGACAGCCCTGCGGTCGCCCCCTGGGTCCAGGTCGGCAGCGGCGCCCGATCCCCCGTCTCCCTGCCGGGCGCCCCGCCCGCCTGCACGCCCGCCTGGACCAGCAGCCCCGCCGCTCCGCCGCTCCGCACCCCCAGCCGCAATTCCAGCCCAGCCGCCGCCGCGCCCGGCTCTGTCCACTGCGTCCCGGTCGCCGCCAGCACCAGCCACCCCGCCGCCCGCCGCACCGGCACCGGCTCCAGCAGCGGCGCCAGCGACGCCGGATCGTCTCCGGGCTGCCAGTAGCGCGTCTCCAGCACCGCGCCCTCCGCGCTGAAGCGCTGGATCAGCGCCGCCCGCCTGATCTCCAGCTCAGTCGCGAAGATGCCGTCCACCTGCACCCAGCCGTCCCCGCGCGCGAACGCCCGCCAGTCCGGGGGCGGCGGATCGCCGAGCAGCGCCGTCAGGTTCTGCGGGAAGTCCGGCGGGAGCTGCCCCGCCGCGCGGAGCGAGGCGGCGGCCCGCTCCGGCTGCTCCGCGCGCCAGGAGGCGATCGCGGCGATCCGGTGGATCTCCGCCGCCGTCCGGGCGGGGATCGGCGCGTTGACACAGGGCAGCAGCGACGCAAGCCGCTCCCAGGCCGCCGCCGGATCCGGCCCCGCCCGGCTCAGCGTTGATGACGTCTCACGGATCGTCTGCTCCAACAGGGCGATCCCGGCCTCCCCCGCGCACGGCGCCGCCTGCGCAGCGCCCGGCAGGAGCAGCCCCGGCAGGAACAGCCCGGAAAGGATCAGTTGCATCGGGAGAGGTATATCCCGCCCGTCGGCAGGATCGGCAGGACATGATAGGCTGCCCGGAGTCGCCGGGGTGTGCAGATGCGTCTGTTTTCATTGTCATTGTTGGTGTCAGGCGTTCTGCTCCAGGGATGCGGCCCGTGGAAGGCGGTCGACGCGGACGGAGACGGGTTCAGCGGCCTGGAGGATTGCTGGGACGATCCCACCGGCCCGCAGGGGAGCAGGCTCAGCGGCGCGCAGATCCATGTCGGCGCTGCGGATGTCTGGTATGACGGGATCGATCAGGACTGCTCGGGCGGATCAGACTACGACCAGGACGGCGACGGCCACGACATCACCCCGCGCGGCGACGACTGCCTGGATGTCACCGATCAGACAGGCTTCACCAACGCGGGCGGGCTCGATCCGGCGGTGGTCTACCCCGGCGCGACCGAGGTCTACTTCAACGGCACCGACGAGGACTGCGGCGGCGCTGTCGATGGCGCGGTCTATGACGACGGCGATCAGGACGGCGACGGGTTCTGGGCGGAGGATTACGGCTTCGATCTGCCCTTCGGCGCCGAGGAGGGGGACTGCGATGACAGCCTCGACACGGTGAACCCGGCGGAGGATGAGGTCTGGTACGACGGGGTGGACGAGGACTGCTCCGGCGGCTCCGACTTCGATCAGGACGGCGACGGGGCTGAGTGCGCCGACGCCCCCGATCAGACCGGCTTCTGCCAGGGAGACTGCGACGACACCGATCCTGATCGGTTCCCCGACGCCTCCGTGGATGAGATCTGGTACAACGGCACCGACGAGAATTGCGACGGCAACGACGGCGATCAGGACGGCGACGGCGTGTGGGCGGAGGGCTACCCCTTCGATCTGCCGGACGGCACAACGGGTGGGGACTGCATCGACGATCCGGCTCAGGCCATCGAGGTGCTCAACGGGCGCCCGCCGCTCTCCGCGCGGGACGTCTATCCGGGCGCAGACGAGACCTGGTATGACAGCGTGGACGCCGACTGTGACGGCGCAGACGACTTCGATCAGGACGAAGACGGCTTCCGCGTCGAGGGGCTCAACAACGGGAGCGGCTCCTCCGGGACGGACTGCGGCGACACGGACGCCGCGATCTTCCCCGGCGCCGACGAGGTCTGGTATGACGGCGTCGATCAGGACTGCTCGGACACCTCCGACTTCGATCAGGACGGCGACGGGACCGAGAGCGACGCCTTCAGCGGCTCAGACTGCGACGACACCCGCGCCGATGTCGAGCCCGGGAACGCCGAGACCTGCGCCACCGCCTACGACGACAACTGCGACGGCCACCTCAATGACACCCTCGGCGCCGCCGCCGACCCGGCGGGCTGCACCGAGTACCTCCAGGACGCGGACACCGACGGCTACGGCGCTGCGGTCGGGGACTGCCTCTGCGTGGCCGAGGCCGACTACACCATCGTCGCCGCCGCCAACCCCGCCTTCGACTGCGATGACGGCGATGGCGCGATCTATCCAGGCGCACAGGAGACCTGCGCCACCGACGGCGTCGACGACGACTGCGATGGCCTGAGCAACGAGCAGAACGTCCCCGCCTGCACCGCGTGGTACGCCGACGACGACGGCGACGACTACGGTGATCCGGCCGCCACCGTCTGCCAGTGCGACGCCAGCGCGGGCTACCCCGTCGCTGACAACACCGACTGCGATGACGGCACCTCCGCTCGTTACCCCGGATTTGCCGAGACCTGCGACGACGTGGACAACGACTGCGACAGCGTCGTGGACGACGGCCTCACGCTCTACTACTCCGACGTGGACGGGGACAGCTACGGGGACATCAACGAGTCCGGCACCTGCCACACCGATCAGGTCACCGATGGGGTCACCGATCACACCGACTGCGACGACGGCGAGTACCACGTCTACCCCGGCGCCCTGGAGATCTGCGACCTCCAGGCCAACGACTGCACCACCGCAGGCGCATGGACTGAGGCCGATGAGGCCAACATGGTGACCGAGTTCAGCAGCAACACCGGCTGGGAGAGCGCCACCCCCACCAACCTCAGCTGGAACATCGCCGCCGGGTCGGTCAGCGTCCACACACTCTCCGCCAACAACCGCCGGATCAACGTCTGCCACGGGACGTACTACCAGGCGATCAAGAGCGACAGCTCAGTCACCGGCACCCGCGTCGAGGGGATCTACGGCGCCGCCGACACGGTCCTCACGACCGGCGGCCTCTCCCCCTCCGGCGCCTGGACCGGGCCGCTCGTGCGGATCTCCAACGCGCGGATCGAGATCGCCGGGCTCACGCTCAGCCAGGGGACCGGCACCTCCAGCGCCACCAACGGCGGGGCGGTGCTGGTCTCCGGCAACTCCGGCAACCAGGGCTCCAGCAGCAGCCCGAACCTGCTGCTGGAGGAGTGCGTGATCAGCGGGAGCTCGGATCAGGCGGGCGGCGGGATCGCGGTGGGCGACTCCAACAACGTCTCCCAGTCCTACGGCTACGTCCGCATGCTCGACACGCTCGTGACCGGCAACAGCGCCACCTCTGGGAGCGGCGGCGGCGCCCTCGTCCTCAAGGGCATCCTGGAGTGCGAGTCCTCCTCCGGCGCCGGCACCGTCGGCTTCAACGCCAACACCTCCACCGCCAACGGCGGCGCCGTCTACATCTCCGGCACCGGAAGCTTCATCTCTGAGGGCTGCGACTTCGGCACCGGCGCCGGGACGAACAACGGCACCGTGGAGGTCGACGGCATCGACGGTGCCACCCCGATGACCGACTACACCTTCGGCGACAACGCCACGTTCACCTGCACTGTGGCGGGCGGCTGCCTCTGAGCCTGCGCGGCTAAGCCGCTCTGCAGATCGCGTCGAGCGGGCAGCCCGGGCAGATCGCCGCGTCCCGGCGGCCTCTGCACCCGGCGGAGATGCCGAGGTGGGCCATCGCGAAGTCGAAGCGGACGGGGTCGGCGGGGTCGATCCGGCGCAGCGCGGCGGTGATCTGTGCCGCCGTGCGCCAGGAGGCGTCGGTGCGATCCGTCAGGCCGATGAAGCGGCTGATCCGCCCGGTGTGGACGTCCAGCGGCAGCACCAGCGCCGCCGGGTCGAGGTGCGCCCACGCGCCGGTGTCGGGGAACTCCCGTCGGGCCATCCAGCGCAGCAGCATGCAGCCGCGCTTGCAGGCGCTCCCGTCTGAGGGGAGCGGCAGGAGGCGGAGGAAGCCCGGCGTCTGCGCCGCCGCCGGCACCGCGCCCCGCAGCGCGCCGAACCCCCGGTCGAGCGTCGTCGCGGCGTCCCCCGCCGGGAACACCGCGCCGATGCGCCCGTGCGACGCCCGGACGCTCCGCAGCGCCGAGAACAGCAGCGCGAAGTCCGCCGGGCGGTTCCACCGGTAGCTCAGCCCGTCGAGCGCCTGCGCCGCCTCCTCCCGCTCCGCCGCCGTCCGGATGAGCGGCGCGCCGTCGATGAAGCGCGCGGGCCCCCCGGCCGCGTCCATACGGCTGAGCCCGGCGCGGATCACCTTCGAGAACAGGCTGACCCGCCCGAACGCCAGCACCGAGGCGAACACCGCGACGATCTCCTGATCGCCCTCCTCCGGGTAGCGGCGCACATACTGCAGCGGATCGTTGGCGAGCCAGCCGCGCAGATCCTGATCTGCCAGCCCCGCGAGGATCTCCGCCAGCCGCCCGGGATCAGGCGCGCCGGGATCAGGCACGCCGACGCGCCAGCCCGATCAGCAGCAGGCCGGGCCAGAGCGCCCCCGCCCCACCCAGGTGGCTGCACCCTTCGTAGCCGTCATCGATGAGCTGATAAGGGGCGATGATCTCCACGACGTCCGGATCGGACTCGTGGACGCCGTCGGTGACGA
>JBEIQZ010000581.1:0-3819 GCA_040376255.1 Alphaproteobacteria bacterium
CGGCGGCCCGCGCGCCTGGGGCCGGCGGGCGCCTAGCTGAGCCTGCCCGCCCACTGCACGGCAGCGGGGCACCGGCGGGGGGGGGCGGGGGCGGCGGGGTTCGTCGCGGGGCTGATCACTGACCTGTGAACCACCACGCCAGCCCGAACAGCTAGATCAGCAGCACCAGCCCGACGAGGTAGTACCGGAACGCCACCATGATCGTGGGCGGGTGGGCGGAGACGCCGCGCACCGTGTCCTCAGGGACGGCATGCGCCCCGTCGAGCCAGCGCTTGATCCCGGAGGGGCGCGGCAGCAGCATCGGCACGCGCGCGCGGTAGATCTGGTACTTCTCCCCGAAGCGCTCCTCACAGAAGCGCTCCTGGAGGTAGCGGTTGGTGACGAGCGAGTACACAACAAGCACCGGCACGAAGCCCGCCTCGAAGGTGATCGAGTTCCAGATGATCCCCAGCCCGATCACGCCCGCGAGCTTCCCCAGCACCGAGGGGTGGCGGATCGCGGCGTAGGGGCCGGTGTCGACCATCACCGTCGGCCCGCCGTCGACGTGCGTCCCCGGCGACCCGGCGCCCGCCCGGAACAGGTAGCCGTAGACGTACCAGACCCACAGCCCGCCCGCCCCGATGAGCGCCAGCCCGACCGGCGTGGCGGCGGCCTGCGGCATCAATTCCGGAAGGCCGAGGCGCTGATCCATCTCGTGGGCGATGGCGCACATCACCATCGCGGCCGGGAACATCACGAACAGGTGGATGGCGAAGTTCCGGTACAGCTCCGGCGCGGTGATCGCGGAGAAGCAGGAGACCGGCCCCGGAAAGGGCTCTGTCGGGGGGCGGGCCGGGGCGGGGGAGGTGGACACGGGGGGAGTGTATAGCGTCTGCCCACGCCGCACCACCCCGATCCGGGTGAGCGTCACCCCCGATCCGGGTGTCCGTACTCCCGGATGACCGGCGGGCGCAGGCTGCGGTAGGCTGCGGGCCGATCCTCAGGGCGGTTCCAGGAGAAGCGCTCGTGCAGCAGATCGTCCTCGCGGGCGAGGATGCCCCGTATGCGGTATTGCTCCTCCGGCGGGAGTGAGGGGAGCGCCGCTGTCCAGCGGACGAGCAGCGAGGGATCGGCGGGGTCGAGCGCGTCAGGGAAGGCGCGCACCACGGCGGCCCGGATGCGCTCGTCGGGGTCGGCGCTCAGCGCGCGCAATTCCGGGGGGGGCGCGGGCACCGCCGCCAGCGCCTCCGCCGCGCGCAGCCGGATCTCGGCGTCGGCATGCGCGAGCAGCGGCAGCAGCGTCTGTGCCTGCCCGGCCTGTCCCGCCCCCGCCCGCCGCAGCCCGTCGAGGGCGGTGATGCGGACGTCGGGATCGGGGTCGGCGACCGCAGCCAGCAGCGCCGCCTGGAACGCGGGCTCTTCCGCCGCGCGCCAGCCCATCGCCTCCACCGCCGACTTCCGCACCTCGGAGTCCGGATCGCGCGACAGCGGCTCCAGCCAGCGCAGGCTGTCCGCGCGGTCGGCCAGGAACTTGCACAGATCCTTCCGCACTGTCGCGTCCGCGCTCTGCGCCCGCTGATCGCGCCCGGCGTCGTCTGCGGGCGGCCCCTGCGGGACGAAGGGCGCGGTCGCCACATAGGTTCCCTGCGCGCTCAGCGACTTCGCCGCCGCCGCCGCCACCAGCAGCGTGCTGTCCGTGAGGCCCGCCCTGAGCGCGGCCTGCGCCGCCGGGGTCTGCGCCCGCGCCAGCCCCTCCATGCACCAGCGGCGCACGAAGCTGTTGCTGTCCGCCGCGCCCGAGATCAGCGCCCGCTCCAATTCCGGTGGCAGGGTCGCCAGCGTCCCCGCCTGCAGCGCCGCCGCCCGCCGCACGTCGATGTCCGGGTCGGCCAGCAGCCCCGCCAGCAGCCTCGCATCGGTGAGGCCCGCCGCCGCCTTCCAGCGCACATAGGCGTCCGGCGAGCGGGCCGCGATCGCGAGCCCCGGCGCGTCCCCCGCCTGCAGCAGCCGGTGTGCCGCCACCACCCGCACGAGGCTGGAGGGGTCGGAGAGCAGGGCGCGCAGCTTCGGGAGGTCGTCGAGCCGATCCGCCGCCCGCGCCCGGATCATCGGCTCCGGATCGTCCGCGAGCCGGAGCAGGATCGGCTGCTGCCGGACGCTGACGGACAGCCCCAGCCGCACCGCCGGATCGGCGTCAGTGACCAGCGCCGCCGCCGCTGCCTCGATCTCCGGGCCGCCCCGGCGGGCCTGCTCGGCGCGGATCGGGAGATCGGTCGAGAGCGGCTGCGGCGGCCCGAGCCAGACAGCGGCGACCGGGGGCCAGGGGCCGGGCTGCGGGGTGAAGGGCGCGCGGTAATGCTCCGCCAGCACGAAGGCGGCGGTCAGCCCGAGCAGCGCCCCGGAGGCGCCGGAGGGGTCGGCCCAGAGCGCGAGGCTCTGCCGGGGATCGACGACGCTCACGCCCTGCCAGGGGAGCGCCGCGCCGATCTCCTCCCGCCACGCCGCTCCGGGCGCGGCGAGGATCGCGATCACCTCGCCCGGCCCCTGCCCCTGGATGCGCTGGAGCAGCCCGGCGGCGGGGAATTCTGCCCCCAGCCACAGGATCGCCGCCTCCCCTGGCCGCGTCGGCGGGCGCCCGCCCTGCCACGCCTGCACCGGCTGGCCGAGCGCCGCAGACAGCGCCGCGCTCCCCCCGTCCTGCGGCTCGGCCAGCAGCCGGAGCGTCCACGCCCCCGACCACTTCGCGGCGTTCACCGGAGCGGCGCGGGCGGCCTGCGCCCCGGCGCCTGAGGGGCGCGGCGGGGGCGATGCCGGGGGCGATGCCGGGGGCGATGCCGGGGGAGGGGTGCAGGCGGACAGGCAGACCAGGAAGGACAGGGAGAGCAGCGCGCTCATGGCTCGGCCGGGAGGGTTCACACCGGTTAACGCAGCGGGGTGATGGATCGCGCCCTCTGCCTGCTGCTGCTGCTGCTCTGCCTGATGGAGGGGGCGGCGCTCTCCCGCGACGCGCACCCGGTGCTGGTCGGGAGCCGGTCGGCGCCTCCGGTTCCGGCGGCGGCTGCGGCGGGGCTGGAGCCGTCGTTCGCGGCGCAGCTCACCCCTGACGACGTCGCGCGTGGGGTGCGGGCGCTCCAGATGGGAGAGGGGCCGGGGCTGACAGCGGCGCAGGCGGGGGAGATGGTGCCGGCGGTCGCGGCGGGGCTGGCGGCGCGGCAGGAGGTCGAGGAATTGCGGGCGGCGCGGCGGCGGGCGCAGGATCGCTGGCAGGCGTCGTGGGCGCAGATCGCGGCGGAGAGCGGGCGGCGGCCGGTCAGCGCAGGGCAGCCGGGGATGCAGCCGGGGATGCAGCCGGGGATGCAGCCGGGACAGGCACGACCGGGACAGGCACAGCCGGGACAACCACGACCGGCGCAGCCGGAGCAGGGCGGGGGAGCGCGATGAAGGGGTGGGATCGGCTGGCGGTGGTGCTGGCGGTGGGGGCGCTGATCCAGGCGGGGCTGCTGCTCTCGCAGGAGCGGGGTGCGGTGCTGCTGCCGCTGCTGTCGGCGGAGGAGCGGCCCGGCGCGCTGCAGGGGCCGGGGCTGGCGGAGGCGCGGGTGCAGAGCCGGGCGGCGCTGGTGGGCGACTATGTGAACGTCGAGGATCTGGCGCGGGGGCTGCTGGCCGCTGCCGGAGCGCCGGGGGTGCCGGGGGTGGCGCCGCTGACAGCGGCCGAGCGCGCAGACCTCGCCGGGTTGATCCAGCAGGCCGAGCAGCACCGCCAGGAATTGCTCGCCGTAGAGCAGAAGCTCGCCGCCGCCCAGCAGACCCTCGCTGAGCAGGCCCGCGCCGTCGCCGCCG
>JBEIQZ010000415.1:0-5672 GCA_040376255.1 Alphaproteobacteria bacterium
CATCACAGATATTACCGCCCCTTCCGTTCACCCCCGGCACGGGCCAGCCGTCGCGCGCCAGTGCGCGCGGGGGGAGGCACCAGCGCAGCGCAGTGCCGATGCGGGGGGTAACCCCCGCTAACTATTAAGAGCACCACCGCAGACCGTCATGGCCTGACCATTGACCCCCCGCGCCTCTTCGGAGGCGAGGAAGATGGCCATGGCTGCGATCTCGGAGGCGTCGAAGAAGCGGCCCTGGGGGTTCTGGGACTCAAGCTCGTGGCGGACCTCGTCGTTGGTGCGACCGGTCTTGTCGACGATGTTCTGGATCGACTGGTTGAGCATGGAGCCATCGACGTAGCCGGGGCAGATGGCGTTCACGGTGACGCCCTGGTTGCCGTACTCGGCGGCGAGGGCGCGGGTGAGGCCGATGAGGCCGTGCTTGGAGGCGCAGTAGGCGGCGAGGTAAGGGTAGCCCTTGAGCCCGGCGACGGAGGCGATGTTGATGATGCGTCCGCGACCGCGCGAGGCCATGCCCGGCAGCACCTTGAGCGAGCAGAGGAAGGAGCCGGTGAGGTTGACCTTGAGGTGCTCCTCCCACACCCGGACATCGGTCTTGAGGACGGGGGAGGATCGGGCGATCCCGGCGTTGTTGACGAGGATATCGACCGGGCCGGCGGCCATGAAGGCGGCCTCTACGCTCGCGGGCTCTCCGACATCGCAGCGGATCCCGTAGCCGCCGACCTCATCGGCGATCTTCTCCACTTCGTCGCGGGAGCGCGAGAGCACTGTGATCCGATCTCCGAGCGCAGCAAACCGGCGGGCGATCTCTGCCCCGATCCCTCTCCCCCCACCGGTGATGAGCACATGTCTGCGGATGGCCATGCGAATCCTCCGGCGCCTGTATGCAGGAACCGGAGGGGGATGTCAAGTGCGGCTGCAGCGCGCCAGCAGAAAGCTGCGGATCGCTGCTGCGACTGAGACAGGATCCTCGGTATGGAGCGCGTGGCCGGTTCCGGGGACGGTGTGGCGCTCACAGCCGCCCGGCCCCCTGGAGAGGACTGCCTCGATCCTCGCGATATCCTCCTGCAAAAAGGCCGGATTTTCCGGGCAGAGCATCAGCACCGGGCAGCGCACACGCTCCAGGATCTGGAGGTGCTGATCCTGGCGGTAGGGCAGCGCGAGCCGCGTCCGGTGGCGCGCGTCAGCGGCCCAGACCCAGCCTGCGCCGCTGTCGGCGCCGCCGGGGACGCGCCGGAGGCCGCGCTCGGCGAGGAGGGCGAGGTGTTCGGCGTCGACGCGGGGGTAGAGCTGGCGGAGGCGGCGGAACGCCTCCTCCTCGGTGGAGAACACCCGGTGGGCGGGCGGCTTGCGCTGTCCGTCGAGGTGGGCGAGCAGGCGGTCAGCGGCGCCCTCCAGCCCGTCGGCGAGGCCCAGCCCGTCCACCGACACCAGCCCGCGCACGCGCTCAGGCCGGAGGCCGGCGTAGAGGCTGGCGACGGTGCCGCCCATGGAGTGACCGACCAGCACGACCTCGCCGGGCGCCTCCGGCGAGGACGGGAGGAGCGCCGAGAGGAAGCCATCGAGGTCAGCGAGGTGCTCCGAGAAGGCGTAGGCGCAGCCGGGGGGGTTGTGGGCGGACTGGCCGAAGCCGCGCCAGTCCAGCGCCAGCCGCGCGCCGCCCAGCAGGCCGCCCCCCAGCCGCTCTGCCACCCGCAGCCAGACAGCGGCCTGATCGTACCACCCGTGGAGGAAGACCACCGGCACCCCGTCCCCCGGCCAGCGGAGGAAGGAGAGGCGCATCCCCCGCACCGCGACCGCGCCCTGCTCCAGCTCTGCCGGCCCGTTCGTCGCCATCAGGCCCCCTTCGCCTTCGCGAGCTTCTGCGCCATCTGGAAGATGACGGCGGTGACGTTCTTGTTGCGGCCCAGGGCGGCGAGATCGCGGCTCTGGAGCTGGGAGACGAGCGAGACGGCGATGGCGGGCGGGCAGCGCGGGTTGTTCGCCAGCGCGACCTTTACCGGGTACTTCCGGAGCCACTCCCCGTTGCTGCCGATCTCGCGCAGCACGTCTGAGGGCAGGTTGCGGTCGCCGCAGTGCTTCATCACCTCGTTGTCGGTGAGCCGCCCGCTCTTGACCACGGCGAGGGCGACCTGCTTGTTGCGGTCGCGGATCAGGATGTTCCGGCACTCCTTGTTGCCGAGGTAGGCGAGCTTGATCTTCTTGCCTGGCGACATGAGGGAGATCTTCTTGGCGATGGAGAGCCTGGCCTCATCGTCAGGTTCTGCAGAGCCGCTGCCTCCCTCCTCCAGCAGATCGAGGGAGAAGTCATCATCGCTGCGGAAGTCGAAGTTGAACCCGGCCATCGCCCCGTCGAGCGGGCGGGCCTCGCCGAGATCGAACATCTCCAGTTTTGCTTTCGCCTCCAGCAGCGGCGAGGTCTTGCCGCTGAGCGCGGCCTCGATCTCGGCGTCCAGATCGAACACCGGCGCCACCGGGCGCACCGGCGCGGGGGTCAGCGCGCCGGCCGGGGCTGAGGCGGCAGCGGGGGCGCCCGGGGCGGCAGCCTGCTTCGGGGCCTGCTTCGGGGCCTGCTTTGCCTGGCGATCCGCGAGCGCCTTCGCCCCGCTGCCGCGCGGGCCGGGCAGATCGGGGGCGGCGCCCTCCATGCGGAGGAAGGCGTTGGCGCGCTCGAAGTCCGCGTCTGAGCAGGCGGCGTTGTCATAGAGCGCCAGCAGGATGTCCGGCGTGATCAGGAGCCGCTCGTGGTTTGTAGAGATCATCTCGCAGAGCCGCGCGTCGGCGCGCCCGGCGATCAGGATCGTGGTGCGGTCGTTGGCGGCGCGGATCGTGAGGATGCGCTCGTCGAGATCGCGCTCAGGGCGCAATTGCGCGAGCATCTCCAGGATCTTCGCGTGGGTGCGCTGACCGATGAGCTGCACCGGGTTGGGGAGCTTCTTCACCGTCTCCACCGCCGCCTTCCGCACATCCTCCTCCGGGTCACCGACCAGCACGGCCAGCAGGCCGAGCATCTGATCGGGCGGGATCGGCAGCACGCCGCGCGCCGTCGCCAGCCGCATCGGCTTCGGAGAGGCGGGATCGACGTTCCGACGCATCGCGTCCGCGATCCCTAATTTATCATAC
The DNA here is from genome assembly GCA_040376255.1 of Alphaproteobacteria bacterium. GTDB lineage: Bacteria > Myxococcota_A > UBA796 > UBA796 > SXON01 > JBEIQZ01. The sequence continues at coordinate 3,124 of JBEIQZ010000415.1, forward strand.
GGTATCTCTGGCGCCGCCATTTGAACCTCCGCTGAACAATGTTTTTATAACCCCTGCGTCCGGCGCGCATGATCGTAGCAGAGCCGGAGCCCGTGCAGCGTCAGCGCCTCGTCCACCTCATCGATCTCGACGCAGGCCCGCCCGATCAGGTTCGACAGCCCGCCCGTGGCGATGCACCGCACCGGCCCGGCCCCCTCCTGGCGCAATTCTTCTTTGCAGCGGCGCGCCAGCCCGTCCACCAGCCCGACGTAGCCCCAGAACAGCCCCGACTGCATCGCGTGGATCGTGTTCCGCCCGACCGCCCGCGCCGGGCGCTGCACCTCGATGCGCGGCAGGCGGGAGGTCCGCGTGAACAGCGCGTCCGCCGAGATCTGGAGGCCGGGGGCGATGGCGCCGCCGATGTAGGCGCCGGAGGCGTCGACGGCGTCGAAGGTGGTCGCGGTGCCGAAGTCGACGATCAGCAGCGGCGGCGCGTGCTTCACCAGCGCGGCGACGGCGTTGATCACGCGATCCGCGCCGACCTCGCCGGGGTTGTCGGCGCGGATCGGCAGCATGTCCATCGTTCGCGGATCGACCACCTGCGGCGTACAGCCGAGATAGCGGCGGCAGGCCTTCTCCATCGCGTACAGCACCGACGGCACCACCGTCCCGATGGCCACCCCCGACACCCCCGCCGGATCGACCCGCTGGTGCTGGAGCAATTGCAGCGTCAGCAGCCCGAACTCGTCGGTGGTCCGCTGCACCGTCGAGATGCGCCACTGGTGCAGCAGCGCGCTGCCCGAGAACAGCCCCAGCACCATGTTCGTGTTGCCGACATCGATCACCAGCAGCATCCCTGCTCCTGTCCCTCTGAGGATCTCTGCCGCGCTGCGCGCCCGGCGTCCCGGCGGTGTATCCTGTCCGCCGATGTTCGACCGCACCACGCTCGCCATGCTGCCCTCCGCCCGCGCGCTCCGCGTCCACCTCCTGCGCCACGGGGAGACCGTGCAGGGCCGGGCGCGCACCTGCCGGGGGCAGTCTGACGTCCCGCTCTCTGAGGCCGGTCTGACCCAGAGCCGCCGCCTCGCCGCCTGGTACCTCGGCCACCACGGCCCGCCGCCGCGCCTCTGGACCTCCGATCTGAGCCGCTGCACCGATCTGGCCGATCTGCTGACCCTGGGAACCTTCGACCCCGTCGTCTCCCCCCGCCGCTGCCCCGAATTGCGCGAGCAGCACATGGGCGCCTGGGAGGGCCGATCCTGGGAGGATCTGAGCCGCGAAGACCCGGAGGCCGTGCGCGCCCGCTGGGCCGACTACCTCGACCACGCCCCGCCCGGCGGCGAGTCCTGCCGCGACCTCTCCCGGCGCGTGCTGGGCTGGTGGGCCGCGACGGCAGCGGAGATCGCCGCGCTCCCCGCCCCCGCCGACCCGTACACCCCGGAGCGGCTGGTGATCGTCAGCCACGCCGGGCCGATCCGCGCGCTGATCTGCGGCTGGCTGGGGCTGCCGCCCTCTGAGCTCTTAAGGTTCTCCCCGCCGCAGGGGAGCTTGACAGAGATCCTGATCGCGGAGAGCGGCTGCGTGATCGAGCGGTTGGGGATGGATCTGTTCCCCGATCCGGGAGAAACCGGATAGGATCGCAGCCCATGGCTACCTCTGCCCGCAACGAGATCGGCGTCGGACTCCTCCTCACCGTCGCCATCGGACTCTTCGCCTGGATGGCGGTCCAGGTCGGCGCCCTCCAGGGGCCGGGAGCGACCCTCACCGCCACCGCCCGCCTCGACGACGCCGCCGGGCTGATGGCCGGGGCCGTCGTCAGCGTCGCCGGGGTGCAGGTCGGGCGCGTGGATCGGCTGGAGGTGGATTTTAATCAAGCCCTGCTCGCGCTGAGCCTGCAGGAGAGCGCCCACATCCGCGCCGACGTCAGCCTGAAGCTCCGCGCCCGCTCGGTGCTGGGCGAAAAATATATCGAGCTGGTCCCCCACTCCCCCGACGCGCCGCTGCTGCAGGACGGCGCCACCATCACCGACTGCAAGGGATCGTTCGAGATCGACGAGATGGTCTCCCGCTTTGAGCCCGTCCTCGACGCCATCGACCCCGCCGCCCTCCAGAAGCTCGGCGCCTCCCTCTCCAGCGCCATCGAAGAAGACCCGGATCGCCCCGCCCGCATGCTCCGCGACGCCGAGACCTCCCTCCACAACCTCGCCGTCGCCTCCGCCGAGCTCCCCGGACTCATCTCAGAGGCCCGCTCCACCCTCCGCGACCTCCGCTCCGTCACCGCCGAGGCCCGCCCCCTCATCACTGAAGTGCGCCAGACCCTCGGGTCCGCCCAGCGCCGCATCGACGCCATCGACCCGGCAAAACTCCAGTCCCTCATCGACAAGGCCGACCTCACCGTCTCAGAGGCCCACGACCTCCTCGCCCACTTCAGCGCCCAGACCGGCCGCATCGACAACATCCTCCGGAACGTCGAGGAGATCGACAAGTGGGAATTGCGCCGCCTGCTCCGCGAGGAGGGGATCCTGTTGCGGCTGAAGGCGGGCGAGGTGGAGGAGCCGGGGGAGGAGCCG
>JBEIQZ010000850.1:0-1578 GCA_040376255.1 Alphaproteobacteria bacterium
CGACGAACACGCAGTGTCCACCACGAACGCCGGGCCGTTCAGCCCCAGCACATAGGCCAGCCGCCCCGCCGCGAAGGCATTGGCGTTCCCGGTGGCGGCGTACAGGTCGAGATCGTCGCCGCACCCGGCCACGGTCAGCGCGTGGTAGTCGCTGTTGCTGACGCCGACATAGACACCCGTGCGCGATCCCCGGAGCCGATCCGCCGCGATCCCCGCATGCGCCAGCGCCTCCCAGGCGACCTCCAGCAGAAGCCGCTGTTGCGGGTCCATCCGCTCAGCCTCGCGCGGAGAGATGCCGAAGAACGCCGCGTCGAAGCTGTAGACATCCCCGATAAGCGCCGCTGTCCCGATCCCCGGCGGCCCGCTCCGGGGCGCCCACCGCTCCGCCGGGATCGGCCCCACCCCGTCCACCCCTGCGCACAGCGCCCCCAGAACGCCGCCGGGCTGTCCCCGCCGCCGGGGAAGCGGCAGCCCATCCCGACGATCGCGATGTCGCCGTCGCGCGCATCGTTGTCAGACTGTACGCGCTCTGCGCTTGAGTCTGTGTCTGCGGCTGTGTCTGCGGCTGTGTCTGCGGCTGTGTCTGCGCCTGTCTCTGCGCCGACGATGCCGCTCAGGTGGCGGGCGATGGCGGCGGGGGAGGGGTGTGTCCAGACGAGGGTGCCGGGGAGCGGGTGACGGATCGCCGACTCCAGGCGGCTCCGCAGCTCCAGGCCCAGCAGGGAGTCCATGCCCAGCTCTCCGAGCGGCGCCTCCGGCTCCACGCTGCCGACCGGGAGCCGGAGGACGAGCGCGATCTGCTGGCGGACGAAGTCGGACATCGCGCCCGGATCGCGGAGGCGCGCGGCCGGCAACCCGGCGCCCCCGGAGGCCCGATCAGGCGGTTGAGCGCCGCGCGGTTGAGCGCCTGCCGCCTGCGCGCCGGTCGCCCGGGAGCCGTCGGCCGCCCGCAGCAGCGAGAGCGAGGCCCACCCGGCGGCCTGCGGGTAGAACTCCAGCCACCGCCGCAGGTTCAGCGGCAGCACCGCGCGCTGCGCCGCGCCGCTCTCCATCAGGCGCCACAGCAGGCGCTGGCCCTCGGCGGGCGTGAGCGAGGCCATGCCGCGCGCGGCGAGGCGCTCCCCGCGCTGGCGGGAGGCGGCGGCGAGGCCGACCTCAGAGAACGGACCCCAGCCGACGCAGAGCGCGGGCATCCCCAGCGACCGGCGGTGCTCTGCGAGCGCGTCGAGCATCGCGTTGGCGGCGGCGTAGTTCGCCTGCCCGGCGGAGGCGATCAGCGAGACCGCCGACCCGTACAGCACGAAGAAGTCCAGCGGCGGCGCCCCGGCCCGCTCCCGCGCGCAGAGCGCCCGGTGGAGGTTCCACGCCCCGCCCGCCTTCGGCCCCATCACCGCCTCAAAATCCGCGATGTCCAGGTTCTGCAGCAGCCCGTCTGAGAGCACCCCGGCGGTGTGGATCACCCCCGCCAGCGGCCCCGCCCCGTCCGCCCCGATCCCGTCCAGCAGCGCCACGACCGCCGCCGCGTCCGAGACGTCCGCCCGGACCACCCGCACCGCCGCCCCCGCCGCCCGCAGCGCC
>JBEIQZ010000059.1:0-16676 GCA_040376255.1 Alphaproteobacteria bacterium
CCGCCCCTTCAACGCCGCCGCCGCCGCCGCCGCTGACGCCCGGCTCGACCGGCTCACCAAGCCCCCCGGCAGCCTCGGGAAGCTGGAGGCGCTGGCCCGCTGGTACTGCGGCAGCCACGGGCTCTTTCCGCCGATCTACCCGGAGCGCGCGCGCCTCTACACCTTCGCCGCCGATCACGGCGTCACCGCAGAGGGGGTCAGCCCCTACCCCGCTGAGGTCACCCCGCAGATGGTCAGCAATTTTCTCGCCGGAGGCGCGGCGGTCAATGTCTTCGCGCGCCACCACCGCGTAGAGGTGTGCGTGGTCGATGTCGGGGTCGCCGCCCCCGCCCCCGGCTGGGCTGACAGCCCCCACGCCCGCTTCCGCTCCCGCCGGGTGCGCGCCGGAACCGGGAACATGTGCCGCGAGCCGGCGATGACCCGCGCCGAGGCGGAGGCCGCGATCCGGGTGGGGCTGGACTGCGCGGCGGAGGCCGCTGGAGAGGGCGTGCAGCTCCTCGGCGCGGGCGAGATGGGCATCGGATCGACCACCCCGGCGGCGGCGATCCTCTCAGCGATGGCGGGGATGCCCGCGAAGCTGACGGCAGGGCGCGGGACCGGCGTCGACGACGCGGGGCTCCAGCGGAAGATCCGGGCCATCGACGACGCCATCGCGCTGCACCGCCCCGACCGGCACGACGCGATGGAGATCCTGCAGGCGGTCGGCGGGCTGGAGATCGCCGCCATCGCCGGGCTCTGCATCGGCGGGGCGGCGGCGGGCATCCCGGTCGTGCTGGACGGGTTCATCTCGACGGCGGGCGGGCTCGTCGCGATGCTGCTCCAGCCGGAGGCGGTCGATCACCTGCTGATCTCCCACAAGAGCGCCGAGAACGCCCACTGGGCGATGAGCCGCTACCTCCGCAAGGAGCCGCTCCACGATCTGGAGCTGCGGCTCGGCGAAGGCACCGGCGCGATCCTCGCCATCGACTCGATCCGGCTGGCGGTGAAGGTGCTGGGGGAGATGGCGACGTTCGGCTCGGCGGGGGTATCGGATCGGGAGGAGAGTGGGTTATAGCGGGGGTACATGGGGAGATGTGATGAGGTTTGTGCTGGCTTCTCTGTTGCTCACGGGGCTGATCGGCTGCGGCAGCAAGGTGCAGGGAAAAATCGACGACGAGAAGCCGATGGCCATCCGCGACGGCTACTGGTTCGCCGTCGGCAGCGGCGACAACGAGGTGATCAGCCTCGTCCTGACCACCATCCCGCAGGCCTGCGAGACGGGCGCCGCCTACTACGACCAGGCCGCCGAAGCCTATGAGGACTACTTCGACTCCTTCGACGCCGACGCGCTCTCCGACGACCTGAGCGACGCCGAGGAGGACAACCTGCCGGAAGAGTACTGGAGCTACTCCTTCACCATCGACGCCGACCCTGACGACGAGGAGGACGTCGCAGACGACTACGACATCGAGCAGGGCAGAGGCAGCGACGCCCTCCTCATCGTCACCTGGAAGCACGACTACACCGACTGGGATCAGGTGCTGCTGGAGCAGGACTCGGACGGCTACAACGCCGACACCTACAACGCCGAGGACGGGGCGCTGACGATCACGGCGTTCAAGGAGGACGGCGGCATCAAGGGGACCGCCGAGGCCGAGCTGGAGGACACCGACCGGGACAACGCAGGCGATATCTCCATCAAGTTCCAGGAGATCTACTGTGAGGAGGTCGAAGACGCCTTCGAGCGCTATATCGAGTCGGTCTCCGGGATCTTCTGATCTGTCGGCGCTGCCGGCTCCTCAGGTCGCCCGATCAGCCCGGCGCGCCGATCCCGCGCCGCCTGCTCCCGCGCCGCCTGCTCCCGATCCGCGCGCCGCATCTCAGTGAGCCGCTGCGCCACCCCGTCCACCAGCTCCTTCACGCCCTGCCCGGTGACCGAGGAGATCACGGACACGTCCGCCACCCCGGCGGCCAGCAATTCCTCGCGGGCGGTCTGGACGGTCTCCGGATCCACCGCGTCGGCCTTGGTGAGCACCACCCGCTCCGGGCGCGCGAGCAGATCGGTGTCGAACCGGCGCAATTCCTCGCGCAGCACCAGATAGCGCTGCACCGGCGTCCGATCATTCCCGCTGACGCCCTCATCGGCCAGCGAGAGCAGGTGGAGCAGCAGGCGGGTGCGCGAGACATGGCGGAGGAACTGGTGGCCCAGACCCTTGCCCTCTGCGGCGCCCTCGATCAGCCCCGGAATGTCCGCGACGACGAAGGTGCCGTCGATCCCGCGATCGACGACCCCGAGGTGGGGGACGAGCGTGGTGAACGGGTAGTCCGCCACGCGCGGGCGCGCTGAGGAGATCGCGGAGATCAGGGTGGACTTCCCGGCGTTCGGGTAGCCGAGCAGCCCCACGTCCGCCATCACGCGCAATTCCAGCCGCAGCTTCATCACCACCGGAGGCCCGCCCGGCGTGGTCTTCTTCGGCGAGCGGTTGGTGCTGGTCTTGAAGTGGACGTTGCCGAGCCCGCTCTTGCCGCCCTCGACGATCACGCGCTCCTCTTCCGGAGTCGCCAGATCGCAGAGCAGCAGGCCGTTATCGGCGTTGTACACCAGCGTCCCGGGCGGGAGTGGGATCCGCAGATCCTCCCCCCTGGCGCCGGCCATGCGCTTCTTGCCGCCCGGCTCCCCGTCCCCGGCCTTCCAGAGCGGCCGGTGGCGCAGATCCAGCAGCGAGGTGAGCTGCGGGTTTGCCCAGAGGACGATGTGCCCCCCGCGCCCGCCGTCACCTCCGTCCGGCCCGCCCATCGGCACATGGGACTCCCGCCGGTAGGAGGAGGAGCCGCGCCCCCCGCGTCCGCTGCTGACGGTGATCTCGGTCTCATCGACGAAGCGCATATGGACTCCCGTAAACACCAGAACCCGGGCGATCCTGAGATCCCCGGGTGCCGGAAAATTGATCTTCTGTGGCGGAGATCCACGGCGGATCTCCGGCGCGACGCTTCAGGCGCACCGATCAGCGCCCACGCGCCGGATCGGTGCCGACCGTCAGCTACTTCGCCTCAGCCGCTTCAGCGGCCTGATCTGCGCCCAGATCCGCGCCCGCATCTTCCGTAGCGGAGATGATGGGGATGATCGTGACGTAGCGGCGGTTCTTGCGCTGCTCGAAGCGCACGATGCCGTCTGACTTGGCGTAGAGCGTCCAGTCCTTGCCGATGCCGACGAAGCGGCCAGCGTGGACCTTGCTCCCCACCTGGCGGACCAGGATGGTGCCGCTGTTGACGATCATCCCGTCGTGCCGCTTGACGCCGCGATACTGCGGATTCGAGTCACGCCCGTTACGGGAGCTGCCTTGCCCTTTTTTATGTGCCATTTCTCACCTTCCCGTGTGTCCCGGACCGAGTCGCAGGACCGTGTGTCTCAGGCCTGAATCGACTCAATCTTGAGGACCGTGAGCTTCGCGCGACCATTCTTGGTCTTGCGCGTGCGCCGACGATGCAGATAGCGGGTGTACTCGGTCTTCTCGCCTTTATCGTGCGAGACCACCTTCGCCTTCACCACTGCCCCATCCACAACGGGGGTGCCCACCTTTATAGCGTCACCACCGATCAGGAGGACCTGATCAAAAGAGACATCCGAACCCTCATCAGCAGCCATGCGGTCTACGACCAGCGTGCTGCCTTCAGAGACCCGGTACTGCTTGCCACCAGCAACAACGACCGCGTACATTCCCTTCCCAAAAGCCCACGCCCTTTAATAGACCCGCCTCTCCCTGTCAACGCGAACCTTCGGACTTCCCGTCATCTGATCAGGCGCCGCGCACATCAGCGCGCCCCCCGAGGCGGAGCTTGACCATATCGAGGCGATCCAGCACCTGCTCAGTGCTGAGGGACTGGTAGTGCTCAGGGAGGTAGCGCCGGGCGGAGGACTCGAAGACGGCGAGGAGCTCCATGTACTCCAGCATCCGGGCGTCGCGGCTGGGGATCAGATCGGCCACTGCCCGATCCAGATCGGCCTGCAGGATCGACTCGCGCTCCGCCTCGGCGGCGCAATTCGCGGCGGAGAGGACGAGCGAGTCCAATTCCGCCGCCGACCACCCGGCGGTGGCCTCTGCTGCGGCGTCGAGGTTCAGATCGGCAGGCATATGGAGCTTCGATCTGCGGAACACCGCCTGGATGATCGATCTGCGCTCTGCCGAGCTCTGCGGGAAGAAGAAGGGGATCTTTACATCGAAGCGGCCGGGGCGCTTCAGATCGACGTCGAGCTTGTCGGGACGGTTGGTCATCATCAGCATGACGACGCGGCCCCGGTGCCGGGTGTCGGACATGAATTCCTTGAGGCGCGCGATCACGCGGCTGGAGGTGCCGCCGTCGCTCTCCCCGCCTGAGAGGGCGCGGTCGGCCTCGTCGATGATCAGCAGCGCATAGCCGAGCCCGTCGACCAGCCGCAGCACCTTCTCCAGGTTGGCCTCGGTGGCGCCCACCCACTTGTCGCGGAAGTTCTTGAACTTCAGGCAGGTGAGCCCGCTCTCCCGCGCGAAGGCTTCGGCGACGAAGGTCTTTCCCGTCCCCATCGGGCCGACGAAGATCATCCCCATCGGCACCCGCGCCCGCTGGCCGCGCGTGATCGCGTCCGCGAGCCGCTTCAGATCCAGCTTGATCTCCTCCATCCCGCCGACGTCCGCGAAGCCGTGGTGCGGATCGAGGAATTCGACGAGCCCGTGGCACTCCTGCTCGATGATCACCTTCTTGCGGCGGTTCACCGTAGAGAAGGCGATGGCCTCGCCCGACTGCCGCGCCTGCCTGAGCAGCCCCTCGATCTGGACGAGCGTCAGCCCGGCGCTGACCTTGGCGAGCTGCTCCTCGGTGAGCTCCAGCCGGATGTCGCGGCGATCCTGGTGCTTCAGGAACTGCGTGCGTGCGGGCTGCTCGGGCAGGCCGACCTCGACGACGGCGATGTGGGAGGAGCCGGTGAGGCGGCGGTTCACATCCACGAGGTTCTCAGTCACGAAGATCAGCAGGTTGTCACTGCGGATCAGCCCTGGATCTGAGCCGAGCCGGTACAGCAGGACGAGGTTGGCCTTGTCCGGCTCTGACATGAAGGAGAGCTCAGCCGCAGGGACGATCATCTCCAGGAAGTCGATCACCACGCCCGCGCGCTGCGACGGATCGGTGAGCAATTCTTCAAGCAGCGGCAGCACCATGCTGGGGCTGTGCGGGATGTCCTCCAGCAGCGCGCTGCCCTCGACGGCGCGGCGGGTGTTGATCGCCTTGCGGAAGAGCTGCTGCTGGCTGCGGCTGCCGAATTCCAGTCCCTCTGATACGTTGTAATAGAGGAATTGCTCCTTGCTGCGGGCCAGGAAGCGCGCGAGGAAGTCACGGAGCGGCAAAAACCGGCAGGTGCCGTCCGGCTCAGCCCAGGGCTGGAGGTCGCGCACGTTGCCGTGGAGGAGGAAGACGCTGGACTCGCCCGCGAGGTAGCGGAAGCGGAGCTGTTCGGCCCAGGGAGGGAGCTGCTGTTCCATGGCCGCAAGGTAACCACGTTTCCCGGGCCAGCGGGGCCGGATCAGCGGGCCGGATCAGCGGGGCCGGATCAGCACCTCGACGATCCAGCCCTGCTCCGTGTTCCGGGCGGCGCTGAGCGTCTGCCCGAGCATGCCTGTCCTGCCGGATGTGTCAGGAGCGGGGATCGCGTAACCGTCCGGCCCGGCCTGGAGCCACGTCCCGGCGGGGATCGGCGCCGTCACCAGCACGCGGCCCCGGCCCTGGATGAGGATCTCGACATCCCCGTCAACGAGCCGCAGGCAGAGGCCGAGCAGATCGGGATCGGCGGGGGTGAGCGTCGGGCTGATCCCGGCGGGGGTGAGCCGCAGGCAGAGGCCCGACACGTCGCCGGTGAGGCCCGGCGCGGGCAGGCGCTCGATCCACGCGCTGTTGAGGAGCTGCCCCCGGATCGGGCCGAACACGCGCAGCCCGGCGCCCTCCTCGCGCCCGACGACGACCTCTGCGCCGGAGCGGTGGTTGAGCAGCAGCATCGGCTCCTTCCGCACCGCGACCCTGCCCCCGGCGCCAGGGCTGGCGGGGCGGCCCTCGATCTGCCGGATCTGGAGCGGGCGGGCGCCTTCGATCACGACCTCGCGGGCCTCGACGATCTCCGCCGTGAGGCGGGGCGTCCGCAGCGGGCCGCTCATCTGATCGCCGGTGCGGCGCATAAGGCCGCCCTCCACCAGCAGCCCGGAGAGCGCCTGCTCAGCGGCGGCGAAGCGCCGGGCGAGATCGCCGACGTTGACCTCCTCCCGCCCGAGCGGGCCGCTGCCCTCCAGCCGCTCCAGCCGCTCGTAGATGTCGGCGAGATCGCCGTCGGCCCCCACGAGATCCTCCACCTCGTCCGCGATGCGCGCGAGGCGCCCGTCAGGGCCGTCGATGGGGTCGAGGCGCGCGTCGATCTGAGTGATGATCTGAGCGCTGATCTGAGCGCTGAGATCGGCGCTGATCCCGGCGCTCAGATCCGCGCTGATCGCAGAGGCGAGCTGCGCGCCCTCCCCGCCTGCCCGCTCCTTCAGGCGGCGGCGCAGCTTCGCGAAGCGGCGGCGCAGCGGGAGCAATTCACCGATCCGCTCCTCCAGCACGGCGAGCCGGGCGGCGAAGATGGCGGCGGCGAGCGGGGTGCGGGCGCCCTGCTCAGGGCCCTGCCGCCCGGCGGGGTCGGAGAGATGGACGGCGAGGAAGCTCTGGACGACCGGGATCCGGGCGGGATCTACGGGCTGTCCGTCGCCGAGTATCACCGAGAACGAGCCGTCCGGCTGGCAGGCGACCTCCGGGTGCAGCTCCTCCCACACCGGCGCGTCGCTGGTCGGCTCCAGGTAGATCCGGAAGAGCAGACAGACCGTCTGGACATCGGTGTACCCCCCGGTATGGACGAGCCGACCATGAAAAGGGATACGATGGGTCATCAGCACCACAGGGAGAAACGGTGTGACAGGGCAGATCGCCATCGTACCGGCTCTCTGCCCATACTGTCAAAACAGCGGCCAACTGTCTCAGAGAAGCGAGGTTTCGATGTGTCTCATCTGCTCTGTTCCGGCGGGACAGAGGGCTGCAGGTTATGGAGCGGTGTGCGCTCTCTGCTCTCCTCCCTCACCCTCCTTGCCCTGCTGATCGGCGCGGGGATGTTCACCGGCTGGCTCGCAGATGAGAGCCGGATCACCGCCCTGGTGCTCATCTGGGAGCCGGTGCTCGATCTTTGCGGGGTGCTGCTCGCCTACGCGCTCTGGGCGCGCCGCTACCGCTACCCCGCCGCCACGCTGCTGGCCGGGACGATGTGCAGCTTCCTCGTCGTCCGCCTGCCCTGGCCGCCGCCGGGCGATCAGGAGGCGGAATTCCCGCCGCGCTGGGCCGACAACGTCCAGACCTGCCTGCCAGCGATCCCGCCGCCGAAGGAGCGGTTTCAGGTGCTGCAGTGGACGGTCGACGCGACGACCCCGCCAGCGGCGGTGATCAGCGTGGCCGTGGCGACGCGGCCGGAGGTGGTGGTGCTCTCCGGGACGACCGACAGGGAGATCGGGGATCGGCTGGTGGAGGAGCTGGGCGGGGAGTACCAGATCGACCCGCCGGAGGGGGAGGAGATGCCGGGGCGGCTGGTGTTCACGCGCGGGGCGTTCAACATCTGCGGCAGGGAGGCCGACAGCGAGGACGTCTGGACGCACGAGCACACAGCCCTGCGCTTCGTCCACTTCAGCCAGGAGAGCGTCGTCCCGCTGTTCACCACCACCCAGCCCGGCGCCTGGAGCCGGGAGCGCTGGGAGGACACCCGCACCGGCTGGCACCGCGCGCAGCAGCTCGCCGCGCTGCTCTACTCGCCCTCGATGCTGGTGATTGTCGACGCCCCGGTGCTCCCCACCTGGCGCCACACCAACAGCGCGATGCAGCGGATCAAGCTCTTCCCTGCGCCCAGCGTCCCGAACTGGCCGATGCGCCTCGGGCCGCTGCCGATGCTGCCCCTGCACCCGCTGGATCGGCTCTGGGTGGGCAGCGCGCTGCGCGTCCAGTCGACGCGCCGCCTCCCGGCTGACACCGACCGGGCGCCGCTGCTGCACGTGGTGGAGCCGGAGCGCGCGACCGCCGGGATCTCTCCGCTCACCGCCCCCGGGTGATCCGGTAGTCGTCGCCGCCGACCGCGATCATGTCCACCGCCTCGTTGATGCGGCTGTAGATGCGCTCGCTGAGCCGATCCGGCAGCGAATTGATCAGGTGGCTGTGGGCGAGGGTGGGCTGGTGCATGGCCTCGGCGCGGAGGGTCTTGGGGCGCTGCGGCGTGTAGTTGGAGGTCATGATCAGGATCTTCTTGGAGTTGTACCGCTTGCTGATGATCTCATCGAGCACGGAGATCTCAAAATCCGTTTTCCTCCCCTGGCCCAGCTCGTCGATCGCCAGGATCGTCGCGTCGACGATCTTCCCGACGGTGCTGGAGACGATCCCCTTCTCGATCGCCTCCCGCACGTCGCTCATCATGTGGGTGAACTCCACGAACCGGCAGGGGAGGCCGTAGCGGAAGACGAGCTCATAGATCACCGCGCAGAGCAGGTGGGTCTTGCCGCGGCCCGGATCGCCGAACAGCAGCAGGCCCTTCTGGGTCGGAGAGGCGATGTCGAAGTTGTCCAGCCAGGTCCGCACCGCGCGCCACGGGATCATCTTGTCGCTGCTGCGCTCAAAATTCTCCATCCGGCTGCCCGCATGCTTCGCCGGAACCTTCGCCTTGTTGTACATACTGATCCGGTCAGGGAGCCGCTGGCAGCGGCAGCGCGCCATGCGATCGATGCCGTCGATGTTGAGCTGGCGGTAGCCGATGCCGCCGCAGAAGGCGCACTGCTCCCGCTCGATGAGCCGGGCCACCGCGCAGGGGCCGACGGCCTCGATCACATAGCCCTCCTGCCAATTCCATCCGTCACGCGCTTCCAACGATGTACTCCTCCCAGATCCGGGACGCGCTGAGCTGCGGGTGGCGGGCGCGCACCATCTGGCGGGCGCGCTCCCTGACCGCAGTCTCCATCTCCGCCCCGAGCAGATGTGAAAGATCCGCCAATTGCTGCCGCGCCTCTGCGAACAACCCCTCGTGCTGAGAGGCCATCAGCGACCACAGCTCCTCATGGAACTCCCGGACCAGCGCGCAGGCCGCCCGCGCGCACTCCTCCGGATCGCGCCCGCTCACCAGCGAGAGCCGCTGCAGCGTCTGCTGCACCAGCGCCTCCTCCGAACCGGTGAGCGCGCCCCAGCCGCCGTCCGGCATCGCCCCGGCGGCGTTCGGGGTCGAGGCGAGCCGCGCGCCGAGATCCACCCGCTCCTTCGACCGCTGCATCCGGGCGGGCCGGTGGCGGAGCAGCTTCCTGAGCGTCGCCGTACACTCGTCGAGGTGGAAGGGGGCGCGGGTGCGTCGCGCCTGACGCCGCTCTGCGACCTTCTCGATGGCGATCAGGATCGCGCTGACCGGGACGCCCGACTCCAGCCAGTCCACCAGCAGCCGCCCGTCCTTCCCCGACAGGAACGGGCCGCCGCCCCGCGCGTGCACGAACCACGCGCGCACCTCCTCAGCGTCCATGCTGAGCGCGTCCATGCCGTCATTGTTCAGAGAGTCGCCCACGGGATCGCCCACAGGCTCGCCCGCACGGTCGTCCATGCCGTTGCCCACGCGACCGCTCATCGCCTCCCGCGCCCCCCGGCGCCCAGCCCCTCTTCCATCCCGCACCCATGCCCGCAGGGTCGCTCTCTATCCCGGCGGTATCCCGCTGGCGCGTTTCAGGTTATCCTCTGCCCCTGTCGATCTTGTATGATCCGTCGCCCTTGAGAGGTCCTGTGCTCCGATCACTCTCCATCTCCGCGCTGCTCCTGAGCCTCATCCCTGCGCTGGTCCCGGGCGCTGCCTTCGCCAAAGAGAAGGACAAGAAAGAGGACGACAAAGACGAAAAAGACGAGGACGACGATCTCCTCCGCGAGGATGACACCCCCTCTGAGGACGCCTTCAAGGAGGAGGAGGAGGACGACGGCCCGCCGCCGGAGCGGCTGAAGGAGGCCGACAAGACCGAGGAGAAGGAGGAGGGCGACCTCGATTTTGACGACCCCGACAGCGAGGAGAACCTCAACTTCGAAGAAAACGAAGAGGAGCAGGAGAGCGTCAAGCCCCGCCAGCCCGGCGAGGACACCGCCCAGATCTACCGCGACGCCGAGGCGAAGTACCGCGAGCTGTCGCTGGAAGAGGAGCTGCTGGCCTGGGAGCGCTACCTGGAGAAGTATCCGAAGACCCTGTTCCGCGACCGCGTCGACGGGCGGATCGAGGACATCACCCAGCTCCTCTACGAAGAGCGCGTCCCCGGCAGCGACCGGGGCGCCCGCACGCAGGACGCGGCGAAGGCCGAGCTGAACTTCCTCCTGCCGGTCCACCTCAGCGCGCCCGATCCGCGCCGCCACTTCACGCTGGAGGCGAGCTGGGGCTACCCGAACTGGGTCACCTTCCAGTTCGACTATGAGCACAGCTTCTTCCGCGAATTCTCCCTGCATGCCGGCATCGACCGCGATCTCACCGGCCTCGCCATCGTCGTCGGCCCCAAGTACGCGCTGATCAAGTCCGCCCGCACCGGCACGCTGCTCTCCGTCTCGCTCGATCTGAAGGGCAACGCCAACCCCGGCTTCGCCGGTCTCCGCCCCGCCGTCTCCTTCGGCCAGCGGCTCCGCGTGCTGGATGGGCTGGATCTGCTCGCGCAGGCGGGCGTGGACATGGAGCTCCGCAGCCCCTTCGGCGCCCGCTGGGAGTTCGGCTTCGCCGCCGAGCTTCACCCCAACGAGACGGTCTCTGTGTTTTTTGAGAGCAACTCCAACCTGAAGTTCCTCGGCGACGAGGCCAACACCACCTTCACCTTCATGACCGGCGTGTTCGGGCTGAAATTCGTGCCGCGCAAGGGAGACAAGGACGGGAACGGGCGGGTGGAGGCCGGGCTCGCCGCCGACGCGCCCTACAGCTACCACTACTGGGGCTTCTACCGTGGCGGCGTGGATCTGCTCGGCGCCTACTACTTCTAGCCCGGGCGGCGCATGGCAAGACAGAGCACCGAGGAGCGCCGGGCGGCGCTGATCGCCCTGGGGCGCCGCATCTTCTCGACCCGACCCTACGACGCGATCTCCACCGACGAGATCGCCAGGGAGGCCGGGATCTCCAAGGGGCTGCTCTACCACTATTTTCCCGGCAAGCGCGAATTCTACGTCGCCACGGTGACCTCCCTCGCCGACGAGCTGCTCGCCATCCTTCCGTTCGAGATCGCCTCCGCCGACCCGTCGGGCATCCTCCTCACGACCCGCGAGACGCTCCAGAATTTCATCTCCTTCATCCAGCAGAACGACGCGCTCTACCGGACGCTGCTGCGCGGCGGGATCGGGATGGATCCGGAGGTCCACCGGATCGTGGAGCGCGTGCGCCGCACCGTGCTGGAGCGCGTCCGGCGCCTGCTCGGCCGGGCGCCGGAGCCGCTGATGGATCTGCGGCTCTACGGCTGGCTCGGCTTCGTCGAGCACACCAGCCTGGAGTGGCTGGAGGGGCGCACCGCCTCATCGGAGGACGCGCCCCCCGACGATGAAGTGCTGACCGCCGGGGCGCTGCAGCAGATGTGGGTGAGCGAATTGCTCCACCACCTCAGCGCGGGCGCCCCGGATCAGCAGGCCGACAGCCTGTAGCCGGATCAGCCGCCCCGCGACCCCACCGGCTCCGCGCCGAGCAGCCCGAACACCGACGCCATCGGCCCGTCCTGATAGCCGCAGGTCGCGCAGACGTTGTCGCCGCAGCGCCGCTCGCGCAATTGCGCCCGGAACGCCTGCATCTTCGCGCCGTTCCACACCGGCTCAAAGCCGTCCTTCAGCACGTTCCCGACGCTGATTCCCCGGATCGACTGGTAGCAGCAGGGAAAAAGCTCCCCGTCGATGGAGACGATGGAGGAGTACCACGGCACATAGCAGGGGGCGCTCGACAGATCCTCGGTGAGCTGCTTCTTCGCCGCCTCCAGGCTGCCGAGCGTCCGGTGGAAGCCATACGATCGGGCGAGCAGGCGCGCCTCCTCCAGCGCCGCCAGCCCCGCCGGATCCTGGAACGGGACGGTCTTCTCCACGAACCCGGCCTGCTCCCCGTAGGTGAACATGATCAGGAAGAAGGGCTGCACCCCCGGCAGCCGATCCCGGCACAGCCGGATCAGCTTCACCGCCTGATCGAGGTTCTCGCGGAACAGCACCATCTGCAGCTCCAGCAGCGGCCACCCCGCCCGCCGCATCCCATAAAAACGCTCCACGTTCGCCAACACCTCGTCGAGGTTCCCTCCGACCCGGTGCTTCGCGTACACCTCCGGCTCCGCCCCGTCCAGCGAGACCTTCAGCTTCGCCAGCCCCGCGCCGATCAGCGCCGTCGCCCGCGCTTCGTTGAGCAGCGTCGCGTTGGTGATCACCGTCACCCGCGTCCCCGCCGCCGACGCATGCGCCACCATCTCCGGCAGCTCCTTGTTGAGCAGCGGCTCCCCGTAGCCGGACAGCACCAGATACAGCGGGCGGATCGGGTCGAAGATCTGCTTGAACGGCGCGAGCTTCAAAAACGGGCTCCCGCGCTTGTCCCAGGCGATCTCCCGCGAGCAGACCGTGCAGGCCAGGTTGCAGGCGTCCGAGACCTCGATCCCGAGCGCCGAGGGGCGGCTGCTCACCGTGTCGTTGGCGCGCATGCTGTCGAGCAGCGATCCCGCCAGCTGCCGCAGCGCCGCCGGGGATCGCGGCAGCACCTTCGCCGGCGCGAGGTAGCGCCCGCGCATCGCCTCCAGCCGCGTGTTCAGCCCGGTGTTCAGCCGTGAAAATCGGCGGGCCATCAGGTGAAGATCGCTTCGCCGTGATAGTAAACGTACTGGCTGAGCGCGAGCTTCAGATCCAGCCCGTCCTTCCGGGCCTCGCGCCAGTAGCGCGGGAACTCCCGCACCCAGCCCGGCCCCTGCGCGCGGAGCTGGCGGTTGATGGTGCGCGCCAGGAAGTAGCCGTTGGCCCGGAAGAACAGCGCCTTCAGCTTCATCGCCGGGATGCCGCTGGCTTTTTCGGTGAGCTCCCCGCCCTGATAGAAGGTCGCGCTCTGCTCGCGCTGGAGGTAGTTCACGGAGATACCGGCCTCCTCCATGATCTTCAGGTCATACAGCGGCGTGAAGAAGAAGAACGCCGCCCGATCCAGCCCGCTCTGCCGCGCCAGCTCCCACGACCGCCCCGCCTGCTCCGCCGTCTCGCCGGGCGTGCCGATCAGGAAGTAGCCGAGCGTCTTGATGCCGGACTTCCGGATCATCTCCAGCTTCTCCTCCAGGAGGCCCTGATCCAGCTCTTTATTCAGGAGCTTGTTGCGGACGTACGGATCGCCCGCCTCGATCCCCAGCCGCAATTGCACGCAGCCCGCCTGCCGCGCCAATTCCAGCTTCTCCTCAGTTATATGGTCGACGCGCGAGTAGGCCGAGAACGGCAGCTTCTCATGGAGGCCGTGGCCGCGCCACGCCTTGACAAATTGCTCCAGCCAGGAGCGGTGCATGAGGAAATTCTGATCGTAGAAGTTCAGGTAGCGCAGCCCCTGGTGGCGGTGGCGCTCCCACTGGTAGCGCCCTTCTTCTGCGACCATCGCCGCGTCGCGCTTCCGCACGAACGGCCCCGCCCCCTCCAGCCGCTCGGCCAGCACCGGCGAGGAGCAGAAGCTGCACTTGTAGGGGCAGCCGCGCACCCCGATGATCGGCACGTAGCCGGAGTGGTAGAGCATCCGGGGCAATTGCTCCCAGAGGCTCCAGTCCATCGGCGGCATCGCGTCCAGCACCGCGCCCTTCGGGAGCGGGCCGAGCGGGTTCTCGCGGTAGACGCCGCCTCCCTTGCCCTGGCTGTCGCCCTCCACCCAGCCGACCGAGGGGATGCCGCTCAGATCGCGGCCCTCCTCCCAGGCGTCCAGCACCGCCGCGAAGCTGGCCTCGCCCTCCCCGATCACCGCGACGTCCACCCCCGGCGCCCGCGCCGTCCCCTCCGAGTCGAGGCTGGCGTGGTGGCCGCCGAGCACCACCTTCAGCCCCGGCATGTGCCGCTTCGCCGCCGCCACGATCTTCAGGATGGACGGCATCCGGGGCGTCACCGTCGAGACGCCGAGCACCTGCGGGCGCAGCCGGTCGAGCCGCTCGCGCAGGTACGCCTCCCAGTCGTCCCAGCGGAAGGTGAAGTCGATCACCTCCGCCCGGTGCCGCCCGACCGCGTTGATGTAGCTGGCGATCCCCGCCGTCCCCAGGTGAAAGAGCTCCAGATCCCGGTCGATCGTCGGGTTGACCAGCAGCGCGCGCATGCCGGGAAGATAGCACATCAGAGCCGGTACACCCACCGCTCCCCGGCCTCCACCTTCGTACACTCCGCGTCCAGCCGCCGCTGCACCCGCTCCCAGACCGTCGGGGTGTACGCCTCCGGATCGACCACCACCCCGGCGAAGCCCGCCGCCTTCAGCGCCGCCCGATCCGTCGCATACTCGCCCTCATCGCCCAATTCTACGCGGAGCTGCCCCCGGTTGTTCTCGATGGCCAGCAGCGTCGCCGTCCAGGCGTTCTCCGCGAGGTAGCGCGGCACGAACCCCAGCACCTCGTCGGGGATGGGGCGCCGGTGTGTGCGCTGGTACAGAAAATGGACGCGCTGGAACACGTCGGTCGACTTGTAGAAGTAGGGCAGTTCGAGGATCGCGCCCGGCGGCAGCAGCGCGTCCAGCCGCGAATACACCTCCGGCACATGGATCGACATCACCGGCAGCGGCACCGGCACCGGGGAGAGCGCGATCACCTCCGCGACCACCCCCGCCGGGAGCAGCCAGCCCAGCCAGGATCGCCGCCCGCACAACACCCGCGCCCCGAACGCCGCCGCCACCCCGAGCGCCACGCTCGCCACCACGGCGAACCGGAACGGCTCCAGCAGCAGCCGCCCCGTGGCCTGGTGGATGATCCACCACGGCAGGTTCACCACCGCCCGCGAGAAGCGGCTGCCGTCCCACGGCAGGAACGGCCCCGTGGACATCACCGCCGTCGTGAGCGCCAGCATCGACCAGAGCAGCGCCGCGAGCGGGCGATCCCGCCGGAACACCCCGACGAGCGCCAGCCCGATCAGCAAGAATCCCGGCGAACACGCCCGGTAGTAGCGCGACCCTGCCTCCCGGATCACCAGCCGATCCTTCCCCACCGCCACATAGTCCGACAGCCAGCTCACATACCGGTTGGAGTGCGCCGGGCGCAGGTAGCGGTACGGGGCGCTGTGGCGGGTGTGCTCGACGTCCTCGGCGCTCATCTGGCTCTGGTCGTCGTGCATGATCGCGCGGATCCAGAGGCCGTAGCTCCCCGCGACGAGCAGCGTGCTGAGCGCCCCCGCCGCCGCCAGCCGCCCCAGCCCCCCCGGCGTCCACCGGCCCTGCTGGAGCCGCTCGCGCGCCAGCGGCAGCGCCAGCAGCGCGGGCGGCGCCAGCCCGAGGAAGATCAGCACGTTGTACGGGCAGGTGATGAAGCCCAGCCCCGCGAACAGCCCCGACAGCAGGATCGCCCGGACGCTCTCCCGCCCCCGCCCCTCCTCCATCCGGCGGATCGCGCGCAGCAGGTACAGGATGCAGAGCGGGTAGGGCCAGAGGTTCAACATGTCGCTGACCGCGCCCGCCACCGCGTAGACCAGCAGCATCGGCGCGAACCCCGCCGCCACCCCCGCCACCAGCGACGCCTGCTCCGCCAGCGGATCTCGCCGATCCGGGTCGATCACCTCCCGCGCCAGCCGCGCCGTCGTGACCATCGTGGCCCACAATTGCGCTACTACCATCAGGTTCCACGCCCACGCCCGCCCCGCGAGCGGCGTGAACAGCCCCATCCAGATCATCCCGATCAGATCCGGGTTGTTCAGCGGCCCCACCGCCGGGTACCCGATCCCCTCCACCGTGCCGCCGAAGATCGGCCCGCTCCCGAAGAACTCGGCGCACCAGATCTTCACCGGCAATTCCGACGCCGGATCGGCCAGCACATGCTCCGGCCCCGCGCCGGCGAGCGAGAGCAGCGGCAGCAGCGCCAGCACCCCGAGGAAAACCACGCTCTTTTTTTCCATCAGACTCTTTCCATCAGGGCTGGCCCAGCCGCTTCTCCAGATCCAACCACACCGCCACCTCCCCGTACCGCGCCGACAATTCCGGCCGCGCCGCCAGGAAGGCCGCGAGCCGATCCGGCCCGATCCGCCCGATCAGCGCCGCCGCGTCCTGCTGGATCAGATACCGGAGCGCCTGCGCCCGCCCTGCCCACGCCGCGCTCTCCGGTGGCAGCGTGAGCCCGGCGGCTCCGGTCGCCCCCGCGCCCGGCATCCGGGGCAGCAGCGCCCGGAGCAGCGGCGCCATCCCCTCGCGCGGCGCGGGCGGCGGCCCCGACGGATCGAGGACGGACAGCCCCATCGCCGGGATGTGGGTCAGCGGCGGCGCGACCGGCCACACGGTAATAACCGACCTGAGGTCATTTCTGTCATCTGACCTCAGGTAAGCCCGGAGCGTGACAGGCAGTAACACGAGGTTGCTCAATAACAAGATCGCACACACCGCGATCCGCCCCGCCGCCGCGCTCACGGCGCCCCCGGCGGCTTCTGGATCTCCTCCAGCAGCATCGCCCAGTAGGCCGCCTCGATCCCGC
>JBEIQZ010000018.1:0-28359 GCA_040376255.1 Alphaproteobacteria bacterium
GAGGACTGCGACGGCGGCGAGACCTGCTTCGACGACGACGACGATGACGGCTTCCTCGACACCGCCGCTGACACCCGCGCCAGCACCGACACCGACTGCACCGACGCCAACGAAGGCACCAACACCGACCTGACGACCGACTGCGACGACAACAGCAGCACGGACAACCCCGGCGCTGCGGAGATCATCGGCAACGGCGACGACGAGAATTGCGACGGCGCGGAGACCTGCTACGACGACGACGACAACGACGGCTACCTCGACACCTCCGGCGACACCCGCAGCAGCACCACCGACACCGACTGCGACGACGCCAACGAGGGCACCAACACCGACCTGACCACCGACTGCGACGACGCCGACGCCGCCGACAACCCGGGCGCGACGGAGATCACCGGCAACGGCGATGACGACGACTGCAGCGGCACTGAGATCTGCTTCGACGACGACGACAACGACGGCTTCCTCGACACCGCTGGCGACACCCGCGCCTCCACCGACACCGACTGCGCCGACGCCAACGAAGGCACCACCACCGACCTGACGACCGACTGCGACGACAACGACAGCGGCGATTACCCGGGCGCGACGGAGATCGTCGGCAACGGCGACGACGAGAGCTGCGACGGCACCGAGACCTGCTACCTCGACGACGACAACGACGGATACCGGCCCAACAGCACCTCGACGATCGCCAGCACCGACTCCGACTGCAACGACACCGATGAGGCGCTCTCCACCGAGCCGACCACCGACTGCAGCGACACGGACGCTGCGATCAACCCCGGCGCTACCGAGATCACCGGCGACGGCGTCGATCAGGACTGCTCCGGCACCGAGACCTGCTACCTCGACGACGATAACGACGGCTACCGGCCCAACAGCACCTCGACGATCGCCAGCACCGACTCCGACTGCAACGACAACGACGAGGCGCTCAGCACCGACCCCACCACCGACTGCGACGACACCGACAGCGGGGACAACCCTGGCGCGACCGAGACCATCGGGAACGGCGACGACGAGGACTGCAGCGGCACTGAGACCTGCTACCTCGACGCCGACAACGACGGCTACCGCCCGAACGGCACCTCCACCGTCGCCAGCACCGACACCGACTGCGCTGACAGCGGCGAGGCGCTCAGCACCGACCCGATCACCGACTGCGACGACGCGAGCAGCGCCGACAACCCCGGCGCGACCGAGATCACCGGCAACGGCGACGACGAGAACTGCGACGGCGTGGAGGTCTGCTACGTCGACGCCGACGACGACGGCTACCGGCCCAACAGCACCTCGACCACCACGAGCGCCGACAGCGACTGCTCGGACAGCGGCGAGGCGCTCAGCACCGATCCCACCACCGACTGCGACGACGCCAGCAGCGCCGACAACCCGGCGGCGTCGGAGATCGCCGGGAACAGCGACGACGAGGATTGCGACGGCACCGAGATCTGCTACGCCGACGCCGACAACGACGGCTACCGCCCGAACACGACGTCCACCGTCACCAGCACCGACACCGACTGCAACGACGCGAACGAGGCGGTGAGCGGCGATCCCACCACCGACTGCGACGACAACAGCAGCACGGACAACCCCGGCGCGACAGAGATCATCGGCAACGGCGACGACGAGAACTGCGACGGCCTCGAGAGCTGCTACCTCGACGCGGACAACGACGGCTACCGGCCCGACAGCACCTCGACGATCTCCAGCACCGACACCGACTGCGCCGACAGCGGCGAGGCGCTCAGCACCGACAGCACCGGCGACTGCGACGACACCGACTCCGCCGACAACCCCGGCGCCTCGGAGATCGTCGGCAACGGCGACGACGACAACTGCAACGGCAGCGAGACCTGCTACGTGGATGCCGACGACGACGGCTACCGGGCGGGAACCGGCGTCTCGACGGTCAGCAGCACGGACGGCGACTGCTCCGACACCGGTGAGGCGCTCTCCACCGAGCCGACGAACGACTGCGACGACGCCGACGCCGCCGACAACCCGGGCGCCTCCGAGACGATCGGCAACAGCGACGACGACAACTGCGACGGCGTCGAGACCTGCTACCTCGACGACGACAACGACGGCTACCGCCCCAGCGCCAACCCGACCGCCACCGTCGCCAGCGCCGACACGGACTGCTCGGACGCCGACGAGGCGCTCTCCACCGATCCGATCACCGACTGCGACGACAGCAACGCGGCGGTCAGCCCCAGCACCGTAGAGACCATCGCCAACGGCGTCGATGAGAACTGCGACAACGGCGACACCTGCTACAACGACGACGACGACGACGGCTACCTCGACACCTCAGGCGACACTGTCGCCTCCGCCGATCTGGACTGCGCCGACGCCTTTGAGGGCACCGGCACCGACCTGACGACCGACTGCGACGACAACGACGCGGGCGACTACCCCGGCGCCGTCGAGACCGTCGCCAACGGGGACGACGAGGACTGCGACGGGCAGGAGACCTGCTACCTCGACGACGACAACGACGGCTACCGGCCCAACGCCTTC
Organism: Alphaproteobacteria bacterium; assembly: GCA_040376255.1. Lineage (GTDB taxonomy): Bacteria > Myxococcota_A > UBA796 > UBA796 > SXON01 > JBEIQZ01. Next base: position 2,530 of record JBEIQZ010000018.1, read on the forward strand.
TCGATCGTCGCCAGCACCGACTCCGACTGCAACGACGCCAGCGAGGCGCTCTCCACTGATCCGACCACCGACTGCGACGATGCCGACAGCAACGACAACCCCGGCGCCCCGGAGACGGTCGGCAACGAGGACGACGAGAATTGCGACGGCGTCGAGACCTGCTACCAGGATCTCGACAACGACGGCTACCGCACCTCCTCCTCCTCCGTCGGCGCCGACACGGACTGCGACGACTCCCAGGAGGCGGTCAGCACCGATCCGGACAGCGACTGCGACGACAACGACGCCAACGACAACCCGGGCGCGACGGAGATCACCGGTAACAGCGACGACGATAACTGCGATAACAGCGAGATCTGCTTCGACGACGACGACAACGACGGCTTCCTCGACGCGACCGGCGACACGCGCGTCAGCGCCGACGCCGACTGCGGTGACGCCAACGAGGGCCTCGCCACCGACCCGACCACCGACTGCGACGACACCCTCGCCAACATCTATCCGGGCGCGACCGAGGTCGTGGGTAACGGCGTGGATGAGGACTGCGACACCTTCGAGGGCTGCTACGACGACGACGACAACGACGGCTACCTCGACACCTCCGGCGACACGCGCGCCAGCGTCGACGCCGACTGCAACGACGCCAACGAAGGCACGCTCACCGACCCCACCACCGACTGCGACGACAACGACGACCGCGACTATCCGGGCGCAGCGGAGACGGTCGCCAACGGCGACGACGAGGACTGCGACGGCGGCGAGATCTGCTACGAGGACGACGACGACGACGGCTACCTCGACGCGACGGGCGACACCCGCATCTCTGCAGACGGCGACTGCTCCGACACCAACGAGGGGCTGAACTCCGACCCGACGAGCGATTGCGACGATCTCGACGCCGGGGACAACCCTGGCCAGGCGGAGATCATCGGAAACGGGGACGACGAGGACTGCGACGGCGCCGAGACCTGCTACGACGACGACGACAACGACGGCTACCTCGACGCGACGGGCGACACCCGCGTCGCCAGCGACTTCGACTGCACCGACGCCTACGAGGGCCAGGACAACGACCCGACGACCGATTGCGATGACACCGACGCAGGCGACTACCCCGGCGCCACCGAGATCTATGACAACGGGGACGACGAAGACTGCGACAACACCGAGATCTGCTACGAAGACGACGACAACGACGGCTATCTCGACACCACCGGTGACACCCGCCTCAGCACGACCGATCTGGACTGTACCGACCCGTTCGAGGGGGAGGACGCCGATCCGACGACCGACTGCGATGACACCGACGCGAACGACTACCCCGGCGCGCCCGAGACCATCGACAACTCCGATGACGAGGACTGCGACGGCACTGAGACCTGCTACGACGATGACGACGACGACGGCTACCTCGACACCAGCGGCGACACCCGCCTGAGCATCGATCTGGACTGCTCGGACGCCTATGAGGGCGTCCCCTCCGACCAGCTCACCGACTGCGACGACTTTGACGCCAACGACTACCTCGGCGCCCCGGAGACCATCGACAACGGGGACGACGAGGACTGCGACGGCAACGAGACCTGCTACGACGACGACGACGACGACGGCGTCCTCGACGCCAGCGGCGACACCATCGAGAGCACGACCAACCTCGACTGTCTCGACCCCCGCGAGGGACAGCCCTCAGACGCCACGGATGACTGCGACGATCTCGACGCGGGGGACTACCCCGGCGCCACCGAGATCGTGGGCAACGAGGACGACGAGGACTGCGACGGCACCGAGATCTGCTACCTCGACAGCGACAACGACGGCTATGTGCCGAGCCTCGGCGCCTCCTCCGATACGATCCCCTCGGTGGACATCTTCTGCACGGAAGCCAACGAGGGCACCGCGACGGACGCCGCGCTGGAGCCGGACTGCGACGACAGCGATCCCGACACCTTCCCCGGCGCGGCGGAGATCGAGGATAACGAGATCTACGGCGGCGCCAACGTCTGCATGCGCGACGGCGATCTGGACGGCTGGGGCGACGACGAGGCCACCGGCGACATCATCCCCGGTACGGACTGCGACGACAACGACGCGCTCACCCGGCCCCGCAGCGACGATCCAGACTTCGAGCGGGAGACTGTCGCGCGCCTGACGCTCGACAGCGACGGAGACGGGACCGTCGATGTCGATGAGCGCCCGGCCCTGATCGACTACAACGGCAACGGCATCCACGACTACCGCGAGGTGCTGACCGACATCGATCCCTTCGCCTGCTACACCGACGTCGATCTGGACGGCTACGCCGACACCTCCCCCTCCGATCCCGGCGCGGCGGTCGGGAGCGACTGCGAGGACGATCCGACGGCGGGCGGCGTGCAGATCAACCCCGGCGAGGACGAGGTCTGCGAGGCCACCGGGACGCAGCTCGACACCGACTGCGACGGCAGCTCCAACACCGACTGGGACGGGAACTCGCTGGGCCTGCTGCCGCTGTACCGCGACGCCGACGATGACGGCTACGGCATCATGGACGGCACTGTGAACAACGGCGGCCTCACCTACGGCTGCTCGGCGGGCGACGGCTGGTCGACGCTGCCGATCGACTGCGACGACACGCTGCCGCAGGTCAACCCGAGCGCCGAGGAGAGCTGCAACGAGACCGACGACAACTGCAACGGCATCGTCGATGACCCGATCAACGGCGATCCGGCGGGCTGCTCGCTGCTCTACCTGGACTACGACGAGGACGGCTACGGGGACGTCGACTTCCCCACCTGCCTCTGCGACACCGAGGGCAGCCTCGGGGTCGGATCGGAGATCTACGATCAGCAGGCCTACGTCAGCATCAACACCGACTGCGACGACTTCGATCCGGCGATCCACCCGGTCCCGCCAGACTGTGAGGACGGCCAGGACAACGACAACGACGGCCTGGAGGATCTCGTCGATCCGGACTGCGGCTACTCGCTCTGCATCAATGGCATCGATGACGACGGCGACGGCATAATCGACGACGTCGAGGAGCTGAGCCAGTGTACGCTCTCGGCCTGCAACAACAACTTCGACGATGACGGCGACGGCGACGTTGACGAGGCGGATCTCGACTGCGACGGCGCCTGCGGGCGGGCGGGCTGCTTCGAGGATCGGCGCGAGTACAACGTGGAGCGCATCGACGGGAGCGACGACGACTGTGATCGTGACATCCTGGCGATCGAGCTGGACTGTGACGATGACGGCGCGATGCCTGCAGGCGCGCTTCGCATCCCGGAGGCGATGCGGGGCGAGACGCAGACCGTCGAGCGGCCCTCCGATCTGGGGCTGGCGGCCTGCGTGGATCCGGACGCCACGATCGATATCACCTGCTGGGACGGCGAGGACATCCAGCTCTCCTGCGCGGTCGAGAGCGGCTTCTGGGTGTTCAACTACACGACATCCGACGACGGGTGGGTGGGCCGCTTCGTCGGCGGGCGCCGGGAGTACCCGGCCGGCACCTCCGACGAAGCGCAGATCTCCTTCGACTGCGACGACACCTGCGCCCTGCGCTACGGCGGGGCTGACGAGATCTGCGACGGGGTCGACAACGACTGCAGCAGCTTCCGGGGCGCCGACACCGATCAGGACGGGCTGCCGAGCGCGCTGGACGAGGACGCGGGCCTCGTCGAGGCCGACCGGGAGGGGACGGTCACCGAGAGCGAGCTGGACATCGATCAGGACGGCTTCCTCTCCTGCACTGACTTCGACCCGGACGGCGCCCAGCTCTGGCCCTCGACCCGGAGCTGCTCCGATCAGGTAGTGGACACGACGCTGCTGGAGGACTGCAACGATCAGTGCGCGCTGGTCTACCCCGGGATGGAGCCGGCCTGCGACGGCTTCGCGACGGTCTGCGACGCGGAGCTGCTGGGGGTGGACGAGGATCGCGACGGCCACCAGACCTGCGGCGCCTGGACGACTGAGGAGACGGACGAGCACATCTACCTGCTGGCTGTGCTGATCGGTGAGATGGAGGTCGGCGACACCGGCGACACCGGGGACACCGCCGACACCGGCCTCACCGGGCCGACCGAGTTCGTGCCGCTGCTCCTGCCCCGCCGCCGGGTCCCCCAGAACGCCGGCACGGTGCCGATCTGGTACGGCGACGATCTGAAGGAGGGCGATCGGCCGGAGATCGAGCCCTGCGATCAGGGGCTGTACGACGCGCTGTACGCGGTGTTCGCCGGGAGCGAGGTGGACGGGGTGAACCCGGTGGATCAGGCCATCGCCGCGAACGACCCGATCTACCTCTCAGAGGTCTGCGCCGCCAGCACCTCCATCACCTGCGGCACCATCCGGGTGGATCTCGTCTCGACCGCCGACGAGCACCTGTGGGAGGAGCGCGCCGACACGCTCTACTCGGTGGAGTGGGCGCGGTCGCTCGGGGTGATCACCGAGGAGTGCGCGGAGCAGTCGGACGAGCTGATCACGCGCAGCATCTGGCCTGCAGGCCGCATCCGGGAGGCGCGGCGCACGGTGACGCAGTGGGAGTGCTACCGGCTCTACGGGACGTCCTGCGAGAACGTCCAGCCGCAGTCGCAGGTGGCGATCCCGGTGCCGGACACGGTGGGCTTCAGCTCGGCGCTGGAGCTGGATCTGCGCTGGTGGAAGGAGATCACGCGGTTCAACCCGACCGAGGTGGTCAGCGGCACGCTGCGGGAGTGCTGGGGCGATCCGCAGGCGGTCAGCACGATCACCCTCTCGGACGTCGGCGGCGACTGCGCGGACGGGAACACGGGCGCCTCACGGGACGAGCCCGAGGGGCCGGGCGATCTGATCGGCATCTACAACGGCGATCCGGCAGAGTGTTCAGCCTGCCTGGACGGCATCGACAACAACTGTGACGGTCAGATCGACTGCGAAGACCCGTCCTGCGCGCCGTGCTTTGTCGGGCACGGGCTGGGCTGCGCGGCGGAGGGCTCCCCCTGCCAGGGGGCGGGCTGCGAGGCCATCCCGACCGATCCGATCCAGCAGTCCACCCTCTTCGCCGGCCTCGCCGGCCTCGCGATGGCGGCGATCCGCCGCGCCGGACGGTCAGGGAGAGAGCCACAGAGACCGTCTGAGGGACAGTCCGGGAGAAAGGTGCGGGGATGAGCATGACGAGCTGGTATCTTCAGGGGCCTTATCCTGACGATCTCCCGAACATCGCGTCGGTAGTTCGCGGGGCGCTGGACGTCGTGGACGACGTCCCGACGCACCTGCCGGAGATCGAGGAGGGCGCGACGCCGAGCGGGCAGCAGTGGAAAGATCTCTTCACCAAGCACCGCTTTCAGGCGATGTCGCAGCGGACTCAGGGCGGGTTCTATGTGCTGTGGCGGATGGAGAAGGGGGCGCTGGCCCTCGCGGGCTTCTGGGTCTGTTTCGGGCCGAAGTACTTCGAGGCCGGTCCGGCGGGGCCGCCCGACCGTGAGCCGCCGTTCGCCCGCGAGATCCTCGATGTCGTGACTGAGATGGTCTGGTGGCGGTGGTCGCGCCCGGCGGTGTGGCCCTGCCAGAAGAACCGCTGGCAGCCGGTGCTGGTGCTGGAGTGGCCGGAGGCGATAGCCGTCCGCAGCAGCTTCCCGCCGCCCGGCCCGGCCAACGAGCGGACTGAGGCTGAGAGCCCGGAGGACATGAGCGGAGACTGGCTGCTCAACGAGGATCAGGGCTGGCAGCCGAGCGCCAGCCGCCCCGATCCGGACAGAGAGCAGGCAGCGCTCTCGCAGGACGGCGCGCTGTTGACGCTGATCCGTGGCACGCTGGAGCTTAAGGGGAGCGCGCACCGGGGCCGCTATGAGCTGGTTCAGCTCCCGCCGAGTGAGGGGCCGCTCACGATGAACGAATGGCTGACCCAGGCGTTCACCATCCCGATCCCTGCGCCCTTCGTGCCGCCGACCCCGACCTCTCCGCCCCCGACCGATCCGCACCGGCACATCGGGCCGCTGGAGATCCCCGGCGTCGGGCGTGTCGGCTTCGCGATCACGGGCTGGCTGACCCGCAACCTCGATCCGTGGCCGGGGACCCCGGCGATCATCCAGCCCGGTCACCTTCAGAACCGCGATGTCGGGAGCCGGTGGCTGGCGATGGCGATGCAGGCGCTGGTCAGCACGGCGGTCGTCCTGGTGAGCATGCTGGTGCTGGTGGGGCTGGTCCAGTACATGTCTCAGCCGAGCGCGGACGCCGCGCAGCCGCCCACGCAGGCCAGGCCGCAGCCGGCGCTCTCGGTGTGTTCGCCCGAACATGAGCTGTTCATGGCGGAGTTCCGCTGCCAGATGGCGAACATGGTGGAGGCCCGCTGGTCGGACGCGACGGTGTGCGGGGACAAGGAGCCGCTGAAGCGCCCGAAGGGCGTCCCGGTGCTGGAGACGATTCAGCTCGGCCCGGAGCAGAACATCCATCCTGAGGCCTGCGGGCTGCTGGACGCTGCAGCGGAGGTGGAGTCTGTGGGCAGCCCCGACGCCGGTTACGATCTTGCGACGATCGCGGCGGCGAAGGCGTGTTTCAACGTGCTCGGACGCCCGTACCGCTATGCGCGGGAGGGCGATCCGGATCATGTGAACCCGGCGGCGTTCTTCGAGCGGGCCGATCTGTCGATCCCGGTGCTGGTGGACACGGTGGAGGGCATCCGGGCGGCCTGCGGGGTGTACCGGACGCGGCTGGAGGCCCGGACGCAGGGCGCGATCCTCGCCTCCCACGTCCGGGGCGGTGGCGACCGGAGCGGCACCGGGGCGTCGGCCCTGCAGGAGATGGCGGTGGGCGTGGCGCTCTCCGGGCGCTCGCAGGACGAGGCGGAGTGCTACCGCACCGGTATGACCGGCAACATCCTGGAGGCCACCTCGCTGGAGGGGCTGTGCGGCGGAACGCCCTCCCAGGCGGAGATCGAGGGGCGCCGGGTCGGGCGCGTGGGCCTGAGCGCCATCGGGGCCGAGGGCTGGCGGCGGCTGAGCGGGCCGCTGGACGGGGACGGGTCGGCGGTGACCCGCTACCTGCATGCCCGGTTCGGGACCGGCAAGCGCCCGACGCTGTGGAGCTGCCACGACGCGCTCATCCAGCGGACGGCGGCGTGGGACGTGGCGGGCGCCTGGGACATCCCGGTGCGCGGCCCCGGCTACTACAACGATCCGAACGCCGGGATCATCAGCCAGCTCCAGCTCGACGCGACGCTCAGCAGCCTGCGCGGCGGGGCGGCCGCCGGGCCGTGCTGGGCCATCGTGACCAAGGAGATGGAGCGGTACACGCCGATCCACCCGCTGCTGGCGGAGATCGATCCGCAGGGCTGGCCGGTCGACGATCAGCAGCTGTGCGGGCAGGTCTGCGCCGCCTACTACAAGGTGCGCTCGGCGGGCAGCAAGGTCTGGGTGACGCCGGGATCGGATCTGGCGCAGTGTGTGACGCGGGACGGTCGGGTGCCGGTGGATGACAACCCGAAGCAGCTCGATCCGCTCGGCATCCCGTGGAACAAGCTGCGCGACGAGACCTGGATCCCGGAGCGCGATCTGTTCACTGAGGTCTGCGCGTTCAACCTCGTGGCGCAGGGCTACTTCGGTGAGGAGAAGGACGGGATCCTCCCTGAGGGCGTCTCCCCGCAGGAGTGGGCCGGGAGCGTCCAGAAGACCGGGCCGGACGGCACCGTCGACACCCGCGTGACCGGGAGCCCCGCCGGGATCGCCGCGCTGGCCGCGCAGGATCTGAGCACCTATGGCCGCATGAGCAGCATGTCGGCCTGCGGCGCGATCGCGACCCAATGCTTCACGCCGATGCTGATGGAGGATCTGCGCGCCGGGCGCCCGGTCCCGAGCTACTGGATCGGCGCGGCGAAGGACCGTTGGCCTGCGCCACAACGCAGGGAGATCTATGTGAATCCTGACAAGGGTTCGCGCTTCCCGATCCCACCGAACCCGTGGTGTGAGATCATCCTGCCCTATCTGCCGCAGGAGGGCGCATTGCCGGAAGGTCAGCTTGATTATCCCTGTGCGCGGGGCATCGAGGACACCCGCCTCCGGATCGAGGCGGCGCTGCAGACGATCCGCAACGAAGAGGCGAGCCCGTGAAGATCCTGTTGCCATTTGCCTTCGCACGAAAGTTCATCACTGACAACGTCGATCTGATCGCGCTCGGCTGGGCGCTGACCTGCGCTCAGACGATCGTGCCGCTCGGTCACTTCTTCGCCCGCCAGGACGGCGCGGCGTGGATGACGCTCGCGGTGAGCGCGGCGGCGCTGCTGCGCGGGCGGACGATCGGGGACACTGCCCACCCGATGCTGGTCCGGCGGCGGAGCGCGACGGACGCGGCGCTCCAGAAGGCGGCGATCGTGCTGACGCCGTGGATGTTGCTGTTCCTCTATGACGCGGCCGGGCTGGCGCCGGGTCTGATGCTGGAGGGGACGACGAGCAACATCGCGCAGCTCCTCCGCTCGGAGCTGCTGCCGCACCTCGCAGCGAACGTGGCGGGGACAGTGATGACCGCGCTGGCGATCGTGTTCTGCGTGCAGGTCGGGTATGACGAGGGCGCGACCTCCTGGCATCCGCCCGGCGGCCGGGTGCGCGGCTGGTTCGCGGGCGCGCTGATGACGATATCGGGGTGCGTGCTGGCGGGGCTGCTGGGCAGCCCGCAGATCCAGGCGCTGCTGCCCATCGTCGCGGCGGTCGGCCCGGCCACGCTGCTCGGCGGGCAATTGCTGGTGTCGAGCATGATCACGATGCGGATGCAGGATCTGGCTCAGCTCCATACGGCGGGGCGGCGGGACGAGAAGCCGTACTCCCCTCCGGTGTTTCAGCCGATGCTGACGCTGATCGGGCCGGGGATCGGCCTCTGGCTGCTCCAGGGGATGCTGGCGCTGTTCGGGCGCCCGTTCAGCTTCGCGGACGCCTACGTCGTGGCGATCCATGTAGTGATCTGGGCGGGCATCATCTGGCCGAGGCCGACGCCGGTGGCGATCCAGTGCATCCTGCACGAGGCGATCCCGACCGGCGGCAAAGACCGGCCGGTGGCGGAGGTGGCGGAGGGCTTTGAGCGTCCCCCGGAGGGCGCGCTGCGGCTCAACCCGCTCACGCTGAAGCGCACCCGATCGATCCATCCCTGGATCGTCCCGATCCGGAGCGCGCGCATCGACAAATTCGACAACCCGACCCGGCCGCTCTGGGCGCGGCCCCCCGCTCCGCTCCCGACGCATGTCATGGGCGATGCGGCGTTCGAGCCCGATCCGGACACCGGCCTCGACCAGTATGAGCGCATCTCGCTCTACCTGCGGGGCCAGCAGGACGTCGCCGCGCTGGGCGCCGGCAACTCCCAGGCCAAGAAGATCGTCATCCTCCGCGCCTACCCCAAGCCGGGCGAGAGCCGGCGCCGCCGGCTGGCGACCTACAAGTGGGAGGAGGGCGTCCCCGATGTCTGCGTGCAGCAGGTCGCGGCGGACACGGAGAAGCTCTGGCTGGAGGACGGCAGCATCCTGGTCATCTCGGTGGAGGGATATGTGCGGGCATATGAGGTTGAGATCGGGCAGGCGCTCATCGCGGCGGCTGAATACGAGACCTTCCGGATGCCTCAGATCGAAGACTATGCACCGGCGGGGGGGTAGCGTGCGCCTGTTCTGGACACTTGCGATCCTCGCGACCGCGCTCGCCGCGCCCGACGCCCCTGCGGCCCCGGCAGACGCTCCTGTCGCCCCGGCAGACGCTCCTGCCGCCCCGGCAGACGCTCCTGCGGCTCCTGCGGCGCCTGCTGTCCCTGCGGCGCCTGCTGTCCCTGCGGCGCCTGCTGTCCCTGCGGCGCCAGCGGTGAAGGGCGCGGCTCCGGGCTGGGAGCTGGCCGGCGTCTACGACGTCTCGGCCACCCGCGCGCTCCAACCCGGCTGGGAGCCGTCGATGGTCTGGAGCCCGTCGCCGGGGATGGACTCCTCCTGCGGTCGGGCGAAGGGTCCGGCAGGTATGGGGACGTTCGAGGCGGAGGCGATGACCAACGGGCTGACGCCGGTGCTCGGGCTGCTGCTGCGCTCGACGGATCGGACGATGCTCTCGCGCGCCGACGTGCGCGTGACGGTGGGGGAGAGCGCCAGCAGCGGCGTCCTGATGGAGCCTGCCGTCATCCCGCGCCGCCTGCGGCTCGGCCTCACGACGGCGAACGACGCCTCGCGGGAGGAGAAGGAGATCCTGGAGCTGGTCCGCACCCAGATCGAGATATCGCTCTGTCTGGAGCACAAGGTCGGGCGCGGCTGGATCGGCGGCGAGTCCGCGCAGGTGCGTCAGGCGCTGCTGCTGACCGCGCCCACCCCGCTCGGATCGGGCGCGGATCGCGCCTACTTCCTCGGGCAGCGCAAGCCGGTTCCGGCGCTGATCGGCCCTCCTGACGCCTGCCTCCAGATCAAGGGCAGCAGCCCGCCGGTCAGCGGCTCCTCGGTCGACTCGCTGGACATGGTGCCGACCGACATCTGGGCCTCGCGCATCCGCGACTGCAACATGGACGAGGCGCTACCCGCGCCGACGCGCGGCTGGATCCCGCTGCGCGCCAGCGCGCCGGTCGAGTGGATCTCCGATGTGGATGCGGTCGGCAGCGGGTGGATCGACGTGACGCTGAAGATCGAGGGCGAGACGATCCTGCTTACCTACGGCAAGGATCAGATCCGCACCCTGCCGCTCAGCCGGGGAGAGGAGGGCGGGCGCTCCATCGAGGACATCATCGGGCAGCTCCCCTACCGCTATCCGATGTTCTCATCGGACGAGTACTTCTACACGATGCTGCTAGTGCCGGGCTGGCAGGTGGTCGAGGCGTTCCGCGACATCTCCCGCCAGCAGCTCAACCAGGAGCTGATCCCGCTCCCTTCCCCTGAGTCCGCCACCGACGCCATCGGCTGGCTGCTCGCTCACCCCGAATATCTCCACGTGCAGATCATCCCCCCCGGCAGCACCGCCACCCAGATCGACGATCTGGCCAGCTCCCTCGGCGGCTCGTTCGGCCCCCGGAGCTGGGGCTACGCGGTCGGCTACAACGTCGCCCGCGCGCCGCTCGCGATCCCCGGGAAGGTCGATGTGATCTCGGAGCAGGTCGCCTCCGCGCACCGCTGGACGCCCCACGGGCTGTTCCTCGCGGGCAGCGGCATGATGATGCTCCTCGTCCTCGCCGGGCTGCGCCGCGTGCCGGATCTGTGGAGCCGGGTGCCGGAAGAGCGCGCCGACTACTGGCCGGGCGTCCCGCCCCCGGAGCAGGAGGGCGCCGTCGATGGCCCGGATATGAACGTCATGGGAGGTGAGTGATGCCGCCCGCCCCCGGGAGCGATCCACCCTTCGATCCCTCCCTGCTCCGCGCCATCGCCCGCCTCCTGCTGGAGCAGGAGCAGGCCGAGGAGCGCATGCAGCGGCTCCGCTCGCTCGACCGGGTCTCCGTCGACGAGGGGTCTGCCTCCAGCCACCCGGCCAGCCGGCGTGGGCGCCGATCGGGTGAGCAGAAGCCGTGAAGCCGGACGTCAGCCCCCCCCTGCTCCAGCCATCGCGGCTCCTCCGGGCCGTGAAGGGGCCGGGCCTGCCCTGGCGGGGGCTGGCCGCTGCCGGGGAGGGGCTGTGGCGCACGGATCTGTGGAGCAGGGAGCGCTGGCGGATCAATCTGTGGATGCGCGGCACCCTCAGCAATCAAAATTTCAATATCAATCTGCTCTATATTCTGGCGACTGCCCCTCCTGAGCAGGCGTCTCTGTTCATCCGCAGCTCTGTCCCCCACCAGTCCACGCGCACCGTCTTCGTGACCCGCGCCGCATCCGGCAGGATCCGTCCGATACACCTGCCGGATGTGCGCCACCTCTCCCACCGCGACAGAGAGGACAGCGCGCCCCGGAGCCTCCGGGAAGCGCTCCCCCGCCCCGCCGACCGCCGCGACGCGGGGGGTCAGGCAGGCCGCCCGCCTGCGCGCGCCCCGCTGCGGGCGCCGATCCAGCCTCCCGGGACAGCCAGCCTCCCCGGCAGCAGCGGCGTGCTGCTCGCCCGGACGCCGGCCCAGATCGCCCCGGCTCAGCCCGATGCCCCGCGCGACGCCCGCGCCGGTGCCGACGCCCGCGCGGACGCCCGTGCAGGTGCCGACGCCCGCACTGACGCCCGCGCCCGCGCTGACGCCGCTGCGCGCCGGGTGGATGCGCTGGCCGCCCGCGCTGACGCCCGCGCCGATGAGGACGCTGCGCGCCGGATGGGCGCCGCTGCCCGCGCCGCTGCCCGCGCCGACACGGCGCGTCGCGGGGAGATCGGAGACGCCCGCCTCCGGGCAGACGGGGAGCGCCGCGCTGCATCGCGCGCCGGGGCAGCGTCCCTCCGCGACGATCTGCTCCGTCAACAGGCGGATACCCGCGCAGACGAGGCGCGGCGGGCAGACGCCCGCTCCGATGCCCGCGCGGACGAGGCGCGGCGGGCAGACGCCCGCTCCGATGCCCGTACCGACGCCCTCCGTACCGACGCGCTCCGTGCCGGGCTGCGTGCTGACGGGCTCCGTGCCGGACTCCGTGCCGACGCGCTCCGCCCGCCGCGCCTCCAGCCGGAGCCGGCCGCTCCCGGGGCGCCGCGACGCACGCCGGCGGGGCGGATGGTGCCGGCCCCCCCGCTCGCCCCCCCTGAGCCGCTCCTCATATCCTCGACAGCGCCGGCTGCGCCCGCGCCGCATCGGCGGGTACAGGCCGATGATCGCCGTCCGGTCGATGCGCCGACGGATCGCCCGCCCCGCGCTCTGGCCGGTCTCCCGCTGATACGGGTGCCGTCGGCAGAGGCTCAGGGCCGCAGCGCCGGATCCCTGCCGGCAGCGCTCCGGCGCGCGCCGCTGATCGCCGCCCGTCCAGACGCCGGGCCCCCGGGCGACGCGCCCCGCCCCGCCGCCCCTGTCTCCGTCGCCGGAGGCCCTGAGGCGATGCACCTGATCGTCCGCCCGGAGGCAGATGACCGGGCGCCCCGCCCGGAGCCGCCTGCCGGGAAGGCAGAAGCGGGTCGCCCTGCGACGCGTTCTGCGGATCGCCCTGCGGCGCGTCCTGCGGTGTCATCCGCGCGCCCCGCCGCGCTCCGCGCCCCGCCGGTCTTCCGTCCGCCCGGCGCTGCGTTGCGGAGCGCGCCCGCCCTTCCGGGACGCGCGGACACCCGCCCGGATCGGCCAACGGTCGTGTCTCCCGGAGGTCTGACATCCGGACAGGCCGCGCCGCAGATCCGCCCGGCTGCGGCGCGAGCCAGCGGAGGGAGGGCGTCTCCCGGGGAGAGTCCGTCCAGGGAAGATCCGTCCGGGCCGCGCCCGATACGCCTCCACCGGTGGCGCCCCGCGCTGGAGCTTCAACCGGCGTCTGCGCCGATCATCGCGCCCGCTGCAGTGCTGCTGTCGTCGGATCGTCCCCGCGATCCGGCGCCGGAACCGCCCGCCCCGGTCCGCCCGTCCCGCGCGCGCCCCCCGGCGCCCCGCCCGGAGCGGCCCCGGCAGGCAGAGCGCGCGCCTGCGCCCCGCCCGATCCAGCGGGCTGAACCTTCCGCCCGTCCGGTGCGATCCGCTCCGACGACCCCGCTCCGCGCGAAGGCGCGGCCGGATCGCCCGCCCGCCGTCCGTCCGTTCGTGCGGCGCGCGGCGACCGGGCGCGTCCCGCTCCCGTCTGCGCCCGAGGCCCCGCCCCGCCCCGGCGCGCGGCCTGCCGATGCCGAAGGGATCGGCTCCCGCCCCGGAAAACGGCTGCGCCCGATCCCCGCGCCTGCGTTGCGCGCGCGGCTGCAGCGCGCGCAGCCCGTTCGCCTGCCTGCGCTCCAGGAAGCGCCCCTCCCGGCTTCTCTTATCCCCGCAGCCCGCCCCATCCAGCCGGAGCCGCCGGATCGCGGCTACCTGCGCGCCCCTGCCCCGATGCGGCTCCGGCTCGGCCCGGCCGGCCGCCCGGTTCAACCAAGAACAGCACCGGAGGGCGACCGCTCCGATCGGATACAGGCGGCAGGTCGCCCATCCGGACGCGGCGGGACGATCCCGGCGAGCGCCGCGATCCTTCATGCGCCGCCGATCCTGCTCAGCAGCCCGCCGCCTGAGCCTGCCGTCCAGACAGATGCCCCGGCTGCGCCCCGCGCGCCTGCGCCCCGCGCGCCTGCGCCCCGCGCACCTGCGCCCCGCGCGCCTGCGCCCCAGGGCCCGCGCCCCCGCTACACAGCGCTGCGCACGGAGCCCGCCCGCCCGTCCGCCCCCGGCGGGAGCCAGGGATCAGCATCGTCGGTTGCTCCTTCGCCGCTCCGCATCCACCGGCTCGCGCCGGTGCAGCAGGGTTCTGAGGTTCCGGCGCGCCCTCCGGCGCCCGCCCGTCCTGAGGAGGCGCCGCTCCCGACCGCCGCCCCGGTGCTGCTGGCGATGGCCCCCCGCACCTTCTCAGGCCGTCCTGCGGCGCCCGGAGGCCCGGAAAGCGGCCCGGATCGCGCCTCTGCCCGTAGCACAGCGCCAGGCGCCCGGCTGTCGAAGGACACCCGGCCCCGCGCCCGGAGCGCAGATCGTGGCGCCGTCCGCTCAGCGGATCGGGCCGATCCTCCGATCCCGCGCGGTGTGGAGCGGGGGGCCGCGCCGTCCCGCCCGGATCGGGCTGCCCCGGCGCCCGGCAGCGGGGCGCGCGCCCGCCCGGCGCGTCCGGTGGTACACGCGCCGCGCCCCTCTGTCCGCCCCGTCCGCGCCTCCCTCCCCACCGGGGTTCAGCGGGTGATCCAGCGGGTGCGGTCGCACCGGGACTCTGCGCGCCTGATCGCGCCCGCCGCGCCTGCGTCGCCTGCCGCGCCCCGCCTCTCCGGGCGTCCAGAGCGGATCGGCGCGCCCGCGCGTCCGGGCGCGCCGGCGCGTCCGGACATGCCACGATTGCGCCCTTCGGTGGTCTTCCGCGCGCCTGCGCGCCCGGACGGGCAGATCCCCGACGGGTCGGAGCACCGTCCTTCGGCCCCTTCGGCGGTATCGCTCTCCGGCGTCGGCTCCACCGGCGTCATCCTGGAACGGCGTCCGCCGGTGGATCAGGCCGGGCGCTTGTCCGGGGAGGGAGCGGCATCCGGGCGGGGAGCAGCGTCCGGGCAGAAAGCAGCGTCCGGGCGCACGCTGCGTCCGGTGGCGCGCGCGCCCGGCGTGCGCGGCTCCCGGGAGGATCAGGCGCCCGTCGCTGCCGACCGCGCTGATGGGCGCCCGGCTCACCGGCTGACCGGCGGGGCGGATCGTCCGGCTGTGTCAGGCGCCGCGCCGGGGCGGGCGGACGGGCGCGGTTCTGCGGCGCAGAGGGCACCCGCGCGACCCGGAGGCATACTCAGAGGCATACTCAGCGGGGTGGCAGGGCGGGCATCCCGCGTGCTCCTCCCGCCCCGCCCGATCCGGGCGGGGTTGCGCGCCCCGGTCACTCCGCTCCGCGCGCCCTCTCCTGTGATCCAGCGGCCCGGCGGGGCTGCGGCGGACGGGGTGCTGCTGCGCGGTGGGCGGACGGAGCCGGACAGGACGGGCAGGACGGGCAGCGGGTCGGGCGTCGATCCTTCTGCGCAGGGTTCGACCGGGCGGCCGGGCAACCGGAGACCGGGAGCCGGGCATGATCCGGTCGATCCAGGCATCGTCATTCCGGGAGCCAGGGCGCCGGGCGCCGGATCGGATCCCCGCGCCGTCACTGGCGGATCGTCCGGCGCGCCGCCGGGCCGGGCGGAGGTCAGCGCCGGTCTGAGGTCGGGCGGCATGCCTGCTGCGCCGACGCTCGGCGCGGAAGCGGTGCTGCTGTCGGGGCTGTCAGGGCGCGTCCAGGCGGAAGAGCGTGACGGGACGCCGGGATCGGGCGCGCAGGCATCCCGTTCAGCGCCCGGTTCAGCGCCCGGTCGGGCGACCGGCGGTGCGCGGGGCGGGTCACGGAGCCGGCGCGGGCTGCGGCCGGCGCCGGCGGTGCGGCGGGGGTTCCGCTCGCCCGGGACAGCGCCCGGGGCAGCGCCGGAGGGCGAGGTCTGGGCGGGGGTGCCGGGCGCAGAGCCTGAATTCGCGGCGGCGGCGTCGGCGCCGCTGCTGACGCGGCGGGCGGTCGAGCGGCTCCTTCCGCGCGTCGCCGAGCCGGATGCACAGAGGGAGGAGGCCCCGCCTGCGCCGAAGGCGCGCCCTGAGCCCCGTCCGGAGCCGAAGCCGAAGGCCGTCCGCCCACCGCCGCCGCCGCCCTCAGGGCCGGGCAACCATGTGTGGACGCCGGATCGGGGCTGGCAGAGCACCCCGGCAGAGGAGCCCCCGGCGGAGGAGTCGGTCCCAGAGGAGATCCCGATGCGGACAGTCAGCCAGCCGTCGGGAGCTTCCAGGGCGCCTGCGCGCCGGAAGAGCGTGAAGGCCCAGCAGATCCAGCTCCCGGCGAACATCGAGCCGGAGCAGCTCCTGCTGGCGTTGCGGATCCTCACGCAGCAGAGTCCCGAGGCGCGGGAGATGTTTCAGGAGATCCAGCGGGAGATGCAGCAGATACGGGCGTTGATACGTCTGCGGGAGAGTTTCTGAATGTCCAACCGGCCGATGACCCCGTCTTTGTCCCTGTCCCGGCTCCGGGCGATCCTGAAGCGCGACCTGCCAGGCGGCCCGCCAGGTGGCCCGTCGCCGATCCCGGCGCTTACCATACTTGCGCTGGCGCCGATCGCGCTCTGCTCCGCGCTGCTCTGGGTGCGCCCGGCGAAGGCTGAGGATCCGGCGCCGTTGCCGCCGGCGCCCGGCGTCCAGAGCATCGGATTTATCGACGCGGATCCCGGTCACAATTGCCCGGTAGACGAAGCGGTGAAGGGGCAGTGCGTGGAGCGGGTCTGGCTGTACATGCCGCAGGACGATCTCCGCTACCCCGATCTGATCCGGTGCCCGGAGGGCGATCCGGCCTGTCCGGAGTCGGGGCGGAAGTGGGCGCGCGACGACGGGACGCGGGAGGCGGCGTCAAAGAACATCTCTGACAGCTACGCGCAGCTCTGGGACGTCCTCGCGCGGCGGTGGAGCCGGGACGGGGACGTCCCGCAGGCGACGCTGTTCGCTGCTGGGTACACCGGGCTCCCGACGGCCTCTGATCAGTGGGAGATGCAGCAGAAGGAGCGGCTGCGGGTGGCGCTGCCGGAGATGGATTCGTGGTACCGGCCCGACATGTTCGCGATCCCCGATCCCGAGAACAAGCTGCCGACGACGGGCGGCGTGTTCGACATGGTGAGCTACCGGCTGCCCGCGCTCGACGGCTCGGGGACGCGGCCGGGGCCGCAGATGACGCTGATGCAGGGCCGGTTCGCGCTCCGCATGGGCTACGAGGGGCGGCGCTACGACTACAACATCATGGACGCCGATCCAGGCTACTCCGGTCCGTTCTACGAGCAGTTCTTCCCGTTCCACGCCGCCCGGGACGAGGAGCGCCCGCTGCACTCCTTCAACCGCAGCGTGCAGAGCGACCCCCTCTACCGGGCGCCGTCGCTGCTGACGACGGAGGCGAGCTACCAGGGGCTCCAGGATCTGGCGGTGAACCTGTTCGATGAGTTCGTGCTCCAGACCGGGACGGCTGTCGCGCGCTTCGCGATGCGGGAGTACACGCTGAACCAGCTCCGCAGCCTCGCGGCGATCACGCTGATGCGGAACGCCCGGTTCGGCGCGGATCTCGGCGGATCGCGCGATCTGGTCGCCGCCGCGCGCAGCCAGACGGACGCCGAGGACGCGATCGCGGAGCGGCTGAGCCGGAGCGAGTTGTCGCTGTCACGGAACTTCCATGTGAACCCGGCGCGGCTGCCGGACGACGTGATCGTGGCGTCCATCCGGCGCTGGGTGTTGCGCTACAAGGCGGACGAGGGGTTCTACCTCGGGTGGAGCCGCGTGGTGATGGACAAGATCAACCTCGGCGTCACCCCCGGCGACACGACGCGCCGGGAGTTCGCTGAGGTGCTCCGCAAGGAGGTGATGCAGCCGTCGTCCGGCGCGCTGCGGGCGTGGCTGCGGGCGAACCTCGCGACGGACGGGGTGGTGCCGACGGACACGGTCTCGGCGATCTGGCGCATCGGGCTGGTCGAGACGCTGCAGCGGTCGCCGCGCGCCTACCAGGAGGAGACGCGGCTGCTGCTGGATCACGTGCAGTACGGGATCCTGCGGACCATCGACGTGTCGGGCAAGAAGTCCACTCCCAACGAGATCGCCAAGATCGCCGGAGATCAGTGGCAGAACGTCCTCTCTGCCCACAGCGAGAGCACCCGGCTCATCGAGCAGGGGCTCGGCGCGGTCGATCCCAATTCCATCTGCACCGTCCAGGATGGGCGCGCCGCGCTGGACGAGGCGAGCATCGGGCTGATCCACGTCGACATGATCGTGGAGGGCCGCGATCCGAAGGAGAAGGAGAAGGCGATGACGGCGGGCGAGCTGCTGTGGGAGAACCGGGAGAACATCCCGTTCCTGCTGCTCGACGATCCGTCGTACACCGTCCCCCAGGTGACGCGCATCGTCGGCATGCCGGACGGGCGGGCGATCTGGCGGGTGCGCTGGCAGGCGTGGAGCGGCTGGCACCTGCTCTGGACGCTGGAGCCGGGGGACGCAGAGCATGTGCGGATGACGGCGCGCACCACGACCTTCTGCGGCGACATCGTGATGGCTGAGCCGAGGCTGGTCCCGACGCTGGTGCGGGCGTCGCTGCTCTCCGGCACCTTCCAGCCGACCCGCCCCCGGCTCCGCTCGGACGGGCCGCTGCCGAAGAAGGAGAAGGAGGCGCCGGACGGAGACGCAGACGCGGCCATCGAGAACGTGACCGGCAGCGCTGAGGCGGCGAAGGGTAAGACCGAGGAGGCGAAGGGCCAGGTCACCGCGATCCAGGAGGGCGGCGTCAGCACCGACACGGTCGGCGGCCTCGCCGGGGCGATCAAGGGCGGCGAGGGCGGCGAGGCGGCGGCGATCCTGGAGGAGGAGGTCAGCGAGGAGGCGCGCTACCTGCGCGACATCGTGCATGCGCCGCTGTGGCGCAAGGCCGGGCTGATGCAGGGGATGCTGCTGTTCGTCTTCGATCACAGCCCCGACGACGAGCGCCCGCACGATCTGGAGCCCCGGACGCCTTACCTCCGTATCACGCGCGCCGCGCCGGACATCGGCGAGGAGAACCGGCTGCGGACGTCGGCGTGGGCGTGGTTCTGGACGCCGGCCCCCTCGCCCGATCCGCTGCTGGTGGCGCCCGCGTGGCGCCCGGTGCACGGCGATGAGGAGGTGACGATCAAGCCGGGCTGGCGGCAGGTGGACAGCAACGATCCGCACCTCGTCGTCGGCGCGCTCACCTTCCCGTGGCGCCAGATCCGGTGGACCTGCGACACCGAGCCGACCGACTACGACGTCGTCTCCGACTGCTCCGAGCCGGACACGGTGAACGCCTCCGGTATGGGCATCGACCTGCTGGGCGGGCTGACCTTCTGGCTGGGGGATCGGCCGCAGGTCGCCATCGACAGCGACATCGAGGCGCACCTGGAGATGCTGCCGCCCGGACTCGGCATCTTCGATGAGAGCAACACCACCTACTACGCCTGGATGTTCGAGCCGCAGTTCGGCCTGTCGCTCGGCTTCCGCTGGGCGCCGCTGCCGCCGGGGCTGGCGACGCGCTTCGGCTGGCCGTGGGGCGCCGAGCGCCGCGACGGGCACAACCGCCTCGTCCGGTCGCAGATCGGGACGCGCGTCGGGCTGCTCGCCGGGCCGGGCATCAACGGCATCGAGACGACCTTCTACAGCGAGCTGTGGGGCGGCCTCTCGATCCGATCCGAGCGGACGAAGTTCGCCACGTTGACGCCTTATCACCCGCGCATGTGGCTCACCCCCTTCGCCCGGTTATCCTACAGCTGGCTCCCGATCCCCCCGACCGAGACCTTCCACCTCACGCTCCAGAACCGCACAAGCCTCGCCGTCGGGCTGCGCCTGGAGATGCTCCTCACCGCGCCCCCAACGATCCCGGAGGGTGGATGACCCCCTTTTCATGGACTTCTGAGTCAATCGAGATCCTGCACCGGGGCGTCCTCGGCTGGGCAGAGAGCATCCTGCAGCGCGCCAACCTCCCGGAGGTCAACATCATCTCCGAGGAGCGCGAGCCCGGCGACGAGGACTACGGGATCGTCCTGCTGCCGGAGGACATGGACTTCTACCCGAAGGGGTCTGAGGTCGTCAGCACGGTGCCGCTGCTCGGGCGGCTGCAGCGCGATCAGTCCACCCCGATCCCCGGCGCCTGGCACGAGCTGGCCGAGGGGATGGTGCGGGCGCTGGAGCAGGTTTTTCCTTCTCACGAGCCGAAGGGTTCATCGGCACGCCACCTCTCCGCGACTGCCTCAGTGGACATGCTCCCGGCCCCGCTGCGGGCGTGGTACCACACTCAGGGCGAGACCCCCGGCCCCGACACCTGGATGTTCCGCCGGGAGCCGAACTGGATCGCGCGGCTCCCGACGATCGAGTGGCTGCCCGGCCCGATGATCCGCATCCGGTTCATCGTGTACTGGTGGGCCGGGAAGGAGCGCCGGGATCGCAACCTCTCCATTGCGGCGATGGCGGCGATGATGCACGGGCTGTACCTGGAGCGCGGGCTGACGGTGCAGATGCCGGCCACCCCGGCGCCTGAGCCGCTGCTTACGTTCCTGGAGGCGCTCGCGGAGTCGACGACCGGTGAGGAGCGCAACTACATCCTGGATCGTGTGGCGCAGGTTCGCGGCCCGACCGAGTACAAGATCTCGCTGTCGATGGTGCCAGAGCAGCCGCCGATGACAGATCCGGCGTTCGGCATGCACTGGCGCCCCTCGCAGCCGCTCCTGCGCTTCACCGCCATCATCCCGCTCGGGAGCACCCCGGTCTTCTCGCCCACCGTCGCGCCCACCCTTGGCCGGATGGAGCCCCGCCGCTGATGTCTGCCGCCTCTTCCTCCTCCCCGTCCTCCCTGATCCTGCGCTGCGTCGAGCCGAACACGCGCCCGATGCAGGCCACGCTGAATCTGCAGCCTGGCACCCGCATCCGGCTCTACCTGCTCTCGGATCAGCCGGAGGGCTTCCGGGGGCTGCGCCGCACCGTGCTGCGGCCCGCCGAGGAGCACCCGCCGCTCAACGCGCAACTGCTCCTCGGCATCGAGGTCTCCGCCAGCGGCATGGTGCTGCAGGAGGTCTCGCGCAGCATCCCCATCGAGATCATCCGGGGCGAGATCCGCAGCCGCGTCTCCACCGGCCTGTTCCTGAAGAGCGCGGGCCGCTTCGAGGTGGTGGTCACCCCGACCAGCCGCTTCGAATTCGGCATGTCGCTCACCGCCCGCAGCAGCGGCGACATGAAGATGCTCGCCGGGGGCAGCGGCGCCCGCGTCTCCCAGGCGCTCGCCGCAGCGCGCGGCGCGATGTGGCTCGTCCCGACCGCCTGGACGCTGCTCACCGACGCGGACGACGTCGTCATCGACAACCTGAAGGCCATCGCCAAGCGGCTCGGCCTCTCCCAGGGCGCGATCCGCTACCTGCTCACCATCGGCTTCTACTTCGCCTCGATGGCGGCGCTCTGGTACTGGCAGGAGACCCAGAAGGCCGATCTGGAGGTCCGCACCGGCGACGCCGAGGCCGCCCTCGCCCGATCCGAGGCCAGCCGCGCCGCCTCGCTGGAGAGCGAGGGTTCCTGCCTCCGCGACCGCCAGGATCTCGTCAACGCCCTCAACGAGAAGCGCAAGCTGCTCGGCCTCCAGGCCGAGACCGCCCTCGCCTTCAGCGCCGCCCAGGCCACCGCCCTCGACCTCGCCGGGGAGCGCCTCGGCGGCAACGACCTCCAGAAGCGCGACGTCTCCGCCCGCCCCGCCCTCATCGACCTCGTCGCCTTCGACATCGAGGACACCCCCAAGATCAACGTCCCCGAGGAGTGCCTGAAGTATCAGTCCCTCCTCGGCGACGACCTGCCCCGCTACCTCCTGCTCTGGCACCCGGTCAACGACATCGCCTGCCCCATCCAGTACACCGACGTCGTCGACGGCATCCCGCTCGCCGGTCGCTGGGGCGTCTCAGAGCGCATCTCCCGCGAGTTCGGCACCCCCGACGCCGCCATGGACGCCACCGGCATCGCCGACCTCCGCCTCGATGACCGCTGGCTCGCCCAGACCCTCAGCACTGCCGCCCGCGTCATGCTCACCATCCTCCTCGACTACGACGGCGACGGCCGCCCCGTCCTCATGCCCTCCCAGTCCCAGCTCTGGACCGTCGCCATCCTCGGCGCCTACAACCGCATGCCCGCCTCCCCCGACGGCGTCCTCGACCAGGGCGCCCCCATCTGCATCAACGACGTCCTGGAGCAGATCGCCAAGACCAGCACCAGCGCCTCCCCCGGCGAGCCCATCCTCCCCGACATCCAGAAGGTCGCCACCGGGGACATCGAATTGCTGCTGGAGCGCACCCCCGGCTGCCCCTGGCCCGCCGACGGCCTGAAAGAGGGCGCGCTCGACGCCATCCGCGCCGCGACCCGGCTCGCCTCAGTCCCGCCGGAGGAGGCGGAGTGAGCCAGGAGCGTTGATACCCCGTGTCAACGGAGATACGCCGGTTTTCAGGATTGATACCCCCTGTCAATCCTCGTCGCAGAGGCATTGATACCCCTCCTCGCAGATTGATACCCCCCCTGTCAATTCGGAAGCAGGGGTATCAACGGGTCATTGATACCCCGTTGATACCTCTCGTCGTCCTTCAAGATGGATCGCCCGCCCACCCCGTCCACACCACATCCTCCAGCGGCAGTCGCCGCGCCCGCTCCTCCTCCGCCGAGACATAGTGGTAGCGGAGCCGCCAGCGCCCGCCGCCCCACACAAACCGCGCCGGAGCCCCTGGCCGCAGCGCCGTGTCCAGCGTCAGGCGCTTCTCCCGGCTCCCGTCCGGCAGCTCCACCACGCCGAACTGACGCCCGATCCAGCCGATCTCCCGCCACACACCGCCGACCTCCTCCTCCAGCGTCAGGTGCCGGAACAGATCCCCGGTGGGAAAGCGGTGGCCGACGCCGACCGTCTCCACGATCAGCGCCTGCCTCGCGCCCCGATCCTCCCCGCTTCCCCGATCCGTCCCCCGATCCTCGGTGACGCGCACGCTCTCCCGCAGCCAGTCGCGGTCGTAGACGCCGCGCAGCCGGTGATCGGCGCCGGGCATGTGGCAATCCTGGCAGGTCGGGGCCGCGCCCGGAGCTGCGCCCGGAGCCTCCGCGCTCCACGCCAGCCACTCGCTGAACGTCGCCTGCATCGGCACGGCGCCGGGGCTGCCGTCTTCGAGGTGGATGTTGAACTCGTGGCAGCCCGCGCACATCTCAGATCCGCGCAATTCCGGCGTGTAGCGCGAGGGGTGCATCTGCTGTCCCGGCACATTGACCAGCACCGCGCCGTCGCGCACGTGGCAGGCGGGGCAGCCGACGCCCTCAGCGGCGTGGGGTTCGGGCGCGGGCGGGACGAGGCGGGCGGAGCGCAGCCGCTCCCGGTAGGCGCCCAGGTCGACCTCGGCGGCCTGCGCGGCGAGCGGCGCGTGGCAGTTGACGCACCAGGCGCGGGGCTCGGCGGCGAAGGCGACGGCGAACACGTCGTTCGTCCAGGCCAGCCCGTGCCGCGACCCCGACCACGCCGCATGCTGGCGCGGGTGGCACTCAGCGCAGCCGGACACATGCTGCATGACCGCCGGAGATCGCACATCGACGGGCTGTTCTCCGCGCGAGAAGCCGAAGTTGAACGTAGATTCTGCGCGGACTGTTGTCAGCAGCGCCGTCAGCGGCACTGTCAGCAGCACCGTCAGCAGCGCGCTCAGGCCCAGCCGCCCTGCCATCACGGGAGCAGCGCGATCCGGGCGACGCTCCGCTCATTGTACGGCGTGCAGCTGCGCTCGGGGGACGCGACCGATCGCTCGTAGCGCACCTCCAGCAGCGCGGACACCTTCCCGTCCTCCCACTTCGGCGACAGCAGCCGCTCCAGGTTGTGCCTGCACATCGACTCTCCGGCGTCCGTGCTGTTCTGGTACACCGCCGAGAGCCTGCCCTCCGCGTCCCAGGTCACCACCGTCCGCCCGTCCACCACGCTCAGCTCCCGCCCGTCCGAGCGCCAGCGCAGGCTCCACGCCGCCGCCTTCGGGGCGCCGCCGGGCGCGCCCTCCCACGCGACCTCCGCGCTGGATCGCTCGACGGACTGGTACATCCCCTCCTCTCCCTCGACCTTCTTGTAGGCGGTGCTGCCCTGCGCCTCGAAGAAGCCGAAGTCCGCCGCCCGCAACAGGCTGAGCGCGAATTGCGTGTTGCCGGTGTCGTCGTAGATGCCGTCCGGCACCGGGAACCTGTTCTTCTGCGTGATCAGCCAGCGGGTCGCGCCCCTGGCAAGCTCCGCGTCCAGCGTCCGGAACGGCGCGAGCGTCGCCTCCATCGCCGCCGCCTCCATCGCCGCCGGCTCCTGCCGATCCGCATGCGTCCCCGACCACGGGTACGTCGCCGGGACGCTCGCGAACCACGCCGCCCGCTCGACCCGCTCCTTCTTCCAGGCCAGCAGCGCGGCCCGCTTCGACTGCTCGAAGGCCGCGTCATAGGGCGCGGCGCCGCTCACCGGGACAATATCGACGAACGTCCGGATCTCGCTGATCACGGTGTCCTTGTACTTCGTCCCCGGCCACACGCTCCGGATCTCCAGCCGCACCCCGCTGAACGACCGATCCGCCACCAGCGGCACCGTCAGCGTCTGCGGCGCCATCGTGCGCGCCAGTTCCGCGTCGAGCGTCGCCACCGCCCCGCCCCGCGCGTCCAGCACCGTCACCCGCACCTGCCGGGGCGCGGCGTTCGCCGTGAACAACCCCTCCGACTTGTGGTAGCCCGAACGGATCTCCAGGCTCAGGCTCCGCGCCGACCGGATCGCGCTGATCGGCCACTGGATCGCGTCGCCCGCGCCGTCGCCGCTGCTCCCCTCGACCCAGCCCGTCGCCGGATCGCCGTCGAAGGCGTAGTTCGGGTGGTAGTTCTCCTCGAAGCGGCTCCACGAGGACTGCAGCCAGCTCGTCGCTGAGGCCGAGGCGGTGAACATCTCCTGGCCGCTCACGCCCGCGAGGACAGGGGCGGCGAGGGCGGCCAGTATGGCGGCGAGGGCGCCGCCGGACAGAAGGAGAGAGCGTTGCAAAAGGGAACCCCGGCGTCGGGGATCTCTATCCGATCTTCGAGGATCGTCGTGTCTTCAGGAGGCAGAAGATTTTGATGAAAAAATTTATATATTAAAGATGTTTAGAGCTAAAATTAGTCAAATAATATCCAAAATGTTTTGGATGTGGATAAAAATATTGTTTTGTGCTATTTGTTATTTCATTTATAATATTAGAAATTTTTAAATCAATTAAATCATTCAAAATATCACAAGTTGAAGCTTGAAAATTTTGTATTTGTATGTTTTCTATTCTTTTCATAGCAATTACGCCTTTTACAATCATTTCTTCTTGTTCTATTTGTTTTTTTCTAATTTCATCATTATAATTATGTGTTATTGGTAAAAATAAAAAACCGTACATGTGGACATCATAATCTACAACAATACATGATTCTTCTTTGGTTTCAAGGTTTGCATTCCACTCGATGTTCCAATTTGATTTCAAATCTATTTTGCTATTTTCATAATAAGAGACAAAGATATCAATATTTGCAAGAATTTGACCAGTTTCATCACGATAATAGTTATGATCAATATCGCCAGGATTGATTGTATTTGCGTATGCAATATTTATAAAGAGTGCAATCATCGCCATGAGTTAATCCATCCGATTTGATATGATATTACTTAAAATTAAAAAAATAACTAAGAATTTTTATTTATTAATATTGATTATAATGCGGTTTGCATCAGAAGATCTCTCTTTGGTTAGGAGAATCGCCTTGTTCGGTCTTATCCGACCACCA
>JBEIQZ010000895.1:0-1382 GCA_040376255.1 Alphaproteobacteria bacterium
CCCATCGGCATGCAGTCCAAGCTGCTGCGCGTGCTGGAGAACCGCCGCTTCCGCCGCGTCGGCGGCATCGCCGACATCCCGATGGACACCGCCGTCATCGCCGCCACCAACCGCAACCTCCGCGACGAGGTGCGCGCCGGGCGCTTCCGCGAGGATCTGTTCTTCCGCCTCCACGTCGTCCCCATCGAGGTCCCCCCGCTCCGCGAGCGCCGCGAGGACATCCCGCTCCTCATCCAGCACTTCACCGAGCGCCTCAACAAGAACTTCCACCGCACCGTCAAGGGCGTCTCAGGCAAGGCGATGGAGACCCTCCAGCGCTACCGCTGGCCCGGCAACGTGCGCGAGCTCCGCAACATCATGGAGCGCACCATCATCCTGATGCAGGGCGACGTCATCCAGCCCGGAGACCTCCCCGCCGAGCTGCGCTTCGCCGAGGCCGGAGCGTCCACCGGCGGCTGCCCCTTCATGCTCCCCGAGGAGGGCGTCGACCTCGAAGCCGTCGAGCGCGGGCTGCTCATCCAGGCGCTCGAACGCACCGGGCAGAACCAGTCGGCGGCGGCGCGGCTGCTGGGGATCACGCGCTACGCGCTGCGGTACCGGATGGAGAAGTTCAAGCTCACGGCTTAAATCTCCGCCAGCACCCAGAAGAACAGCGACTCCTGCGCCTGCACCGGCATCGGCTCCTCCGGCACGGCGAACCCGTCGCTGCCGTAGATCGACACCTTGCGGAACCCGGCGGCACGGAACAGCGCCTGGATCTCGGGGGGCGTCCACGCCCGGACAGAGGAGGGCGGCAGCTCGCGCTTCACACCGTCGCGGAACACGACAGTCTTCTCTTCGAGGCGGCCCTTCATGATGTCGAAGCGCCAGCTCCGCACGATGTCCATGACCTCCTGGCCGTCATCGCCCTCGACGGCGCGGTGGGAGGTGACGGGGCGGGCGGCCCAGGCGCAGGGGTTGTAGAGGTTGCAGACGAGCTTCCCGGTGGGGCGCAGCACATCGGCCACCGAGGAGAGCGCGCGGCGGTGCTCGTCGTCGTCCTCGAAGAAGCCGAGGCTGGGGCCGAGCAGCAGCGCAGCGTCGAAGGGGCCGGAGCGGGGCAGCCAGCGCATGTCGCCGGGCATCCAGGCGGGGCCGGGGGCGGCGCCCGACCAGCCGTCGCGGGCGACGCGGAGCAGGCGCGGCGAGAGGTCGATCCCGGTGACCGCCATGCCGCGCTCCTGGAGCAGGCGCGCATGCACGCCGACCCCGCAGGCGGCGTCGAGGATCTGCTCGCCGGGGCGGCAGCGGCAGAGCTGCATGAAGAAGTCGACCTCGGCCTCGGCGGGCCCGTCGGGGTCGCCGACGAGGATCGGATCGATCTCGACCATCGACTCAAAACG
>JBEIQZ010000714.1:0-2463 GCA_040376255.1 Alphaproteobacteria bacterium
CGCTGGTGCCTCCCCCCGCGCCAAAGATGGCGCGACGGCTGGCCCGAGCCCTTGGTGAATGTGGGGGACGGTCGTATCTGTGATGTCGGGGGCTCTTTTGGTTTTACGTCCCCCACATCCACCGGGCCAGCCGGGGCGGGTCGGGGAAATCGGTCGGGCAAGAGGTCTGGGAACGGGAGAGGTTGCGGGTTTTCAGGGGGGGCGGGAGGGTGGGGGAGGGTGGGGAGGAGAATTGTCGCGGTCCGGTGTGTCCTTTGTCTATGGATGCTGGGGAAGCCCGGTGGTTCGGTATAAAACTCCCGTGGATTTTGGGGGCGGCGTCCTGAGCGCGCTGAAATTGGCGATGTTCCGCTGGTCGATGCGCTGAGCGCACTCAAAATGGCGATGTTCTGCCGCGCGACGCGCTGAGCGCACTCAAAATGGCGATGTTCCGCTGGGCGACGCGCTGAGCGCACTCAAACGGACGATGTTCCTCCGCGCGACGCGCTGAGCGCACTCAAATTGGCGATGTTCCGCCGTCCCTTCGGAGACGGTGGCAGCCGCATGCTGACGGATGAGCGGAACACCCTTCCACCGCCCCCATCCTACCCTCCAAACCACCCCCATACCAGAAACCCCCGACCCCTCCCATCGCCATCCCGGATAACCTCGTCCCCCCCATGCCATACGGAGCGCCGCATGAGCGGCGCGACCCAAAAAACGTCTTCCGAAGTGCAGAGGGGCATCATCGGGGGCTGGCCGGATAGTTCACTATCCGACCAGCATCCCCCCGATGATTCCCCTCTGCACTTCGGAAGTACCTTCGTAGATGCGGAGCGGGCGGATCTCGCGGAGGAGGCGCTCGACCGGTGTGCCGAGCGTGACCCCGAGCCCGCCGTGGAGCTGGACGGCCTGATCGATGATGAGGAAGGCGGCTTCGGTGGCGTGGAGCTTGGCCATGGCGACCTCGATGGCGGCGCGTCCGCCGCGATCCTTCTCCCAGGCGGCGCGGAAGGTGAGGAGGCGGGCGGCCTCCAGCTCGGTGGCCATCCCGGCGAGGGTGGCCTGGACGGTGGGCTTCTGCGAGAGGGGGCCGCCGCCCTGGTGGCGGCGCTTGACGTAGGAGACGGCTTCGTCGAGGGCGCGGCGGGCCATGCCGCAGGCGGCGGCGGCGACGGAGGTGCGGAAGGTGCCGAGGGTGGCGAGGGCGAGGCGGAGGCCGTCGCCGGGGGCGCCGATGAGGGCGTCGGCGGGGAGGCGGCAGCCGCGCAGGTGGATTTTTCCGAGCGGGTGATCGAGGGTCATGGGGATGGCCTCGACGGTGAGGCCGGGGGCGTCGGCGGGGACGAGGAAGGCGCAGATGCCCTTGCGGCCTGCGGCGGGGTCGGCGTTGGCGAAGATCACGATCTGGTGGGCGATGCCGACGTTGGAGATGAGGGTCTTGTCGCCGTCGAGGATCCAGCCGCCGTTACTGTCGTCGCGCCGTGCGGTGGTGCGGAGGGCAGAGACGTCGGAGCCGGCCTCCGGCTCGGTGAGGGCGAAGGCGCCGATGCGGTCGCCACGGGCGAGGGCGTCGAGCGAGGGGTGGCCATTTGTCAGCAGCAGGGGCTGGGCGCTGAGGCCCTGGACGGCGAAGATGGAGTCGGCCAGCGGGTTGATCTGGCCCAGCCACTCGCGGATCAGGCAGAGCGCGCGGAGGTCGGCGGGCTGCCTCATCAGCCATGCGTAGAGGCCGAGGCGGCCCATCGCGGCGGCGACGGTCGCCGGGTCGTGGAGGGACTCCATCCCGGCGGAGAGGTTCTTCAGGTCGGCGGCGAGGCGGTGGTGGTGGTCGAGGAAGAAGAAGGGGAGGTCGTCGGTGGCGAGGAGCATGCCGTTATTGCTTCTTGTTGGCGAGGTAGGCGGCCTTGAAGTCGGGGTGCGCCATGCAGAGCGCCTGCGCCTGGGCCTCGGCCTCGATGGCGGCCTCAAGCGTCATCCCCTGCTCGGAGGTGAGCATCTGCTTGGTGACGCTGTGGGCGAAGGCGGGGCCGGAGGCGAGGCGGATCGCCCACTGCTCCGCGAGCGCCTGCGCCGCCGCGCCGTCCTCGACCACCCGGTTGACGAGCCCGATCCGCAGCGCGTGGTCGGCGTCGATGAGGTCGCCGAAGAACAGCAATTCCGAGGCGTTGCCGAGGCCGACGATCTGCGGCAGCAGCCAGCTCGCGCCCATGTCCGCGCCGGAGAGGCCGACCTTCGGGAAGATGTAGCCGAACCGCGCGCCCTTCGCCGCGATCCGGAGGTCGCAGGCCGCCGCGATCACCGCGCCCGCCCCGACCGCCACCCCGTTGACGGCGGCGATGACCGGGCGGCGCAGGCGGCGGATCTCGGTGATCAACGCGCCGGTCAGCCGGGTGAACTCCAGCAACGCCCGGATGTCGCGGCTGAACAGCTCCGCGATGATGCCCTCCACGTCCCCGCCGGAGCAGAAGCCGCGCCCCGCGC
>JBEIQZ010000015.1:0-30276 GCA_040376255.1 Alphaproteobacteria bacterium
ACCGCCCCGATCGCGCCGGTCTCATACAGCACCCGCAGGTAGCCGTTGTGGGGGCTGGCCTCCGTCCCGAACAGCTCTATACCAAGAATCGTAGAAGATCCCGATCCGAACCCGATCCAGGGCGAGTCCCAGAAGCGGCGGAGGATCTCGTCCCAGAAGTAGAGGCGCCAGCCGACGGAGGTGTTGAGGTCATAGGGGTTGTCGCTGACGAGGGCGTCGCCGACGCTGGTGACGCGCCCGATGATGCCGGTCCCGAAGCTCAGCAGGACGATGAGGCCGCCCGTGACAGCGCCGAAGACATAGGTGAGTTTTTTGTAGGCATAAGATAGATAAAGAAAGCAGAACGCCATCGCCATCCAGGAGATGCGCGTGTAGGTGCTGATCTCCAGGGCGACGACGCAGAGGAGGTAGCCCATGAGCAGGACGCGGTTGCTGCGGCGATCCGCGAGGAGCTCGGCGTAGGAGAGGCAGAACAGGTACACGAGGTACATGCTGAAGTGGGCCGGGTGGTGGAACGACGACTGGACGCGGTTGTAGCCCTCGGTGATGTCGTTACCGGTGCCGGTGATCCACTGGAAGAAGCCGTAGGAGATGGGGATGGCGCTGCTGACGTAGATCGCCTGGATTACCTGCTGCACCATCTTCCGGTCGAGCATGTCGGAGATGATCAGGTAGGTGAAGAACGGGGCGCCGAGCCGCGTGGCGAAACGGATCGCCCACCGGAAGTCGGGGGCGTAGAACATCGACAGCACGAACAGCCCCCAGAACAGCCCGTAGGGGACAGTGAGGGAGCGGCCCTTGAACGGGTTCTTCCAGAGGACAAGAAAATAGACCAGCCCCATGCCGGTCGCCAGCACGTTGACAAGCCCGCCGAGATCGAAGTTGAAGCTCTCGTTGCCGATGCGATCGCCGCCGGCGATGAAGTTCCGCAGCGAGATCAGCGAGAGGAAGCTCAGGATGAAGATGCGGGGGTTGGCGAGGAACAGCCCGCCGCCGACGCCGAGGATGGCGAGGGCAGCGGCATAGGCCGGGCCGCCGAGGGTCAGCGCGATCACCAGCGGGATGGCGATCAGCGCGGGGATGGCGAATTGGCGCCCCGGATCGGAGCCGAAGTCTGCGAAAAGCGACGGACCGCGCTGCATCAGGGCTGCCGGAGAGGCAGGGCGCAGCCCTGGAGCAGCCGTTCATGGCGCCGCTGGAGCTCCGCGCAGTCGCCGGCAGAGAAGACCGTGGCGGCGTGGCTGAGGATCTGATCGGCGTGGAAGCGGAGGCGGTCGCGGTCGGGGGCCTCGCGCAGGCGGGGGGCGAGGTCGCCGAGCATGCGGATCAGGCGGAGGCAGATCGCCATGTCGGCCCGGCCATACTGGCGCAATTGCTCGACTGCCAGATCGATCATCGCGATCATCGTGGTGTCCGGGATGTGGAGGTGGCCCCCGGCGGCGGGGAAGTCGGTGGGCGGCGGGCATCGGTCGGCGGCCAGCCCGAGCAGCCGCCCGAGGTGATCGACGCAGGTGGCGCCGGTGCTGGGGTCGTTGACGGCGGGGGAGATCGCCTTCAGGCCGATGTCGACGATCTGCCGCAGGCCGAACTCGGCGTCCTCCTGCATTGTGCGCTCCGGGCCGATGTCGATGCAGTCGATGAGCTCCGCCTCCCAGGCAGCGTCCGCCGCGCCCCACACCGCGATCAGCGGCGCGCCGGAGGTGGCGAAGCTCCCCATCGGGCGGAGGAGCTGGATCGTCCGCCCGGCGGCCAGCGCGCGGAGCCGCTCCCGGTCGATGAGCTGGATGTAGCCGGAGCTGACCGGCACGATCAGGCGGGGGGGATCGGCGGGGGGCGACCAGGCGGCGGCAGGGGAGGCCGCCGCCGGGAACACCGACCGGATGATCGGCTCGGCCTCGGAGGCGATGCGGTCGACGAGGTGGTTCGCCTGGATGGAGCGGATGATGTGGTGGATGAACAGCACGAGCGCCGCGAGGCAGAGCGGCGCCATCGACACCGCTGCCGTCACTGAGAACAGCGGCACGTCGGGCGGGTCGAGCCGGATCGCCCGGATCGTGCCGAGGCACCAGGCGAAGGTGCCGATGAACATCCCGAGCACGTTCTGGCTGACGCGGTCGCGCATGAAGCCCGCGAGGATGCGTGTCGAGAACTGGATGCTCGCCAGCGAGAGCGCCACCAGCAGGATCGAGTAGACGACGGAGATTACCGACATCAGCGCGCCCGCCAGCGTCGCCAGCAGGAGCTGAGCTGAGGCGGGTTCGAGGAAAAAGATATTATGAAACGTATGAAATCCGGTTATCGGGCGCAACCATGCGCGCTCCGCCGCCGGGAGCAGCAGCGACAACAGGACGCCGACGCCGAGGAACAGCGCCGGACGGAACAGCAGGCTGGTGCTGAGATTGTACCGGATCTGACGGATCAGGAAGAGGGGCTTCATGTGTTTATGCTATCGTGACACGGAACAGAGCGGAGCGCCAATGTGGACGATGCTGATCGGGCTGGCGGAGGCGGCCAGGGTGGTGGTCATCTGTCACAACCCGGTGGTGGTGTGGGTGGACGGGCGGATCACAGAGTCGCCTGAGACCGGGATCCAGGTCGTCGCAGACGGGCTGAGCGCCGGGCGCCACCTCGTCGAGGCGCGGACCGCGCTCGGGAGGCCGCTGGCGGCGACGACGGTGCAGCTCGCCGCGGCGGGGGAGGTCTACCTCGACTACAGCGAGCAGAGGTTCGTGGTGGTCGATCCGCGCCTCGCGAACGGGGCCGCCGCGACGCAGAGCGGCCTGTCGGTGACGGTGGTGAGCGGGACGCCGACAGGCGGCGTGGCGGTCGTCGCGGGCGTGCCGGTGCTGATCGCGCCGGGCGTTCCTGCCCCGGTCGCCCCTGTCGCCCCTGTCGCCCCGGTCGCCCCGGTCGCCCCGGTCGCCCCGGTCATGGCGGTGCGGACGGCGCCGGTCTCGGTGGAATTCATCTCCACCGACGGCGAGTGGTCGAACATCTATGTGGACGGGGAGCTGGTGCTGGAATTCCGCAACCAGGGCAAGCAGTCGATCCGGCTCACCCCCGGCATCCACCACGTCGAGATCAAGGACTTCATGGATCGGGAGGTCTGGGCCTCAGGGACGCTCTCTGTCGGGGCGGTCGATCCGCTGAAGATCGGGTTCTCAAAGAAGGCAGCGCCGCAGAGTTACAACGATCCGGCGGCGTTGAAGCTTGACTGAGGAGGCGCGGGCGGACGGGCGGGCTTCCTGGCTCCGGGCGGTCGTGCTGGGGCGGCTCGGGGCGGCGGGGGCGGCGGAGGCGTGGCGGGAGGCGCTTGAAATGCTGCCTGAGCCGGAGGTGCGGCGAGATTATGCGCGCTGGTTGCTCAACGGCGGGCGGCTGGCGGAGGCGGAGGCGGAGCTGCAGCGGCTCCCGGCGCAGCTCGTCGGGGTCGCCGCCGGGCTGGCGACGATCCGGTTGCGGGAGGGCAGGGCGGCGGAGGGGATCGCGCTGCTGGAGCCGGTGCTGGATCAGGCGGATCGCGATCCGAACATCGCCTTCACCTGGGCGCGGCTCTGCGCCTCCGCCGGGCGGCTGCCTGAGGCGCTGCCGGTGCTGGATCGGGCGATCAGCGCCTTCCCCGCGCCGGACGCGCAGGCGCCGCTCCGGATGGCGCGCGGGCGGGCGCTCGACGCGATGGGGGCGCCGGGGGCGTTCGCGGAGTGGCAGCAGGCGCACCGGCTGGAGGGGCTGCGCTTCGATCCCGCTGCGCACCGGGATCGCGTCCGCCGGATCTGTGAGCAGTTCCCGGTGTCTGCGAAGGATCATCTGCCGCGCGCCCCGGTAGAGCGCGGCGACCCGACCCCGGTGTTCATCGTCGGCATGCCGCGATCCGGCACCAGCCTCACCGAGCAGATCCTCGCCTGCCACCCCTCGGTGTGCGCGATGGGGGAGCTTGAGGAGATCCGGCGCGCGGTCGCACAGATCAGCGCGGCGCAGGACGATCCGGCGCAGGACGATCCGGCGCAGCTCCTGGCGCTGCGGCGGCGCTGGCAGGCGGCGATCCCCGCCGCAGGGGCGCGCGTCCAGACCGACAAGATGCCGATCAACTTCCTCCACCTCGGCTGGATCGCGCAGATGTTCCCCGACGCCCGGATCATCCACTGCCGCCGCGATCCGATGGACGTCGCGCTCTCCTGCTTCCAGACTGAATTCTCTCCCGCCTACGCCTGGAGCCGCCGCCTGGAGTGGATCGCGCTGTTCGAGATGTGCCACCGGCTGCTGATGAAGCACTGGCAGCAGGCGATCCCCCTCCCGATCCTCGCGCTCGACTATGAGCGGCTGGTGCAGGAGCCGGAGGCGCAGATCCGCCGGGTGCTGGAATTCTGCGGGCTGCCCTGGCATGCGGGCTGCCTGCACCCGCACCTCAACCAGCGCTATATGGCGACGGCCTCGTTCGATCAGGTGCGCCACCCCATCAGCGCGACCTCCATCGGGCGCTGGCGGCGCTACAGCGCGGAGCTGGAGCCGCTGCGGCAGATCTACGCGCGGGCGGGGCTCTGCTGAGCGCGGGGCGGCTCAGCTCCCGACGAACTGGCGCTCGACCAGCCGCTTGTAGAGGCCGTCCTGGGCGATCAGCTCGTGGTGGGTGCCGGACTCGACGACCCCGCCGCCGGAGATCACCACCACCCGGTCGGCGTTCTTGACGGTGGAGAGCCGGTGGGCGATGACCAGCACGGTGCGGCCCTCCATCAGCCGCTCCAGCGCCTCCTGGACCAGGTGCTCGCTCTCGGCGTCGAGGGCGGAGGTCGCCTCATCCAGCACGAGCAGGCGCGGGTCCTTCAGCAGCGCGCGGGCGATGGCGATCCGCTGGCGCTGCCCGCCGGAGAGCCGGACGCCGCGCTCGCCCACCTGGGTCGCGTAGCCGTCCGGCAGCGCCGCGATGAAGCCGTGGGCGTTGGCGGCGGTGGCGGCGGCCTCGATGTCGGCCTGGGTGGCGTCGGGGCGGCCGTAGGCGATGTTGTCGGCGAGGGACATGGCGAACAGCACCGGCTCCTGGGCCACCATGCCGATCTGGCGGTGGAGCCACGCCGGATCGAGGTCGCGCAGATCCGTGCCGTCGAGCGTGATCCGCCCCTCGACCGGATCGTAGAACCGGGACAGCAGCGCGGCGACCGTGCTCTTGCCGCCGCCTGAGGGGCCGACGAGCGCCACCACCTTGCCGGGCGGCAGCTCCAGATCGACGCGCTCCAGCACCGTGACGTCCGGGCGCGACGGGTAGGCGAAGCGCACGCCCTCCAGCCGCACGCGGCCCTGGAGCTCACTGAGCTGGCGGACCCCCGGCAGGAGCGCGGGCGGCTGGGCGAGCAGCTCGAACACCCGCTGGCTGGCCCCGATGGCGCGCTGGTAGTCGCCGTACAGCCCGGCGAGCGCCCCGAGCGAGAGCGCCAGATAGAACGTGTAGAGCATGAACGAGGTCAGCGTCCCGACCGACATCGTCCCGTCCATCACCAGGTGGCCGCCGTACCACAGCACCAGCGCGATCGCGCCGAAGCCCGCCACCGATCCCGCGCCCTGGAAGGCGCCGTAGGCCAGCCCCATCTGCCGCCCCATCGACAGCGCCTCCTGCACCCGGCTGCTGTAGCGCTCGACCTCGCCCGCCTCCCGCGCGAAGCTGCGGACGGTGCGGACGTTGGAGATCACCTCCTGCGCGACGGTGGAGGCAGCGGCGAGCGCGTCCTGGGTGCGCCGGGAGAGGTTCCGCACATACCGGGCGAACACCGCCGCGCCGATGGCCACCACCGGCACCATCGCGAGCATCAGCATGCTCAGCCGGGCGCTGGTCCAGAACAGGATGCCGAGGCTCCCCGCCGCCTGCAGCCCGAAGCGCAGCGCCATCGACACGTTCACCGTCACCGCGTTCTGCAGGACGCCGGTGTCCGCGCCGAGCCGGTTGATCAGCTCCCCCGTGCGCTCCGCGTCGAAGAAGGCGATCTCGCGGTCGAGCAGCCGCGCGAACAGGCTCCGCCGCAGCCGCGCCACCACCCGCTCCCCGGTCCAGGTGTAGAGCCACGCCCGCAGGAAGCCCAGGACGCCGGTCAGGGTGAAGATGCCGAGCAGGAACCCGAGCGACTGATCGAGCGCCGCCTCCCCGCCGGGCTTCCCGAGCGCGTCGATGAGTCCCTGGATGGCCTGCGGCGCTGCCAGCGTGAGCGCGCTGCCGCCGATGAGGGCGAGGGTCGCGAGGGAGAGGATGTGGAGCTCGGGGCGGACCAGATCGGCCCAGCCCCGGATCGGTGCGGGTGTGCCTGCGGGCGGTGACATGCGCGAGGAGATATACACGCTCTCTGCACAGGCAGGGTTTTCTGGATGCCGGATCGATGGCCCGCCCCCCGACACGTCCTGACCCCCGCCTTCGCGGACGCGCGCGGCTGGGTCGCTGAGGCGTTCAACCCGGAGATGGAGCGCGCGATCGGGCAGAGCTTCGTACAGGACAACCTGACATTCTCCACAGAAGGGACGCTGCGCGGCCTGCACTTCCAGACCGATCCGGCGCAGGGGAAGCTGATCCGGGTGATCAGCGGGCGCATCTGGGACGTGGTGGTGGATCTGCGCGCGGGATCGCCGGATCGCGGGCGGTGGCAGGGCTTCTGGCTGGAGGCGGCGCCGGAGCAGGCAGGGGCAGCGGGCTGGCTGTGGATCCCGGCGGGCTACGCCCACGGCTTCTGCGTGCCGCAGGGCGGGGCGCTCGTCTGGTACAAGCTTAGCCACCCGCGCGACCCCGCCGCAGAGCGCGTGATCGCCTGGGACGATCCCGATCTCGCGATCCCCTGGCCCGTGTCCGCGCCGATCCTCTCCCCGCGCGACGCGCAGGGCGGCAGGCTCCGCGACACGGCGCCGATCTGTCTATCGCCGATCTGTCTGCCGACAGATCAGCTATAGTGCGCTCCCTTCAGGAGATAAGATGCTCTGGCTGCTTCTGGCCTGCACCGGCCCGGACAAGACCCCCGCAGACGACACCGGCACGATCAATCAGACCGATGACACCGGCAAGACCGACACCGGCAAGACGGATGACACCGGCAAGACCGATGACACCGCCGCTGACGACACCGCCGCTGACGACACCGGCGGCACCGATGACACCGGCGGCACCGACGACACCGGCACCTCCAGCCTGCTCGCGCTGACCGGCCTGCTCTCCGCGACCGCCGGGACCGATCAGAGCGGCACCGCCTACATCGGCCTGTTCGATCAGGACCCGCTCGCCACCCAGGGCCTGCTGCCGGTCAGCGGCGTCCAGCTCGCCGCCATCGATCTGAGCGGCGGGGCCACCGTGGCCTACCGCATCGAGAACATCACCCCGACCGCGAACCCGTACTTCCTCGTCGGCTTCCTCGACGCCGACGACAACGCCTCTCAGGGCAACGGCGGGCCGGACGAGGGCGATCTGCTGATCAGCAACGGCGGCCAGCCGCTCAGCGTGATCTGCCTGGACACCGCCTCCTGCACCCTCAACGCCGTCTTTGACGTCGAGTCCGGCCCGCCCCCGCAGTGAGCCGGGGGGGGCGCCGCGCTACTTCGCCGGGGCCGCGCCGATCTGCGCGTCGGCCTCCGCATAGCTGATCATCCGGCCTGCAGCAGGATCCCAGATCTTCAGCGCGAGGCAGTCGAGGATGTCCCGGATGCGCCAGGAGGTGCGCCCGGGGCTCTGGAGCTCCGGCATCGTCGCCATCGCCTCAGGCAGCCGGTAGAACGGGATGCGGTGGTTGAGGTGGTGGACGTGGTGGTAGCCGATGTTCCCGGTGAACCAGTGGAACACCGGGGTCATGTCGAACATCGACGAGGAGGACAGCGCCGCGAAGCTGTAGTCCCAGTCCCGGCGGTTGCGGAGCTGCATGCCGGGGAAGTTGTGCTGAGCGTAGAACAGGTAGGAGCCGAGCGCGCAGGTGAAGGCATGCGGCAGGATCATGCCGAAGAGCGCCGCCTGCCAGCCGCCGACCGCCCACAGCAGCCCCGCGCAGCCGAAGTGGACGATCAGCGCGATCAGCCCGTCCCGGTGCTCCGTCGGGTTGCGCCGGAAGGCGGAGATGCACATCCCGATCACGAAGACCGTGACATATCCGGCCATCATCGTCAGCGGGTGCCGGGCGATCTTGTAGTCGCGCCGGTTCGCCGGGGACAGCCCCTTCCAGATCTCGACAGTGACGATCGGGAAGGAGCCGATGGAGGCGCCGAGCATCTTGGCGTTGTTCTTGTGGTGGTAGTCGTGGGTCTGCTTCCAGACCGACGGCCCCGCCAGCATCCACCAGCCGAAGACCCTCATCAGCAGCGCGCCCGCCTTCGACTGGCGGAAGATCGCCCCGTGGAGGAAGTCGTGGTAGAAGATGAAGATCCGGATGATGATCAGCCCGGTCAGGACGGAGAATCCCGCCTGCAGCGCCGGATGCGGCGCCGCGACGGCCCCGGCGAACGCCAGGGAGTAGGCGCCGAGCGTGGTGAGCAGCAGCCGCCAGGTCTTCGCAGGATCTTCCTGAGTGAAGGCGTTGCTCGCCTGAACCAGCTCCGCTCCCGTCCGCATCAGGCGATCCTCCGCAGCATCATCTGGACGTCGCTCGACCAGTGGTTGGCGAAGCCGCGCACGCAGGTCGAGAGGTAGCGATCATAATCATCGAAGAGCTGATCGCCCCAGGTCTGCCGGATGTACGCCTCGTGCTGGCGCATCCGGCGCAGCCACTCGCCGGTCGTCCGCCCGTAGTGCGTGCGGCGGGTGTGCATCTCGACTACCTCCCAGCAGGGGTTCACCGCCATGATCAGGTCTTCGAGCCGGGGGTTGAGGCCGCCGGGGAAGATGACGTCGGCGGTGAACTGCATGTCGAGCAGATCCTGGCGGCGGCGCGGGATGCGGTTCCGCAGGATGGCCTGGAAGCCGAAGTGGCCGCCCGGCTTCACCCACTGCGCGAGCCGGGTGAAGTATTCGCGGTAGATCTCCACCGCCCGCCCGAGCCGCGCCTGCTCCGGGGAGCAGAGGTGGTCGATCATCTCCACCGACACCAGCCCGTCGTACAGCTCCTCCGGCTCATACTTCTGGTAGTCGCAGAGGATGAACCGCGCGTTCTGGAGCTTGCGGTCGCGCGCCCAGGCGAGCTGCTCAGAGGAGAGCGTGATGCCGTCGGCGCGCTTGATGCCGAAGCGCGTGGCGCAGTCGATCCAGGAGCCCCAGCCGCAGCCGATGTCCAGCACCGTCTTGTCCGGGCCGAGCTTCGCGAAGTCGTAGAGCAGGCGGGCCTTGCGCTCCTGCGCGACCTCCAGGCTCTCCGCGTCGGGGGCGGCGACGGAGTCCGGGTCGTCGTCGGTGTACACGGCGCAGGTGTAGTGCATGTTCTCGTCAAGCCAGAGCTTGAAGAATTCGTTGGAGACACTGTAGGAGAGATCGATCTGCTCCTGAGTGGAGGTCATAGGCAGGCTCCTGTTCCTGGGCGCGGCTAACGTGTCAGGCCGCGCTTTGCTACTCCGATCCGGTCAGGGTCGGTCAACAGCGCTCAGGTTCCTGCGCCAGCCTGGCGTACATCACATGATCCTCGCGCACCCCGTCGATCTCCAGGTAGCGCAGCGCCAGCCCCTCCCGCCGCATCCCGACCCGCTCGGCCAGCCGCAGGCTCCGGTGGTTGCGCGGCAGGATGTTGGCCTGCACCCGCTGCAGCCCAAGCTCCCCGAAGGCCAGCGACAGCAGCGCCCGCACGCCCTCGGTCGCGTAGCCCTGCCCCTCGGCGGACGCCCCGACGCTCCAGCCCGCGTAGGCGTTCTGGAACGGGCCGCGCACGATCTCGTTGAGGTTGAACACCCCGATCAGCCGCCCGTCGCCGTCGAGGCCGAGGAAGCGCGCCGCCTCCCCGCGCTCCTGCCGCAGCAGGCTCCGCCGGAACAGATCCTCCGGGGTGGCGCCGGGCGGCGTCCGGGGCGACCAGGGGGCGAGGTGATCGCGGTTCCCGGCCAGCCAGCCGGTGTACATGCCCGCGTCACCGGCGCAGATCGGGCGGAGCAGCAGGCGGGCGGTCTGCCGGGAGAGGGGCGGGGCAGCGGGGGGCGGGACAGAGAGCGTCATCGCAAAAGTCTATATCCGGCTGAACGGAACCTGTGGAATTGCCTCCCTGAACCGGTTAGCCGCGCGCCGGAGTTCTCTATGGCCCTTCAGGCAGGTATCGTCGGATTGCCCAACGTCGGCAAGTCCACCCTCTTCAACGCGCTGACCGCTGCAGGCGCTCAGGCGGCCAACTACCCCTTCTGCACCATCGAGCCGAACGTCGGCATCCTCATCGTCCCTGACGAGCGGCTGGCGAAGATCCAGAGCGTGATCGCCTCGAAGCAGATCATCCCGGTGGCGGTCGAGGTCGTCGACATCGCCGGGCTGGTGCGCGGCGCGAGCCAGGGCGAGGGGCTGGGCAACCAGTTCCTCGGCCACATCCGGAGCGTCGACGCGATCCTGCACGTCGTCCGCTGCTTCGAGTCCCAGGACATCATCCACGTCGAGGGCAGCGTCGACCCGCTGCGCGACATCGGGACCATCGACGTGGAGCTGATCCTCGCGGATCTGTCAACGGTGCAGAAGCGCGTGGATCGCTATAAAAAGTCCTCCAAGGGCGGCGACAAGGAGCAGGTGTTCCACCTGCAGGTCGCCGAGAAGCTGATGGCGCTGCTCGACGGCGGCGAGACCGCCCGCGCCGGGACGTGGACAAAAGAGGAGTGGGAGAGCGTGCGCGACGCCCAGCTCATCACCTCCAAGCCCGTGCTCTACGTCTGCAACGTCGGGGAGGACGATCTCGGCGGCGAGGAGAACGCGCACGTCAAGGCCGTCCGCGCCCGCGCCGCGACCGAGGGGGCGCGCGTCGTCGTGCTGTCGGGCAAGATCGAGTCCGAGGTCGCCGAGCTGCCCTGGGCCGAGCGCGGCCCCTTCCTCGCCGAACTCGGCATCGCCGAGCCGGGCCTCGCCACCCTCGCCCGCGAGACCTACCGGCTGCTCGGCCTCCAGACCTACTTCACCGCCGGTCCGAAGGAGATCCGCGCCTGGACGGTGCCGGTCGGCGCCCGCGCCCCGCAGGCCGCCGGGGTCATCCACTCCGACTTCGAGCGCGGCTTCATCCGGGCCGAGGTCTACAGCATCCCCGACCTGCTCGCCGCAGGCTCTGAGGCGGTGCTGCGGACGCAGGGGAAGCTCCGCGTCGAGGGCAAGGAGTACGTCGTGCAGGACGGCGACGTCATGCACTTCCGCTTCAATGTCTGATCTTTAAAATCATTTCTTTCTAAGAGATCCTCCATGACTGAACCTACTCTCCGCCAGCGCCTCCGCTACTCCTTCGACAACACGATGTCGAAGGGCACCCCCGCCATGATCGCCTGGCTCGGCGTCGCGACCTTCGGCCTGCTGCTGTTCTACGCGATCCCCGTGTGGGGGAGCGGCCTCGCCCCGGACGGCGTCGATAACGTGAGCCTCCCTGAGTTTATCTGGTATGGGCTGATGCGGACGCTCGACGCCGGGACGATGGGGGGCGACACCGGGACCTGGGGGTTCCGCTTCGCGAACCTCGGCATCACCATCGGCGGCATCTTCGTCGTGTCGACGCTGATCGGCGTGCTGAGCTCGGGGCTGGAGGGCCAGCTCGACGAGCTCCGCAAGGGGCGCTCGATGGTGGTGGAGAAGGGTCACACCGTCATCCTGGGCTGGTCGCCCTCGATCTTCACCGTGCTCAGCGAGCTCTCCATCGCCAACCAGAACCGCCCCAACGCCTGCATCGTGGTGATGGCCGACAAGGACAAGGTGGAGATGGAGGACGAGATCCGCGAGCGCGTGGAGCCTGGCAAGGTGCGGATCGTCTGCCGCTCCGGCTCCCCCTCCGATCCGCTGGATCTGGACGTGGTGCGCGTGCAGGACAGCCGCGCCATCGTTGTGCTGTCGCCTGAGGGCGAGGACAGCGACATCGAGGTGATCAAGACGCTGCTCGCGCTCTGCAACAGCCCCAACCGCCGCAAGGAGCCCTACCACATCGTCGCTGAGGTGCAGCAGCCGCGCAACGCGAGCATCGCCCGCATGGTCGGCGGCAATGAGGTCGAGAT
Source organism: Alphaproteobacteria bacterium (assembly GCA_040376255.1). Lineage (GTDB taxonomy): Bacteria > Myxococcota_A > UBA796 > UBA796 > SXON01 > JBEIQZ01. The sequence goes on from JBEIQZ010000015.1 coordinate 12,091, forward strand.
CATCCTGGCCGGGGACCTGATCTCCCGCATCACCGTGCAGACCTGCCGCCAGAACGGCCTCTCGGTAATCCACACCGAATTGCTCGACTTCGGCGGCGCCGAGATCTACTTCGCCGACGCCGCGCCGGTCCACGGCAAGACCTTCGGGGAGGCGCTCTCCTGCTACCGCACCTCCTCGCTGCTCGGCATCCTGCGGGGCGGCAAGGTGCAGGTGCTCCCGCCGCTGGACACGAAGCTCCAGCCCGGCGATCAGCTCATCGCCATCTCCGAGGACGACGACACGGTGGTCGCCACCGCGAACCCGCCGCTCTCCATCGACGCCGCCAGCATCACCGCCGCGCCGGACATCCCGGCGAAGGCCGAGCGCACCCTGATCCTCGGCTGGAACTGGCGCGCCCCCTCCATCGTGACCGGCCTCGACGCCTACGTGTCGCCCGGATCGGACGTCGTGCTGGTGGCCGAGGAGGATCACAGCACTGAGCTGATGGGCTCGGTCGGCGAGCTGAAGAACGTCAGCGTCACCTTCCGCCAGGACGACACCACCGACCGGAAGCTGCTTGACAGCCTCGACATCCCCAGCTTCGACCACATCATCGTGCTCTGCTCGGACGAGGTCGAGGCCCAGCGCGCCGACGCCCGCGTCCTCGTCAGCCTGCTGCACCTCCGCGAGATCGGCGAGATCGCGAAGCAGAACCTCTCCATCGTCAGCGAAATGCGCGACGTCCGCAACCGCGCGCTGGCCGAGGTCACCCAGGCCGATGACTTCATCGTCAGCGACCGGCTGGTCAGCCTGATGCTCTGCCAGGTCGCCGAGAACAAGAAGCTCATGGCCGTGCTGGAGGATCTGTTCGATCCCGAAGGCGCCGAGATCTACCTGAAGCCCGCAAGCTGGTACGTCAAGGCGGGCGTCGAGGTCGGCTACGACACCGTCGTCGAGGCCGCCCGCGCGCGCGGCGAGATCGCCATCGGCTACCGCCTCAACGAGAAGGCCCGCGACTCCGCCGCAGCTTATGGCGTGGTGGTCAACCCGGAGAAGTCCGGGCGGGTCAAGTTTGGTGCGGAGGATCGCGTGATCGTGGTGTCCGAGAGCTGAACGTCAGGCGGGCGCTCAGGGGGTCACTCCCCTGAGAACGTCCGCGCGTTGGCTGAGACGTACAGCCCCATCACAAAAACCCCGCAGAACGCCTGGAACGTCGCCAGCAGCCGCCCGAGCATCGTGCAGGGCGAGAAGTCGCCGTAGCCGACGGTGGTGAAGGTGACGAAGCTCATGTACAGGCTCAGCTCAACCTGCTCCAGGATGGAGCGCGATCCCGGCTCCATGCAGACGCCGCTGCTGCCGAAGCCCTCCCAGAAGTAGAGGGCGCCCCAGAGCAGGCAGAACAGGAAGGAGAAGCCGAGCATCCGCTGGGGGCGCTCGCCGAAGCCCCAGAGCAATTCCATCGCGCCGAGCCAGATCCCCTGGCGCAGATGCGAAAATCGCTCGCCGCGCGGCTTCTTTGTGTTGCGGAACTGCTTCCACTGCTCCTTGCGCTGGAGCCGCTGCTGGCGGAGCGCGGCCTCGCTGGCGCCGCGCACGTCGCCGAGGGACTGGAGGTTGAGCCGGAGGGATTTATAGATATCGCTGGCGAGCAGGAAGTTTCCCTGTTGTTCTTCCAGTAATTGCGCGGGGAGGTCGGCGATGTTGATGCGGCAGGACTCGAAGCTGGAGAAGCGGAGCTGCGTGTTCTGGAAGGAGGCGCGCATCAGGAAGGCGCCCCGGAGCTGGGCGCTCTGCATGTCGCAATTGACGAACCGGGCGCGGTAGAGGTAGCTCTCCTCGAAGGTGCACATGCTGAGGCGGCAGTGGTCGAACACCGTCTCCTTCATGTTGACCTTGCCGAACTGCGCTTTCCACAGGTTGAGCCGCTCCATGCGGACCGCGCCGAGATCGACCTGGTAGTCGAGCGCCCCGAAGTGCAGCCCCTTCAGGTCGAGCATGTCCGGCGGATCGTCCTTGTACGGCACGCGCGGCACCTCCGCCTCCAGCCACGCAGCGAGCGCCGCCCGATCCCCGTCGTGCAGCAATTCCACGACCCGCTCCACGCGCTCAGCGGTCCAGCGGGCGGTCAGCGCGCGGAAGCCCTGACCGGTGCGGCGACCGGATTTCGGTGTCTCTTCCATCCTTCTCCCCAGCCCGCCTGCGGCGGCGGGCCGCTGCACTCTATCCCTCCCCGGCGCTCAGATCACCTGTTGATCACCGCCCCGGCGGACAGCTTCTGACCTTGCCCGCCGCCCGCTGTCAAGGCAGCCCCTCCGGCTCCGCCCCGTGCAGCCGCCAGATCTGCTCCCCCTCCCGGAGCGCCGAAACCGCGTCGTATGGCTGATCCAGCCGGAGCAGGAGGTAGCGTTTTTCATGCTGAAAGGCGCCGAAGATCACTGGACAGAGGTGATCCGGCCCCTCCGAAAAGATCCCGCCGGTGTCCGACTCGTGCCCGTGGATGAGCATCGTACAGCCCACCTGCGCGAGCAGCCGCGCCCGCACCTCCGCCGGGTGTCCCCGGTGCCAGAGCAGCCCCTCCAGGATGCGGCGCTGGCGCTGCGTGCGGGGCGGCAGCGGGACGTCGAGCTCCTCCCAGCTCCAGGCAGTGTCGTCGGGGTGGGCGTGGCAGAGGAGCAGGCCGCCGGAGGTGCGCGCGGCGAGCAGGGCGTTGTCGAGCAGCCAGCGCAGATCTGCACGCCCCTCCCCGCTGAGCCGATCTTCAAGGAAGGCTGCCTCGTCATGGTGGAACTTCCGGCAGGGCAGCCCGCCGATGTGGGCGTGATCGTGGTTCCCCAGCACGAAATGCACCCGATCCGGCCACCGCCGCCGCAGGGCGGCATAGCGGCGGATCAGCTCCGGGGAGTCGTCCGGATCGCCGAAGCGGGCAGGCATCCGCTTGCGGCTTACATCGTCGGGGCCGTGGACGAGATCGCCGAGCTGCAGCCAGCGCAGCGGCGCCTCCGGCGGGCATCCGCGCGAGAGGCGCAGGAACAGGGACTCCAGGCGCAGGTAGTCGCCGAGGCTGCCGTGCAGATCCGTGCTGACCAGCAGGTAGCCGAGAGGGGGCAGGTGGAGACAGCGCGTCATGTCATGCTCCCGTGACATGTGCTGTATCCTGTCTGTCGCAGGCTGCTCCGAAACAGGCTACGCTCTGCCCGTGGAACGCAACCTCTTACAGGAACTGAAGGTAGGACTCTTCGTCCTCTTCTTCATCGCGCTGATCGGGCTGGCCGCTTTTGTGCTGGGCGGCTCATCGGATATGTTTGAACCTACCTACAAGCTCCATACCTGGTATCGGGATGTGAAGGGGCTGAAGGTGGGTGCGCTGGTCCGGGTGGCGGGTGTTGACGTCGGGGAGGTCTCCTCGGTGGAATTCGAGTCCCGCGATCCGACCTCGCTGCCGGTCAGCGAGCCGGATCGGCCCCGCACGGCCATCCACGTCGAGATGACGATCCATCTCAAATTCCAGGATCGCATCCACGCCGACTCTGCCGCGACGATCTCCACCGTCGGCCTGCTCGGGGACATGTACATCACCGTCGCGAGCGGCTCTGAGGTGTCGCCGGTGCTGGAGGACGAGCAGTCCCTCCGCAGCATCGAGGCGCTCGATTTTCTGGCATACGCGGACAAGGCCACCTCTATCGTCGAGAACGCCGGGAATATCTCTGAGAAGCTCAACCTGATGCTCGGCTCTGAGGAGGCGGCGAGCGCTGCCAAGATCTCGGACAGCCTCGCCCACATCGAGGCGATGCTGAAGGAGGCCAAAGAAGGCAAGGGGCTGCTGCACACGCTGATCTACGATCAGGCCGCCTCGGCCAGCCTGAAGCGGACGCTGTCCAACCTGGAGCGGGTCAGCGGGGACGTCGCATCGATCACCACCGAGGTCCGCAGCGGCGACGGCATGGCCAACGCCCTGATCTATGGCGAGGGTGGCGACGAGATGATCGCCGAGATCACCGCGCTCGCGGACGCCATGGAGGGGGTGGTCAAGGACATCAAGGCCAACGACTCGCTCGCCCACAGCCTGCTCTACGACCCGGAGAAGGCCCAGATGGTCGACGATCTGCAGGCCACCGTCGCCTCGCTCCGCACGATCGTCGCGGAGGTCGAGGAGGGCAAGGGGACCGCCGGGCTGCTGATCAACGATCCGCAGGTCTACGAGGATCTCCGTGCGCTCCTCGGCGGTGCGCGCCGGAACGCGCTGCTCCGCGCCTATGTGCGCGCCACCGTCGAACGCAACCGCAAGGAGCAGGGCGGCGCGTGGACGCCCCCCTCGGACGACCCCTCCAACGGCGGCCGGTAGCCGGTGCTGGAAGCTGTCCAGAGTTGGCTCACCGTCCTCTCCCCGCGCGGACGGGGGCTCTGGAACACGGTCGCGCGCGGGGAGCGCCGGGGGCTCTATGTGGGCCTCGGGCTGATCGGGCTGCTGTTCTGGGCGGGGCTGTTCGCGCTGCTGCTGTTCCTGTTCGGTCGGTTCTGGGCCGAGGAGCTGGTGGGGCCGCTGCTGGCGCGGACGCTGATGCAGATGATGCTGGTGTTCCTGTTCGTGATGCTCTGCTTCTCGAACATCGTCACCGCGCTCTCGACGTTTTTTCTGGCTGAGGATCTGGAGCTGGTGCTGGCGCTCCCGATCTCGCGCCCGGTGTTCCACTACGCGCGCTTCGCGGACACGGTGGGGCAGTCGAGCTGGATGATGACGCTGTTCGGCGGCCCGGTGTTCCTGGCCTACGGGATCGTCGCGGGGTCGGGCTGGGTCTACTACCTCACGGTGCTGCTCTGCGTCCCGGCGCTGATGATCATCGCGGCGAACCTGGGTATTACGGTCGCGACGATCCTGGTCAACGTCTTCCCGGCGCGGCGCACGCGCGAATTGATGGTGCTGCTCGGGCTGATGATGATCACGGCGCTGTTCGTGGTGATGCGGGCGCTCGCGCCGCAGCGGCTCTTTGAGACGGAGGACTTCCAGAACCTCGCGCTGGTCCTCGCCGACATGCAGGCGCCGGCGCCGGCGCTGATGCCTGCGCGGTGGGCATCAGACGTGATCCTCGCCGCGCTGCTCTACAGCCCGATCCCCTGGCTGCAGGCGGGGCTGCTGGCGACGGGGACGCTGGCGAGCAGCGCGGTGGCGCGGTGGACGACGGCCTGGGGCTTCGACAACGGCTGGGTGCGGGCGCAGGAGGCCCGCGCCGCGCGGTTCTACCGCTCCCCCTGGTTCGACCGGATCAGCAGCCCGCTGCCGCCGGACGTGCAGGCGGTGTTCGCCAAGGAGCTGCGCGTCTTTGTGCGCGATCCGGCGCAGTGGTCTCAGATCTTCCTGCTGGCCGGTCTGTGCGCGGTCTACCTGGTGAGCATCAGCACCCTGCCCGTCGACAACTTCAGCGGCAACATCCGGCGCTGGATCACCGAGACCATCGCCTTCCTCAACCTCGGCATGGGCGGCTTCGTGATGGCCGCTATCGCCGCCCGCTTCCAGTTCACCGCTGTCAGCCGGGAGGGCCGGAGCTGGTGGCTGATCCGCTCCGCGCCGGTCGAGCCGGTGCGCTGGCTGTGGGCCAAGAGCCTGCTCGGGCTGATCCCGATGCTGGTGGTCGGCGAGATCGTGGTGGTGGGGAGCGGGCTGCTGCTCGGCGCCTCGGCGCAGCTCATCGCGCTGGAGGCGGTGACGACGGTGCTGATGGCGTTCGCCCTCTCGACGATGGCGCTGGCGATGGGCGCGATCTGGCCCGACTTCAAGGCCGACGCCGCCGCCCGGGCCGCCGCCAGCCCGGCCGCCGTCTTCTACATGGTCGTCTCGCTGGCCTTCATCTGCCTGATCCTCGGGCTGGAGGTGGTCGGCGTGTACCTGAGCCTGCGCTGGGGCCAGCCGGCGGCGGTGGCGGGGCTGCCGCTGGTGGCGGTGGCGGCGATCTGCCTCGCGGTCGGCGTGCTGCCGGTGCGCCCGGCGGCGAGGCTGCTGTGGTCGCGCGGGCTGAATTGACACCGGGGCGCGGGGGCGGGGGCGCGGCGCTCCTGCTGCTCCTGTCGCTCCTGTCCCCGCTCGCAGGCTGCGGGGCGCACCGGCGCGCCGTCGCCGCTGAGTCGGCAGCCCGGCAGGAGGCGGCCCTCCAGGCGGAGCTGCGCGGCCCGCCCGCCCGCGCCCGCTACTTCGTGCTGCTCGCCGTATGGAAGGAACAGAGCGGGGATCTCGCGGGCGCCGCCGCCGCGCTCCGGAGCGCCCTGCTCCACGACCCCGGCTCGATCTGGCTGCAGCAGCGGCTCATCGCGCTCGAACAGCCCGCGCCGCAGGCCCCGCAGGAGTCCGGGTGAAGCAGCGGCACTGGATCGACAGCAGCAAGGGCATGAACGCCCCCGTCATCCTCGGCATCATGGCGCTCTACGGCGCCTGGGACAGCGGAGCGGCCTGGGTCTACCTCGCGCTGCACGGCACCTACGGCCTCCTGTGGCTGATCAAGAGCAGCACCTTCCCTGACAAGCAGTGGGAGGCGGAGTGCTCCGCCGCGTACGGGCTGCTGATATGGCTCGCGCTCGGGCTGTACTGGATCAGCCCGTGGCTGATCTGCAGCGGGGCGGTGGCTGAGCCTCCGGCGTGGTGGATCGGCCTCTGCGTCAGCCTCTATGGCCTCGGGGTGTTCCTGCACTTCGCCTCGGACATGCAGAAGCACCTCCACCTCCAGCACCGCCCCGGCACGCTGCTCTCAGACGGCCTCTGGGGCCGGCTGCGGAACCCCAACTACTTCGGGGAGCTGCTCATCTACGGCGGCTTCTGCCTGCTCCCGCGCCACCCTGCGCCGGTGATCATCCTGCTGCTGATCGTCGCGCTGGCGTGGGTGCCGAACATGCGGAAGAAAGACCGCAGCCTCTCGCGCTACCCTGAGTTCGCCGCCTACCGGGAACGATCCTGGCTGTTCATTCCTCTCCTCTGGTGATGCCGCTCATGCCGCTGTCCGCCCTCCCGCTCCTCGCCCTGCTGCTGGGCTGCCCGCGCACCCCCATCGGCCCGATGCGCTCCCCGGAGGAGCTTTTTCTCATGGCGCAGGCGCCGATCCCCGATACCGCCGTCGCCGCGCGCTTCGACATGTCGGTGTCCACCCCGACCGCGCGCGGCCCCGCCTCCGGCACGCTGCTGCTCGATCCGCCCGACCGCTTCTACCTGGAGGTGCGGCCCCCGCTCGGCGGCGCGGCGCTCGTGGCGGCCTCCGACGGCAAGGTGATCTCCGCCTTTGTGACCGGCTCCCAGACGCTCTACACCCACCCCGACGCGGAGGAGGGGCTGAAGGGGCTGACCGGCGGGGTGCTGGGCCTCTCGGCGGTGATCCGGCTGCTGGCCGGGCGGCTGCCGGTCGAGGGCGCGCCGCTGGCGATGGAGCAGGCGCCGGACGGGCTCGCGCTGCGCTGGGAGGGGCCGGGCGGGTCTGCGGTGCTGGCGACGCTGGACGGGCGCATGGGCTGGCTGCTGAAGATGGTCGCCACTGACGCAAAAGGGGAGATCGCGCTCCGCATGGACTACGAGCCGGGCCTTATCTACCCGAAGGGGATGGGGATGGAGTTCCCGGGGCTGAAGACGGGGGCGGAGCTGTCGTTCGGGGAGTGGAAGCCCGCGAGCGTGCCGGACGCGCGGTACCAGATCCAGGTGCCGCCGGGGGCCAAGATCATGGATCTGCAGCAGATGTTGGGAGAGCGGGAGTTGGGAGAGGGGGGAGAGGGAGGAGAGTAGAGACAGTTCAGGAGCAGTCAGTAGAGAAGACACATCTCGCGCTGCTCCTCCCACAGCCTCCGCTCCTCCGCATGCCCCCCCACCAGCTCCAGCGGCGCGATCTTCGACTCCAGCCCCACCCGGATCTCGCTGCTGCCGCAGAGCAGGTCGATGGCGATGGGCGTGTCCACAAACTCGTAGGTCTCGGTGCGCCAGCGGAAGTGATCGGGGGCGGCGCGCAGGGCGGCTTCGAGGACGACGAGGCCGAGGAGGAAGGGATCGAGCCGGTGGCGGTCGGTGACGGTGATCTCGACGCCGTTGCAGGGCTGCCCGGCGAACTTCTGGAAGCGGGGCTCGAAGGTGGCGGCGCGGAAGGCGACGCCGTCGATGCGGGCGTCAGCGGCTCCGGCGCGGCACAATTCCTGGAAGCGGCGGGCGTCGAGGAAGGGGGCGCCGGTGAGGTGGAAGGGGCGGGTGCAGCCGCGCCCTTCGGAGAGGTTGGTGCCTTCGATGAGGCACATCCCCGGGTAGAGGATCGCGGTTTCGAGGGTGGGCATGTTGGGGGAGGGGTAGACCCAGGGGAGATCGGTGTCGTCGAGGTACTGCTCGCGCTGCCAGCCATCGCAGCGCAGCACGCGGAGCGGGGCGTTGATCTTGAGGATCTTCTTGAAGAAGGTCGCCAGCTCGCCCATCGTCATCCCGTGGCGGACGGCGAGGGGCCAGGCGCTCACGAAGGAGGTGAAGCCGGGCCGGACGATGTTCCCTTCGAGGGTGAGGCCGTCGATGGGGTTGGGGCGGTCGAGGACCCAGATCTCGGTGCCGGTCTGGGCGGCGACCTCCATGAGGTAGCCGAGGGTGGCCTGGTAGGTGTAGTAGCGGCTGCCGATGTCCTGGATGTCGAACAGCAGGACGTCGAGATCGGCGAGCAGGGCGGGGGCGGGCCGGAGGGAGGCGGCGGAATTGCCGTAGAGGGAGACGATGGCAGTCTCTGCGTCCTCGCCATCGACTGAGATCATGTCCTGGGCGGTCGCGTGGAGGCCGTGCTCGGGGGTGAAGACGCGGCGCACCGGGACGCGGGCGGCGCGGAGGTGGTCGAGCAGGTGATCGAGGCGGCGGTCGACGGCGGTGTGGTTGCAGCACACGCCGACGCGGCGACCGCGCAGGGGGGAGAGATCGGCCAACAGGGCGTCAAGACCGGAACGCATGGGGACTCCAGACGCGGCCATATATCGCAGGACAGGATACAGCGGGCGCATGTGGATGATGCTCTGGCTTGGCTGTGATCCGGCGACTCCTCCCGCACCGGCAGCGACCCCGCCGCCCGTCGCGCCCCTGCCTGCCGTGACGCCGGCGCCTGTCCCGCCCGCCTCTGCGACGCCGGCGCCTGTCCCGCCCGCCTCCGCGACGCCGGCGCAGCCCCCGGAGACGCCGAAGGTGAACACGCTGCTGGGGGAGGCCGACGGCATCACCTTCCTGGGGAACTGGACGTCCCCGGAGTGCGGCGGGCGCAAGTACCCGCGCAACATCCGGTTCGAAGAAGACAACACCTGGGCGGGCATCGACCTGATCACGCCCTGCCCGGTGGGGACGACCTGCGTGTGGTCGGGGATGGTGGGCTACACGGGGCTGTGGGTGATGGGGGATAAGAAGGTGCTGCTGCAGGAGATGGGCTCGGCGGGCGGGCCGGGTTCGCCGCACCCGACGGAGTTCACCGCTGACCGGGAGGGCCACCTCATCGAGCACGGCTGCCTCTACACGCGCGGCCTCCATATGCCTCCCGGCTACACCGAGGAGCAGGTCACGCCCCGCGCGCCGAAGCCGCCGGTGGTGGCGCCGTAGCGGCGTCTGCGAGCGCGTCCACCCGCCGCAGCCCCCGCAGCGCCGAGGCGATCCACAGCGTCACGCCCGGGCTGAGCGCGACGGCGAGCGGCAGCGGCGCCTCCCGCACCGGCGTCCCGTCCGCGCGCCACTCGCGGATCAGGCGGGCGCGGGTGCAGCCGGGGAGGATGCGCCCGTCGAGCGGGGGCGTGAGCCATGCGCCGTCTGAGCAGGCAAAGATCGAGGCGCGGGAGGTCTCCAACAAAAAACCTTCGTCACAGAAGAGCAGCTCTCCGCCGACCTCGCGCTCCCGCCGCTCCCAGGGCTGGCGGGCGTGGTGCTTGACGGCGGGCGGCAGGGCGAGCGGGAGGGGGGCGTGCAGGTGGAGCCGCACCGGGGCGGGCGCGGGCGGCGGGCTGATCCAGGCGCGCCAGCGTCCGGCGGGGCTGAGGGAGAGGCGGAGGACGGCGGGCGCAGGGGCGTCGGGCGGCGCCCAGCCGTCGAGCGCGGCGGGCCAGGGGCGCCCGAGCAGGCGGGCGCTGTCGCGGAGGCGCCCGAGGTGGGCGCGGAATTCTCCGGGCGGGGCGTCCGGCCCGATCCGCAGGCTCTCGAACAGGGAGGCGCCGGGGCCGTCGAAGCAGGGGTCGGGGGGCGGCAGCCCGGGCGGATTCAGGGGCAGCGGGCGCCCGTCGAGCCAGGCGCAGGCGGCAGCGTGTGTGGTGTCGGGTCGCACCGGATCCGGTTAACCGTTGCCGATGATACGGAAGCTGGGGCTGTCGAAGGAGATCCACCCGCTGCGCGAGGAGCGGGACTATGCAGCAGTGGCGGTGATCTTCGGCCCGGATCAGGAGATGCTGATGATCCGGCGGGCGGAGCGGGAGGGCGATCCGTGGAGCGGCCACATGGCCTTCCCGGGCGGCCACCGGGACGGGACAGACCCCGACCTGATCGGGACGGCGATCCGCGAGGTGGAGGAGGAGATCGGGATGACCCTCAGTCGGGAGTCGCTGGTCGGCGCGCTGACCGAGCTGAGCCCGGTGAGCCGCCGCCACGAGATATGGGTGCACCCCTTCGTGTTCGCGGTGAACCATTGGCCGGCGTTCAGCCCGAGCGGGGAGGTGGCCACCGTCCACCGGTTCGGGTTCGGGCGGATCCTCCAGGGCGAGGGGCGCGGGGATTTTCCGTACGACTGGCAGGGGACGCCGTACCGGTTCCCCTGCCTGCGGCTGGACGGGACGCTGATCTGGGGGCTGTCGCTGCGGATGATCGACGAGCTGGTGGAGCGCACCGGCGGGCTGGCGGATCCGGCGGACGGGGCGCCGCGATGAACGCGCCGCTGATCGCGCCGATACTGATCGCGCCGCTGATCGCGCTGCTGAGCGGCTGCCTGAAGACCCCGCCGCATGCCCCGGTGGAGGGCGCGGCGCGGGTGGAGGTGGAGCGGGCGGAGTTCACCGACCCGCAGGGGCGGAGCTGCATGTGGGAGGCCGAGCAGCTCTGGTTCTCTCAGCAGCCGCTCTGGGTGGAGGAGCCGCCGGAGGAGCTCAACGGCTGCCGGCCGCCCTCGGATCGGGTGCGGCTGGTGGAGGTAGTGGGGCAGGACGGGCCGTACCTGTCGGTGGTGCTGCGGGAGTCGGACTGTTGCGGCGCGGACGGTGCGGGGGGCGCTGCGGGGGACACAGGGCGGCTGCTGTGCCGCACCTACGACGTGCGGACGGGCGAGGTGGCGACCCTGCGGGAGTACGACCGGGCGCGGGCGGATCGTCGGTTGGCGCGGCTGGATCGGCTGTGGCGGCGCCAGGGGAGCCCGGCGGGGTTCGTGCTGGAGGAGGACGCGTTCCTGGTGGACGGGGGGCGGGTGCGGTTCTGCGCGATCCGGGAGGATGAGGTGCAATTCATCCCGGTGTGAGGGGGCAGCGCCTATTCCTGACCCTCCTTGACGAGCAGCGCGGTGGAGCCGATCAGCAGCAGATCGCCGGGCTGGACGGGCATCGGCGGCATCGGCGCGTTGAGCCGGTAGAGCGAGGTCCCCGACCAGAGGAGGGTGGGGCAGTTGTCGTGGATCGACTGGACAGAGACGCGCCCGGCGTCTGCGCGGAGCAGGGCGTGGCGGCGCCCGGTCAGCACGTTGTCGAGCGTGAAGCCCTTCTCGCGGGCGCGGGCGGCGCGGTTCCCGCTGGACCACCGGATGTTGTCCTGGCTGGTGCGGGCGGGCAGCAGCAGGCCGGGGTGGTTCGGCTCGCGGCCGACCTCCAGGCTCTGCCCGTTGTGGAGGCCGACCTTCATCGCGCTCTCGCCGTAGAGGGCGCCGAGGTAGCCCTCCCGGTTGAGCGAGCGGTACTGGAGCAGATCGCCGCAGCGGATCTGGAGACCGTCGGTGAGCGGGCTGGTGCTGCCGATGGGGGACTGCCGCCCGTTGAGGGAGATGCCGGGGGAGAGGACGGTGATGGAGGCGCCGCTGGCGTCGACGTCGACGCGCAGCATGGCGCGCTCGGCGTTGTTGACCCAGCGGCCCTCATGGCTGAGCTGGTAGGAGTACCCGGCGACCACCTCGGCCAGCGCGCCGGGCGCGTTCGGGGTGGGGAGCGCGAGCCCGGCGACGAGCAATTCGCAGGCGGGCGGGGCGATGTCGAGGATGAGCGTGTCGGCGCCGGGGCGTCGGGTGGCGCGGCTCAGGATCTTCAGCGACTCCTGGAGGGCGGCAGGCACGCTGATGAGCAGCCCGCGCCCGCTCCGGAGCCAGTCGTGCCGATCCTGGGGGCCGATGTTGTAGCTGCAGAGCCAGATCCGGCTCGGATCGATGACGGGCAGCAGCTCCAGCGACTGCTGCAGGTAGGTGCTGCCGGGGCGGAAGCCCTCCAGCAGCAGCACCGAGCCGGGCGCGAGCAGCGGCGCGGGCTCCCCGGCGACCCAGCGCACGAGGTTCTGGGCGCGGGCGGCGCTGCTGATGGGTTCGGGCAGGAAGCACTGGTGGGCGGCGACGGCGCGGAACGCCTCGCTCTCGCCGGGGATGTTCTTCAGCGCGAACCTGCCGACCGGCTCCCAGGGGATCTCGGCCTGGTTCATGCAGTGGAAGGTGGAGGTCGCCAGCCAGACCTCGCCGCCGGGGGTGCGGTTGAGGATGCGGGCGGCGAGGTTGCAGGGGTCACCGAAGGCGTCGTTCTGCCCGTTTACGCTCGTCTCTTCGACGTCGCCAGTGGCAGCGGCGACCCGGAAGGAGACCCCGCCCTCGCGCGGCGGGTTGGCCTCGACGAGATCGAGGCCGGCCCGCACGGCGTCGGTGGCGCTCTCGAACAGCGCCATAAAGCTGTCCCCGATGTTCTTCACGATGCGCCCGCCGCGCCCGCGCAGGATAGGGCTGACCCGCTGCTCATGTAATTCAAGCAGGTTGCGCAGCCCGCTCCGGTCGGCGTTCGAGACGGAGAGGGTGTAGTTGACCATGTCCGTAAACAGAACCGTCTGTGTCCGGGTACGGATTTTCAAGGTCAACTCCAGGGGGGGCAGGACGCCGATCGGGGTGGTCAGGCAGGCGCGGTAGAGTATACCCGATGAGAGCCGTGGCAAGGGTATCCCTCCGCCGACGCAACCACCGTGGACAGTTTCTGGCGGGTGCAAATCGTGACGGACAGCGTGGCAGCCTGTCCGTCGGCTATGGGCCGGTTTTGACAATCTGTCACGGCCAGCAGCCGGCCCGCGACAGGGATCCCTGGCTCCGCGCCGCTCAGGGGCCGCATCGGCGTGATAGAGCAGGGCTGCTGAAACAGAATGCCCCTGTCCGGCTGGTCTGAATCTTGCTATGGCATGGGCGAAGAGCGGAGGAGTCCCTCGCGTGAACCTTGAGACCCGCAATCGCATCATCCTGGCAGCCCTCGGCATCGGCTTCCTGGGGTTCGGGAGCGGCGCGCTGATCAACCAGGCCATCGCCCGGCTCGTCCTGAAGATCCCGGAAGGATCTTCGCAGGGCGACTACTCGGTGGTGCAGGCTGAGCCGGGCGCCGTGCCAGACGAGGGGGCCGACGCCCCCACCCCCGAGACCGCGCTCTCCTCCCAAAGCGGGCGCATCCGCGTCCCGAGCGCTCAGGAGTACGCCGACATCATCGTGCGGCGCAACATCTTCGACTCCTCGGCGGTCTACACCGAGGAGAAGGTGGCGAACGGGAACGGGGAGTGCCGCGCGGACTCCAATATCCGGCTCCTCGCGACGATGGTGGCCGATCCGCCGATCTACTCGACCGCCCTGGTGGCCGAGGGGGCGGATCGCATGGCGCGCTCCCGGCACTACCGGATCGGCGACGCGCTCGGTTCAGACGGGCGGGTCTCCACCATCTCCCAGAAGCGCATCTGCACGGACAACAACACCTGCTTCTGCATGGACACGCCGCAGGGGCCGGTCGCGCAGGCGCCGGGTCCGGGCGGGCCTCCCGGCGCGGAGGGCGTCACGAAGATCTCCGAGACGCAATTCCAGGTGGATCGCGGGATGCTCGACGGCGCGATGGGCGATATCGCCTCGCTCGCCGGTCAGATCCGCGCCACCCCCCACAAGGGGCCGAACGGCGAGATCGACGGCTTCCGGCTGTCCTCGATCCGCCAGGGGTCGATGTTCTCGCAGCTCGGCATCAAGAACGGCGACATCGTCCACGCGGTCAACGGGACGCCGCTCACCAGCACAGAGGGGGCGATGGGCGCCTACGGCTCGCTCAAGAGCCAGAAGGCGTTCACCTTCGAGGTGACGCGCCGCAACCAGCGGATGACGATGGAATATGAGGTGCGTTGATGCTGCCTGATTTTTTTGCTGATTTTTCAAATCGTTCCAGAAATATCTCTCCTGTTGCTGGGTATCGGATGTCCTCTCTTCTCCTCGGTCTCGGCTTCAGCCTCGGTATCGGCCTCACCCTCGCCTCTCCCGCCCAGGCTCAGGAGCCCGCTCCGGGCGGGAAGCCGGGCTTCTCGATCCCGACGGCGAACAACCCGAAGCCTTCGAACCCGCTCCCGCCCCCGCCGCCCCCTCCGGGCGGGACGGCGACGGTGAACGATCAGGCCGTGCAGTGCATCCCGCCCTCGACGAAGGTGGCGATGGACTTCAACGAGGCGCCGCTGCTGGATGTCGTCAAGTACATGGCGCGGGTCATGTGCAAGAACTTCATCCTGACCGAGGATCTGAAGGGGCAGGTGACGATCATCTCCCACACACAGGTCACGGCGGCGGAGGCCTATGAGGCGTTCCTGTCGGCGCTGGAGGTGGCGGGCTACACGACGGTGGAGGTGGGCCGGGTGATCAAGCTCGTCCCGACGAGCGAGGCGGCGAACTCCCCGCTCCGCGTCTACGAGGGCGACACGCTGCCGCGCGGATCGGATCAGTACGTCACCCAGATCCTCCAGCTCAACAACGTCGAGGCCTCCGAGATCAGCTCCATCGTGAAGGAGGTCGGCGGCAGCAAGATCCGCGTGATCGCCTACAACCCGACGAACACGCTGATCATCACCGACTCCGCCTACAACATCCGCCGCGTGATGAGCATCATCATGCAGCTCGACGTCGCCGCCCCGCGCAGCAGCATCGAGGTGATCCCGCTCCGCTACGCCACCGCCGTCGATGTCGAGCGCATCCTCGAAGAGGTGTACGGCGTCTCGGTGACGTCGGGCGCCAGCGGCGGCAGCAGCGGCGCCACCTCAGCGGGCGGCGCGGCGTCCAAGCGCACCGCACGCGGCGGGAAGGGCGGCGAGGCCCCGGCCCCGGCGGCGGGCGGATCGGCGACGAGCGTGGGCTCTGACAGCGCCTACATCTCCAAGATCATCGCTGACGAGCGCACCAACTCGCTGATCGTGATGGCGAACGAGGAGGCGCTGGCCAACATCCGCAGCCTCATCGAGCGCATCGACATCGACATCGATCCGTTCAGCCGCTCCACCATCCATGTCATCTACCTGGAGCATGCCTCCGCTGAGGACGTCGCGAGCGTGCTGTCCTCGCTCGGCTCCTCCGGCTCCTCCGGCTCCCGCCCCAGCAGCTCCAGCAGCTCCACCGGCTCCCGCTCCACCGGCTCCACCCGCGCGCCCTCGGCGGGCGGCAACCGGGGCGGGGCAGGCAGCACCGGCGGGAACTTCGGCGGGCCGCCGGGCGGCAAGCCCTACGTGCCGGGCGGCGCGCCGGGGGATGTCGGCGGGGTGGGGATCACCACGGCGCTGGAGAACGTGAAGATCGCCGCTGACGAGAACACGAACTCGCTGGTGATCATCGCCTCTCAGGACGAGTTCCAGATCCTGAAGAGCGTCGTGGATCGGCTTGACATCCCGCGACGCCAGGTGTTCGTCGAGGCGGTGGTGGTCGAGGTGGCGGACACCGACGAGAATTCGCTCGGGCTTGGCCTGCACGGGGGCGGCGGCGGGTCGGCGGGGAACTTCTCGTATCTGTCAGGCCAGATGGGCGCCTCCTCGCTGGCGCTCGACACCTCCTCGCTGCTCTCCGGGTTGGCGGTGGGCGTGCTCGGCCCCGCGATCGACGTGCCGATCCTCGACGCCTCTACCGGGCAGGCCACGACGCTCTCGGTGCCGGTGTTCGGCATCGCGCTGAAGGCGCTGGCGGAGAATTCGCAGGTGGACATCCTCTCTGACCCGTCGATCCTGGTGATGGACAACGAGGAGGCGACCATCAGCGTCGGTCGCAACGTGCCGTTCCCGGTGTCCTCCGGCTTCGACACCAACCGCAACCCGATCATCTCCTACCAGCGCGAGGACGTCGGCATCACGCTGACGGTGCGCCCGCAGATCAACGAGTCGAACTACGTGACGCTGGAGGTCAGCCTCCAGGTGGCCGAGGTGGAGGGCGGGGACAACAGCGGCCTCGACGTGGCGACGGCGGGCTTCATCACCTCGACCCGCGAGATCGAGAACGTGATCGTGGTCAAGGACAACCAGACAATCGTGCTCGGCGGGCTGATCGGCACCACCAGCAGCGAGACCTCCACCAAGATCCCGATCCTCGGGGACATCCCGCTGTTCGGCGTGCTGTTCCGCTCCAAGTCCACCACCGATCGGCGCACGAACCTGCTGATCTTCCTCACCCCGCACGTCATCTCTGAGCCGGGCGATCTGGAGGAGGTGTACCGCATCAAGGAGGCGCAGCGCGAGGAGTTCCTGCGGCGCTTCTACGGCAAGTCCGCTGAGACCCAGGATCAGGAATTGCGCGAACTGCTCCGCTACTCGCTCAACCTCGTCGATGAGCCGAGCGTCTACCGCACAAAGTCCGAGCCCTCGAACAGCGACGGGGACGACGTCGGGAGCGGCGGCGACACCGGCGGCCAGATGCAGCCGGTCGGCGCGGGCGGCACGAGCGGCGCGGGCGGCGCAGGGAGCGACACGCCCCCCGCCGATCCCGCTCCTGCCGGGGGAGGGCAGTAGGATGGCCCTCCGTCGACCTTCCGTAGAGGATCTGCTGCGCCGCCAGGGGGCGGAGGCCGGGAAGCTCAAGGACGCCCGCCGCGAGAGCGACCGGGCCGGGGTCTCGCTGATCGAGGGGGCGCAGCGCGTCCAGGCGGTCAGCGCGGAGTCGGCGGGGCGCGCGGTGGCGGAGTGGCTGGGGCTGCCCTTCGAGGCGACGATCCAGATCGACCGCATCGATCTGGAGCTGGTCCGCAAGCTCTCGCTCTCGCTGGCGCGCGAGGAGGGCGTGATGCCGCTCTGGATCGAGGACGGCGAGGTGCGGGTGGGGATCGCGGAGCCGAAGGCGATGGGCATCCTGGAGGATCTGCGGGTGCTGTACCAGCTCCCGATCCGGGCGGTGGTGCTCCCGGCGGACGTGCTGCGCGAGGCGACCAACAAGAGCTTCGACAAGGCGGCGCAGTCGGCCACCGAGGTGATGGAGAAGATCCAGGAGGAGGACGGCGGCGGGGACGAGGGCGGTGATCTGAAGCTCGACGGGGACATCCTCGACGATCCGAACCAGGCGCCGATCATCAAGTTCGTCAACTCGCTGCTCACTCAGGCGGTCAAGGATCGGGCCAGCGACATCCACATCGAGCCCTTCGAGCGCGAGCTGGTCGCCCGGTTCCGCATCGACGGCGTGCTCTACGAGATCGTGAAGCCGCCGCCGCGCCTGCAGGCCTCCATCGTCAGCCGCGTGAAGATCATGTCCGGGCTGAACATCGCTGAGAAGCGCATCCCGCAGGACGGGCGCATCCGCACCCGCATCGCGGGGCGCGAGATCGACCTCCGCGTCAGCACCCTGCCGGTGCGCCACGGCGAGCGGGTGGTCATGCGTATCCTGGAGAAGGGGCGCGTGTTCAACCTCGATCAGATCGGGATGGCGCAGGAGACGGTCGATCAGTTCCGCAAGTACATCCAGCGCCCCCACGGCATCCTGCTGGTCACCGGCCCCACCGGCTCCGGCAAGACCACCACGCTCTACTCGGGCCTCGCTGAGATCAACGCGCCGGACATCAACATCCTGACAATTGAAGATCCCATCGAGTACGAGCTGAAGGGCATCGGGCAGACCCAGGTCAACCACAAGATCGACCTGACCTTCGCCTCCGCGCTCCGCGCCCACCTGCGGCAGGACCCGGACGTCATCATGGTCGGCGAGATGCGCGACTGGGAAACGATACAGACGGCCATCACCGCCGCCGAGACCGGTCACCTCGTCTTTTCGACGCTCCAC
>JBEIQZ010000838.1:0-1653 GCA_040376255.1 Alphaproteobacteria bacterium
CAACTGGCAGCCCTACTTCGACATCGCCGACCTCGACATCTCCTTCGACGAGAAGCTGGAGCGCTACGACCAGCTCGCCCGCGCCCACTTCGACACCGAGCGGTTCGATGCGTTCTGCGCGAAGCACCTCAGCCACCTCGACGAGGTCTGCATCGACTTCTTCGGCACCCCGCAGGCCAAGGAGATCGTCCGGAAGAAGGTCGCGCACCTGTTCCCGCGCCACGAGATCGATGAGTTCACCGATCACTTCTTCGGCATGGTCCAGTTCTGGCGCAAGACCGAGAGCGACCGCGTCCGCGCGGCCCGCTGAGCAGAGTCCGGCTGAGCAGAGTCCGGCTGAGCAGATGTCAGCGGCGGGGCGCTGAACCACGCTGCTGAGCGGTGCTGCGGTCGTCGGCGAACCGGGGTATAGCGCGCGGGTCATTGGAGCGCGCGTGAAGACTTCGCTGGTATTGCTGTTCAGTGTTCTGGGGTTGTCAGGTTGTGACGGCCCTTCTCCGTCCAAGGATAGCGGCGCTGCGGACGACAGTACCGGGGCTGACAGCGGCGGGGAAGACAGCACCGGGGCTGACAGCGGCGGCGGGGACGACACCGGGGACGACACCGGGGACGACACCGGGGACGACACCGGGGACGACACCGGGGACGACACCGGGGACGACACCGGCCCGGTCGATGCGGACGGGGACGGCGCCGCCGCCGGTGTGGATTGCGACGACAGCGATCCGGCGGTCTATCCGGGCGCGCAGGAGGTCTGCGACGCAGACGACACCGACGAGGACTGTGACGGCCTGGTCGACGACGCGGACGACAGCGTGACCGGGCAGGGGACGTGGTACACCGACGCGGACGGCGACGGCTTCGGCGATCCGGCGACGGCGGCGGCGGGCTGCGGGGGGCCGGATCAGGCGGCGGACGGGACGGACGTGGACGATACGGACGGCGCGGTGTGGCTGGCGGGGGATGTGTATCCAGGCTCGCTGAGCAGCGGCTTCGCCGGGTTCTGCACCGGCTACGCTGAGCGCGAGATCCAGGGCGCGGTCGAGCTGATGGGGGGGGCGCAGGCGGACGTGGACGCGCTCTATTGTGTGACGGAGATCGGCGGCTACCTGAACATCTCCTACAGCAACGGGATCTCCGACGTAGACAGCCTCTCCCGGCTCACCTCGGTCGGGGGCGATCTGTTCCTGTACCACGTCCCGGGGCTCAGCGATGTCGACGGGCTGGCGGGGCTGACCTCGGTGGGGGGCATCCTGAACATCGGCGACGACGGCGCGCTGGCCGACATCGACGGGCTGGCGGGGCTGACCTCGGTGGGGGGCGACATCTATGTTCAGAACAACCCGCTGCTCACGGACATCGACGGCCTCCAGAGCCTGGTCAGCGCGGGCGGCGACCTCACGGTCACAAACAACGCCTCGCTCCTCGATATCGACGGGCTGGCGGGCCTCTCAGCGATCAGCGGCAGCCTGGAGATCACGTACAACACGGATCTGCTGGACATCAACGGCCTCTCTGGACTCGCGGTGTTGCCCTCGGAGTTCAGCATCGCCGGGAACACGGCGCTGCAGGATCTGGACGGGCTGTCGGGCCTCGTCTCGGTGGGGTCGAGCCTCGACATCTATGGCAACACCGCGCTCACCGACACCGGAG
>JBEIQZ010000523.1:0-4443 GCA_040376255.1 Alphaproteobacteria bacterium
GCTGGTGCCTCCCCCCGCGCCAAAGATGGCGCGAACGGCTCCGCAAGCGGGTTGTCCGTGCCGGGGGTGAACGGGAGGGGCGGTAATATCTGTGATGTCGGGGGCTCTTTTGGGGTTACGCCCCTCCCGTACACAGCCCGCTTGCGGCGGGCCAGCCGGGGCGGGTCAGGGAACATGGTCGGGCAGAGAGGTTCGGAAGTATCCGGGATGACGGGTCCATAAGAAAAGTCCTTCCTTCCGTCCCCTCGCCCGCCGCGCGGGAGAGGGTGGCAGCCGAAGGCTGACGGGTGAGGGCAGCAACAAAAGTCCGCCTTGTCCGTCCCCTCGCCCGCCGCGCGGGAGGGCCGAAGGAGCGTAAGCCGGGTGGCAGCCGAAGGCTGACGGGTGAGGGCAGCAACAAAAGCCCGCCTTGTCCGTCCTTGTCCGTCCTTATCCGTCCCCGCCCGGTCACCGCCCAGTCACCGCCCAGCGGCTCCGTACCCGACCGGCGTCTCCCCCAGCCGCTGCGCCCACGCCTCCATCCCCGGCCGCGCCAGCACGCCGCTCCGGGCGATCAGGCAGAGGGGCCGCGCCAGCCCCGCGACCGGCAGGTGCGCCGCATGCATCGCCGCCGCCATCCCGACCGGGACGAGGGCCGGGGCGAACCCGGCGCGGGCGAGCTGCACGAGCGGCCCGAACGACTCCAGCCGCCGGCCGGCGCGGATCGCCCGGACGAGGGCGGCATGCTCAGGCTGAGCTGCGTGGCGCTCCATCCACTGCGCGAGCCACTGGCCGGTCAGCGAGGCGGCCTCGATGGTCCAGACGGGCGGCAGGGTTGCGGGCAGGGCGTCCAGTGCCGGGAGGCCGACCAGCGTCATCGGCTCCCGCCAGAGCGGCAGGACGGTGAGGCCGCCCGCCGGAACGGCATCGACACAGATCGCCAGATCGAGCGTCCCGCTCCGCACGCGCTCCACCAGCCACGGCCCGCGATGCACATGCAATTCCAGCCGGATCGGTGGAGACAGCGTCGGGTGCGCCGCCCCTGCGTCGCGGAGCAGCGCCGGGAGCCACGACCCGAGCAGCGACTCCGGGGCGCCCAGCCGCAGCAGGGCGGCCTGATCGGGCGGGCGCAGGATCTCTGCGAGGGCGAGCAGGTGCGGGGCGGACTCGGCGAGGACGCGCTCCCCGAGCGGGGTCAGGCGCAGCCCCCGCCCCTGCCGCTCCACCACCGGCCCGCCGCACCGCGCCTCCAGCGCCGCGAGCCGCTTGCTCACTGCCGACTGCGTGATCCGGAGCCGCACGGCAGCCGCCGCCGTCGTCCGGTGATCCTTCAGGGCGCGCAGGGCGTCGAGCATCTCCATCATCTGCCGCTCCGGCGGAAGCGGCCTGGCCGCGCTGCTATCATACAGTCCTTCAGCGACTCAATCAACGTCCATCTATGCGTTGGAATCCGGTATGGGCCGGAGCTACTCAGCGTTCAGGACGGAGGATGAGATGCTGACGCTGCTGGGGATCGCGTTCGGGACATCGCTGCTCTCAGGGATCTTCGGCATGGCAGGCGGCCTGATCCTGATGGGAGCCTACGCAGGGTCGCTGCCGGTGGGGGCGGCGCTCGCGCTGCACGGCATCACGCAGGGGGTGGCGAACGGGGCGCGGGCCGGGCTGCTGTGGCGGCACGTCCACGGGCGGGTGCTCCTCTCCTATGCGGCGGGCGCGGGGCTGGCGTGGGGGCTGCTGCGCTGGCTCCGCCCTGAGCCGGAGGCGCGTTGGGTGTGGCTGGGGCTGGGGCTGCTGCCGTTCGTGGCGGAGGCCGCAGGGCGGCTGCTGCCGAGGCCGGACATGGCGGTGCGCCCGGCGTGGGGGGCGCTGGCGGGGCTCCTGGTGAACGCGGTGCAGGGGATCGCCGGGGTGGCCGGGCCGATCCTCGATCTGTTCTTTGTCCAGAGCAGCATAAACGGCACGATGACGCGCCAGGAGGTCGTCGCGACAAAGGCGGTGACGCAGGCGCTCTCGCACGGGCTGAAGGTGGCGCTCTGGTGGGACGCCGCGCAGGAATTGCCGCCCGATCTCGTCCTCGGCAGCCTCGCCGCCGCCTTCCTCGGCACCGCCGCCGGGACGCGCGTCCTCGGGGCGCTGCGCGAGAAGGACTTCCGCCGGGGGACGCGCTGGCTGCTGCTCGGGATCGGGGCGTGGTACCTGTGCCGGTTCGCGGGCGGCTGAGACAGAACCCCGACAGAAGAAGACGCAGCCATACGCGGTTCGCGGTTTTCCGCTAAGGCACGGCAGGATAAGGGCGCCCGCGCTGGAGGCAGGATGTGCGGGATCGTTGGATATATCGGGCCGAGGAACGCGACGGACGTGCTGCTGGACGGGCTGCGCCGCCTGGAGTACCGGGGCTATGACAGCGCGGGCATCGCCATCCTCCCCGGCGCCGGCGGAGACACAATCCCCGCCACCGACAGCGATCCCATCGGGCTGATCCGCCGGATCGGCCCGGTCGCCCGGCTGCTGGAGGCTGTCCCCGCCGCGTTCCGGGGCCAGATCGGCATCGGCCACACCCGCTGGGCCACCCACGGCGGCGTCACCGAGCCCAACGCCCACCCCCACCTCGACGGCCCCCGCCGCATCGCCGTCATCCACAACGGCATCGTCGAGAACCACCACGCCATCCGGCAGATGCTCATCGAGGAGGGCGTCACCTTCCGCTCCGACACCGACACCGAGGTCATCCCGCACCTGATCCGCAAGTTCTACGCAGGCGATCCGGTCGAGGCCGTCCGCAAGGCCCTCGCCCGCATCCACGGCACCTTCGGCATCGCCGTCCTCTTCGCCGACCACCCCGATCTCCTCGTCGCCGCCCGCAACGGCTCGCCCCTCGTCGTCGGCAAGGGCCAGGGCGAGACCTTCCTCGCCTCAGACCCCCACGCCCTCGCCGCCCACACCCGGCAGGTCGTCTACCTCGAAGACCGCGAGATCGTGAAGATCACCCGCGAGGGCTGGGACATCATCCGGCTCGACGGCGCCTCCATCACCCACGCCGTCGAGACCCTCGGCGAAGCCTGGGGCGGCGGTGACAAGGGCAGCTACGCCCACCACATGCTGAAGGAGATCCACGAACAGCCCGAGAGCCTCCAGCGCTGCCTCTCCGGCCGCGTCGTCCCCGAAGACGGCGGTGCGCGCCTCGGCGGCCTCGACCTGAACCCCCGCGAGATCGTCGGTATCCGGCGCGTCGGCGTCCTCGGCTGCGGCACCAGCTTCCACGCCGGACTCGTCGGCGCACATGCCATGGAGCAGCTCGGCCGCATCCCCTCCTTCGCCGAGATCGCCTCAGAGTTCCGCTACCGCAACCCCCTCATCGAGCCCGATGACCTCTTCTTCGCCGTCAGCCAGTCCGGCGAGACCGCCGACACCCTCGGCGCCATCAAGGAGGTCCAGATCAAGGGCGGCCGCGTCATGGGCGTCGTCAACGTCGTCGGCTCCACCATCGCCCGGACCTGCGGGCGCGGCGTCTATGTCCACTCCGGCCCCGAGATCGCCGTCGCCAGCACCAAGGCGTTCACCAGCCAGGTCGGCGCCCTCCTCGTCGCCGCCCTCATGTTCGGGCGCACCCGCCTGCTCGGCCCCCACGAAGGCAGAGCGTTCGGAGAGGCGCTGCTGCAGATCCCCGATCTCGTCGCCCGCTACCTCCAGAACCCGGGCCCCATCCTCCAGGCCGTCGAGATCCTCACCTCCGGCCACTATGTCTTCTTCTTCGGGCGCGGAGTCTCCCACGCCGTCGCCATGGAAGGGGCGCTCAAGCTCAAAGAGGTCGCCTACGTCCCGTGTATGTCCTACCCGGCGGCAGAGATGAAGCACGGCCCCATCGCCCTCATCGACTCCAGGACGCCCGTCGTCGCCATCGTGCCGGATGATGTGATGCGCGACAAGACGCTCTCCAATGTCCAGGAGGTAAAGGCCAGAGGGGCGCGGATCATCCTGATCCATTCAGAAGGGGACGACGACGCGGCGCGGCTCGCAGATGTGTCGATCCAGGTTCCCCGGACGCTCTCAGCGATCTCGCCGCTGCTGACGGTGCTGCCGTTGCAACTTTTTGCGTACCATGCGGGGCTGGCGCTGGGGCGGGATATCGATAAGCCGAGGAATCTGGCGAAGAGTGTGACGGTGGAGTAGGGGGGGAGAAGGAGAGGGAGTCTGGGAGGCACAGAGGCGCAGAGGTCACAGAGGAAAGGATCACGACGGCACGGCGGCACGGCGGCACGGCGAAAGGCGAAAGGCGAAAGGCAAGAGGGAGGGAGGATGTTGACGAGTGTGCGGTTGAGAATCTGAAGACGTTGAATTACATAATACCGAATCGAAAAACAGAATGCCGTCCCTTCGCCCCGGCACGGGGAGAAGGTGGCAGCCGGAGGCTGACGGATGAGGGGAAAGCCGTGCCGGAACGCCCCTCATCCGGCCCTCCGGGCC
>JBEIQZ010000073.1:0-15582 GCA_040376255.1 Alphaproteobacteria bacterium
CCATGTCCAGCACCTCGGCCCTCGGCAGGATCTCCGGCAGCCGCGCCGCCAGATCCGGCAAGGCGAGCAGCCGCTCCAGCACCTGCAGATCGGTCGCGCCCGCCGCCGCCCCCACGAGCGGGCGGGCGTTGTCGGCCAATTCCGCGATCGCGCCAGCGGTGATCCCGCCCTGCGCGTAGAGCGCCGCCGCCGCCTCCCCCTCCAGACCGGCCGCCTGCGCCGCGAGCCCGTGGACGTCCGAGACCCAGCCCGCCGCCAGCTCCCCCGGCACGCCGCGCTCCGCGATCCAGCGCCGCGCGAGGTTCACCTTGTCCCCGTGCTCCTCATAGGCCGATCCGGCGATCAGCGAGCCGAGCACCCAGCCGATCCCGTCCGGCATGTTCGCGTAGCCAAGGTACAGCGCCCGCTTCCCCGGCGGCGCCAGCGAGGACATGTACTCCTGCCGCTTCGGGCTCGCCAGCATCTCCCCGACCGTGAACAGCGCCACCCCCCCCAGCACCGCGTAGACCCCCGCCGTCCAGACGAACATCAAAAACGACGCCGTCGCCAGCCCCATCCCGATCATCGTCGAGGTCAGCACCTTCACCCGCCCCGACGCCCAGGCGAAGATGAACATCGTCGTCATGATCATCAGCGCGTTGATGTTCAGCAGCCGCTCCTGGGAGATCAGCTCGCCCGCCGCGCCCGCCGCCGCCCACGCCGCGTTGCCGGTCAGCGCGCCCGCGTCCCGCAGCAGCACCGAGGAGTCCGTCCAGTCATCGACGAAGTTCGGCAGCATGTCGAAGAGCTGGTGGAAGCTGAACCAGAACCCCGCCGAGATCAGGATGAACGCCAGCAGGCGCGGCGATCCGAACAGCGTCCCGACCGACTCCACGACGAGCTGCCCCACGCCGCGCTCGTCCTTCGCCGCCGCCCGCTCGTCCACCGGATCTTTATAGAAGAACAGCGGGATCAGGTTGAGCGCCACCATCGCCGAGCAGGCGTAAAATACGCTCGGCCAGCCATAGATGTCCCGCGTATAGACAGGAATATACGCCGACACCGCCGCCCCCACGTTCACCGACTGATAGAACAGCCCCCACCCCATCGAGGCCGTCCCCGGCGCTTTGGCGATGGAGTGCGCCATCGTCCCCTGGATGCCCGGCTTGAACAGCCCCGTCCCCGCCGCGAGCAATTGCGTCCCCAGCACCATCGACCAGAAGTCGTCAGCGCTCGCCATCCCGATGTAGCCCGCCGTCTTCAGCACCACCGACACCGCGATCGTGTTCTTGTAGCCGAACCGATCCGAGAAGCCCCCGGCGAACGTCGGCAGCCACGACTGCATCGCCGCCCACAGCGCCAGCACCTGCCCCTTCTCGCTGTGGCTCAGGCCCGCCCCGCCCTCGCTCTGCGCCAGCACCATGAACACCGGCACCACCAGCCGCACGCCATAATAGGCCATGCGCTCCATGAGCTCCATCCAGATACAGATCCAGAAGACCCCGTCAAAGGCACGGAGCTGAGAAAAGAGAGAACCGGGTGACGCTTCAGACATCCCGGCAGTATACAGATCTTACCCCCGATCTTCTACGACATCCCCGCTCTGCAGCAGCAGCTCCACCTGCCCCCCCCGGCTCGACCGCACAAGATCCCCCCGGATCCCGGCCTCCTTCAACCGGTTCCGCAGCCTGAGCATGCAGACGTCCCACCGCCGCCGCAGCCCGTCCCGATCCCCGCTGCCCGGGAACAGCTCGCGCGCCACGACCTCCCAGGGCGCCGATCCGCCCATCGCGATCACCTCGCTCAGGATGCGGGCGGAGTGGCCGGAGAGGACGACGGGCGGCTGTCCTTCGCGCAGGAGGTGGCCGGTGTCGAAGTGGGCGACGATGCGGAGCGGGGCGTCGACGGCGGCATCGTGGCGGGTGCGGTCGTGGGCGGTGAGGGCGAGGTCGACCATGACGACGCGGAGGGTCCAGCCGCCGACCTGCACCTCGCCGGGGAGGAGGGGCTGGGTGATCGCGCCGACGCGGAGGCGCCAGCCCTCGCCGCTGATCCAGAAGCGGGCGTCCGCGTCGGGGTGATCGCCGGGGAGGAGGCGCGGGTGGGGCCGGAGGCTCAGGGAGCAGGTGCCGGTGAGGCTCTGGCGGGGGAGGCCGTCGCCCTCGACGGCGAGGACGGACTCGGGGAGCTGGACGCTGACGACCTGCAGGACGGTCTCCCGCGAGAGCCGGATCTGCTGGCCGGGGGCGAGCTCCAGCTCAGAGAGCACCTGGCCATCGACCGAGAAGCGGCCCCGCAGCGCGAGGAGCTTGAGCTGTTCGCCCCGGAGGCTGACGAGCGCGTGGGCCTCTGAGACGCCGGGGTCGTCGAGGTGGAGGGCGGCGGACCAGATCCGCCCGATGAGGTCGCCGGGGCTGAGGAGGGCGTGCTCTCCGGCGGGGAGGCGGAAGGTGACGCAGGCGCGCATGGGGCGAGTGTAGTCTACTCCAGGACGTCCTGCAGGGTGAGGCCCCAGTCGTTCCGGATGGCGGCGATCAGGGCGGCGGCGGGCGCGTCCAGGACGCTGAGATCCCAGACGCGGGCGCTGTGATCCCAGCTCGCGGTGAGGAGGAGGCCGGAGGGGGTGAACCCGACGCCGGAGATCCGGTCGGTGTGGCCGGAGAGGACGGCGTGGAGCTTGCCGGTGGCGGTGTCATAGACGCGGGCGCGCCCGTCGAGGCCGCCGACCGCGACGTAGCGATCGTCGGGGGAGATGGCGACGTCCCTGGGGGCGGGGACATCGATCTCCCAGCGGATCTGGATCTGGTTCATCCCGGGCCGCCCGCCGGAGGCGCGATCGAGGAGGAGCAGGCGGAGGTCGGTGATGGCGGCGATGACGCGCCCGCTGGCGGAGATGTCCGCGCCGATGAGGCCGGGCTGCGTCCAGAGCGGCAGCGGCGCCGCCAGCGCGCCCTCCTGCGCGCCTGCGATCAATTCGAGGAGCCAGCCCCGCTCATCCACCATCACGGCCCGCGTGTTGCCGGGGTCGGTGGCGAGATCGGCGACAGCGGACTCCAGCCGCATCTCGCTCTGCCGCCGATCCGCCGCCCACACCAGCAGCCTGGTCCCGTAGGAGACACCGATGATGCGCCCGTCCGCCATGGCTGAGATCCGGCGGAGGGGCTGGGGGTCCGGCAGCGCGGTCGCGATCCACGTCCGGGTGTCGATGGTGGCGGTCATGAGCCCCTGGCGGCTGGTGGCGGTGAGCGTGCGCCCGTCGGGCGAGAAGTCCAGCGCCTTCACCACGGCGTCCGCGATCCGGACATCGGCGACCAGCGCCCCGCTCCCGATATCGGCGACGCGCACGCGCCCGTCCGCGAGGGCCATCGCGATCAGCCGCCCGTCGGGGGAGGTGGTGACGCCGCTCAGGCCGGCCCCGGCGGGGAAGGTGGCGGGCGTCGCATGCCCGGGGAGGCGCCACGACTGGACGCGCCTCCCCGCCAGCAGCAGGGTCCCGTCCGGGCGGAAGGCGGCGAGCCGCGCGCCGCCGGGCAGGACCGCCAGCCACGCCCCGGTCCGGGGCGACCAGAGCCGGACCCCGCCGGTCGATCCGATCACCGCCACCGCGCCGTCGGGGCGGAGGGTGAGCTGGCGGATCATGCCCATCCCGCTCGCGACGGATCGCACCCAGTCCCCGGTGATGGGATCGAGCTGCCCCACCTCTCCCCGGATGGTGCCGACGATCAGCTCCAGCGGGGCGCCGGGGCGCTCCACGGGCAGCAGGACGCTGACCTCCTGATCGTTCTTCAGCAGGGTCTGCACCTCCCCGATCAGCGCGCCGTCGCGGGTCAGCCGCCGCAGCCGCCCGTCCTTGCAGGACTGCAGGATGACGCCCCCGACGGCGACGGCGGCGATCTCCGGCAGGCAGCCGTTGTCCTGGCTGAGCAGCCGTCCCTCCCCGTCGAACAGGTGGAACAGGGCCGGGTTGTAGAAGACGACCCGATCCCTGTCCGACACGATCCTGCCGCCGACCTCCAGCGCCGCCAATTCCGGCCCGGCGCTGCCGTCCGCCGGATCGATCAGCAGCCGGGTGAAGTCGTGCCGCCACAGCGGGATCATGGCGTCGGGGCTGCCGGGCAGGCTCCCGCTGCTGATCTGGAGCGGGGCGGCCCAGCGGCGCCGGGGCGCGCCCGCAGCGGGGAGATCCCAGAGCGAGAGCTGCAGCTCCTCCCCGCACAGCAGGCGGTCGCCCGCCCGGCTCAGATCCATCCACAGGCACTCGGGCGCGGGGAGATCCGACATCTTCTGCGGGCGGGCGCTCACGCCGAAGGCCGCCAGCACGCCGCGCGCCTCCGGGCTCTCGGTCGTCAGGAGCGCCTCTGCCGCGAGCAATTCCGCCTTCGC
Organism: Alphaproteobacteria bacterium; assembly: GCA_040376255.1. Classification (GTDB taxonomy): domain Bacteria; phylum Myxococcota_A; class UBA796; order UBA796; family SXON01; genus JBEIQZ01. The sequence continues at coordinate 4,363 of JBEIQZ010000073.1, forward strand.
CCGGTTCTCCTCGCGCAGCGCCGCCACCGCCCGCTCGACAAGCGCCTGCGCGAGCGCATGCCGCGTCTCCGCCTCCGCCTCCACCGCCCGCTCGCGCGCCTGATCGGTGCGGTAGAAGCCGACGAGGAGCGCCAGCACCACCGCCGCGAGGCCCAGCCCGCCCACCGTCAGCGGCACGCGCCACGCCTGCACCAGCCGCTGCAGCAATTCGGCGGGCGTGTACCGGTGCGCCTGTACCTGCCGCCCCTCTGACCAGCGCTCCAGATCCTCCGCGAGCGCCCCGGCGTCCGGGTAGCGATCCGCAGGCGACCAGGCGAGCGCGCGCGCGGCGATGGCGGCCAGATCGGGCGGCACGTCCGGCGCCAGGCTGCGGAGCGGCGGCGGCGGCCCGGCCCGCACCTTCTCCAGCACCTCCTCGCCGGTGACCCCGGGGTAGGCCCGGCTCCCCGAGAGGATCTCGTACAGGATCGCGCCGAGGCTCCACACGTCCGACCGCCGATCCGCCCGCTCCCCGCGCGCCTGCTCCGGGCTCATCCCCCCGGGAGAGCCCACCACCGCCCCGTCCAGCGTACGCGACTCCGGATATGTCGGTTCGCCCGCAGCATCGCCCCCCGCAGCACCGCCGCCCGCAGCGTCGCCCGCCCCCTCCACCGGGCAGGCCAGCCCCCAGTCCACCACCTGAGTCTCCCCGAAGCGCCCGACGAGGACGTTCTGCGGCTTCAGATCGCGGTGCAGGACGCCGACGCTGTGCGCGCTCGCCACCGCCTCGCAGGCCGCCAGGAAGTGGCGCAGCAGCCGCTGGCGCGCAGCGAAGCCCTGCCGGCCCTCCATCTCCTGCTCCAGCGTCCGCCCCCGCACCAGCCGCATCGTGTAGAACGGCGAGCCGTCCGGCAGCCTGCCCGCGTCGTGAACCGCCACCACCCCCGGGTGGTCGAGCTGCGCGGTGATCCACGCCTCCCGGATCATGCGCCGGCGCGCGGCCGCCGACGGCAGCGCATGCGGCGCCAGCTCCTTGAACGCGACAAGCCGGCCGAGCGACCGGTCGAGCGCCGTGCTCACGCGGCCCATCCCGCCCTCTCCGAGCAGGCCGATGCGCTGGTACCGGGCCTCCGGCCCGCCGACCGCCTGCGCCGACCCTGCAGCCCCGCCTGTCCCGTCGCCCGCTTTCCCGCCCGCTCCCGGCAGATACGGCTCCCCGGCCACCGACAGGGCGGGGCCGCTCCCGGTCGGGAGTGGGAAGGGTGGGGGGTGTTCAGGCATCGGGGCATTGTACAGGATCGATCCGGGCTGCGCGGGAGCGGCGGCGAAGAGGAGCGTCACGACGATGCTGCGACGACTATGTTACGATACAGCGGCGGAGTGTGGAATGCTGTTGCGCCTGTCCCTGTCCTGGCTCGTGATCTGTGCCTGCACACCGCCCGAAAAAACCCCGGTGCAGGGGGAAGCTCCCGACGACACCGGCGATGGCAGCAACGGCGGGGACAGCGGGGGGGACAACGGCGGGGACAGCGCCGGAGACAGCGCCGGGGACAGCGATGACAGCCCTGACGACAGCCCCGATGACAGCGCCGGCGAGGCCACCCCCTGCTTCACCTACGCGCCGCCGATCCAGACCGGGACGGTGAGCGGCGACGAGCTCAACGAGATCTCGGACGTGCTCCCCTCGCGGCGGAACCCCGGCGTGCTGTGGGTGCTGGAGGACAGCGGCAACGACTCAGTGCTGACCGCCATCGACACCGCCGGGAACACCCTCGGCACCGTCGCGCTGGACGCCGACGCCGACGCTGAGAACGGCGGCATCAACATGATCGACTGGGAGGATCTCGCGTGGTCCGCCTGCGCGGCAGATGGGCGGTTCGATCCGGCGGGGGCGGAGAGCTGCTTGTGGGTCGGGGACATCGGCGACAACATGGTGAACCGCACCCACGCCCGCCTGATCTCGGTGGTGGAGCCGGATCTTTCTCAGGCCGCGCCCCCGTTCGCGCTCACGCTCCCCGGACGCGTCCACGAGATCCCCTACCCGGACGCCCCTCACAACGCCGAGTCCCTCGCCTTCCGCCCCGAAGGCCCGGTCATCCTCTCCAAGCGCGACATGCAGCTCACCGGGGTCTACCTCATCGACCTCGACCTGATGACAATGTCCTACGCCGGGGATCTCCCGCTCGACGCCTCCACCGCCACCGCCGCCGACCTCTGGCCGGACGGCAGCCGCATCCTCGTCCGCACCTACAACAGCCTGCTGGAGTACTGGCTGTCCTCCTCCGGCATCGCGGACACCGTCAATGTCATCCGGGTGCCGGTGCCGGTCGGCCCCGAACACCAGGGCGAGTCCGCCTCCTACGATCCCGCGCTCCGGGGCTACTGGACGATCTCTGAGGGGCTGAACCCGCCGATCTGGTTCGCCGGCTGCGCCTCGGAGCAGTGATCCGGCGCGGCTGATCCGGCGCGGCTTCCCGGCGCGGGTGTCGGAGATCCGACAGGCGCCGGGGGTCCGGGTGTCGGATTTCCGACACTTCGGGGCTCAGGTGTCGGATTTCCGACACCCCTAAGCACCGATACGCGGCGTTCTATCAAAAATCTGCTCAGGCATTGAACCTGCTCTCCGCCCTGCGACACCGCAGGAGAGATCATGGAGAGCGCCCAGCAGCAGACCCCGACCGTCCAGCAGGCCCCGCAGCAGGAGGCGCCCGCCCCCTCCTCCGCAGGCCCCGGCAACCGCGAGCGCGCGGAGGCGGCGGGCCTCGGCGGCGGCGCGGGCGATCCCGGCGTGGTGATCGCCAACCTCCCGGCGCTCCGGGCCGACCCGGAGGGAGAGTCCCTCCGGCTGCTGCTGACCCTGCCCGCAGGCGGCGGCTTCCTCGGCCGGCGCGCGCGCTTCGAGGCGGGCGTCGCCGCCTGGGAGCAGCAGGACGCCGCCGGGATCGAGCGGGCCTGGGCCGCCGAAGACCCGGAGCTGGCAGCCGTGCTGGGCGATGTCCCCTCCGAGGAGGAGTCCGCCGCGCTCCGGGCGGGCGTCCGCGCGACGCTCGGGCGGCTCTGCGTGGCGCGCATGATGCAGGACAGCGGGGCGCTGGGGGTGCTGAAGGGGACGGTGGCGGAGGGCGGGGAGCCCGCGTGGGCGGCGCTGGAGGCGGACTATCCGGGGTGCCGGGCGGAATTGGAGGGGGCGATCTCGGCGGCCGGGGCGGGGCTGCCAGCCGTAGCGGCGGGACAGGCGACCGGCGCGGCGGGTAATCTGCCGAAGACAAAGGAGGAGGCGCTGCAGCGGCACGAGGCGGGGCGGCAGAAGGTGGCGAAGCTGATCCAGGCGGCGCTCGCCATCGAGCCGGGGAGCGATCCCACCTCGCGCCCCAACCAGCTCAGGAACAGCGCGCAGTGGGTGGTGCAGGGGGAGACGACGATGCGCGTGGTGAGTCCCACCCACGACAGCGACGCGCGGGGCGGCGGGGCGAAGATCGCCAACTTTGACAGCCGCAAGACCTGGGATCAGGCGGGCGCCACCTACGAAGCGGGGAGCGGCGCCGGGATCGTGTGGCACAACCAGGACACGGGGGGAACCTCAGACGGCACAGAGCTTATGATGGTCGATCCGATAATGTCAACAGAGGCCAACCTCGCACAGATCCTGATCCATGAGGTTCAACACGACGCAAACAAATACAATGGAGCTTGGAAACAAGATATTGTTTGTCCTGGTCACCCGGACAGCGCGGATATCAACACCTTTTTCAACCTCTACCTGAGCGAGCTGAGCGCCTACTGGCTCACCCCCGGCGAAGACGCGCCGGAGGACACGCTGAGCCTCTCCAGCGACCCGGCTGACAATAATCAGCTTGTTGTCATCTGGAGAACAGATGCCGGCGGAACCGAGATCGCCAACACTGCACCGACCAACTTTCAGAACGCCCGTCAGGAGGCCATCTTCTGGCACATGGCGACCCCCTCAAACGAAGATCTCTACAGCGACCCGCCCAACTTCAGCAAGAACTACTCCTACCTCCCCTACTTCTACGTCACCTCCCTCCCGTTCAAGCAGGCGGTGGATCGCGCGGCCACCCCCACCAGCGGGAACCCCGGCAACTCCGTCCGAATCGAGCACCTGAGCGACGCCATCGCCTCGGGCAGCGTGGATCAGTTCATGGACGCCTGGGCGGAGCTGGAGCCTGCTGACCGGGTGGCGGCCTGCGCCAGCGGCGCGTTGAAGCGCCAGGTGGGTCAGTCAGGGCTGTCGGTGGTCGACCAGTCAACGATCCTGCTGGTTCTGCAGCAGCGCCCTTCCGTCGGGGCCGCGCCCGCACAGCTGACGGTGCAGGCGGGCGACACGCTGGAGGGGATCGCGCGCCGGATCTTCGGTACCCCGGAGCGGTGGCGGGAGATCTACGCGCTCAACCGCGATCAGCTCGACAGCCCCGACGCCATCCGCGCCGGGATGCTGCTCAAGCTCCCGGCGCACTGATCCCGGCGGATCAGAGCCTCAGCCAGCCCTTGACCTGGTCGGCCATGTCGGTCTTCTCCCAGGTGAAGGCGTCGCCGGTGCGGCCGAAGTGGCCGTAGGCTGCCGTCTGCTGGTAGACCGGGCGGAGCAGGTTGAGGTGGCGGATCAGGCCGCCGGGGGTGAGCGGGAACAGGGCGCGCACGCACTCGGTGATCTTGTCGGCGTCGACGCGCTCGGTGTCGTAGCAGTTGATGTTGACGCTGACCGGCTCGGCCACGCCGATGGCGTAGGCGATCTGGACGAGCGCCTTGTCACAGGCGCCCGCCGCGACGAGGTTCTTGGCGATGTAGCGGCCCATGTAGGCGGCTGAGCGGTCGACCTTGGAGGGGTCCTTGCCGGAGAAGGCGCCGCCGCCGTGCGCGCCGTGGCCGCCGTAGGTGTCGACGATGATCTTGCGCCCGGTGAGGCCGGAGTCGCCCATCGGGCCGCCGATCTCGAACTTGCCGGTGGGGTTCACGAAGTACTTGGTCTTCGCGTCCAGCAGGTGCGCGGGGAGCGTCTTCTTGATCAGCTCCTCGGTGATCTGCGCGTCGATCAGGTTGTGGGCGCGGGGGGCGTGCTGGGTGGACACGACGACCGCGTCGATGCGGGCGATCTTCCCGTCGACGTACTCGATGGTGACCTGGCTCTTGGAGTCGGGGCGCACCCAGGCCCAGTCCGGGCTGCTGCGGCGCAGGTCGGCCAGCGTCCGCATGAGGTCGTGGGCGTACTGGAGGGTGGCGGGCATCAGCTCCGGGGTCTCGTTGACCGCGTAGCCGAACATCATTCCCTGATCCCCGGCGCCCTGCTCCTTGTGGAGCCCCTCGCCCTCGGTCACGCCCTGGGAGATGTCGGGGACTGCTCCTCAAGCGCGACCATCACCGCGCAGGTGTTGCCGTCGAAACCCTTGTCGGTGTGATCGAAGCCGATGCCGTTCACCACGCGCCGCACGATGGGGGCGATCTGGACGTTCACCTCGCGGGGAGCGGTGATCTCGCCCGCCACCACCACCAGCCCGGTCTTCACCAGCGTCTCGCAGGCGACGCGCGCCCGGGGGTACTGAGCCAGATAGGCGTCGAGGACCGCGTCCGAGATCTGGTCACACATCTTGTCGGGGTGGCCTTCAGAGACGGACTCGGAGGTGAACAGATAGTTTTTCAGGGCCATTGGCTCCTCGAGAAGAGAGGTGTGAGAGGCGGCGCCCTATTCTGTGGTACCGCCCCTTGTCAATCCCCCTGCTCCCTCTGCCGCGACAGAAGACGTCACAGCGTGAGCCCAGCTGCAGAAGCGGCGCGGATCAGCGCCCGCCGATCAGCGCTCGCCGCCCCGCCACGCCTCGTGGTGCGCCTGCCGCGCGGACTCGCGCTCCTTCAGCCGCTGCGCCGCCTGCTCCACCTTCGCCATCACCGCGTCGAGCGATCCGTACATGTCGCCGCTCTCCTCGGCGGCGCGCAGCACGTCGCCGTTGTGGTAGATCGTGACCTCGGCCCGGTGGCGGTGCTTGTCAACGATGACCGTCAGGTGGGCATGGGCCGCGCCACGGAGGTGCTTCTCGACCTTCTTGAACCGCTTGATCGCCCACTCCTTGATCGCTTCTGAGGGCTCAAGATTGCGGAAGGTGAACTCCAGTTCCATGTACGCTCCTTGTGCTTGCTGAGTGCTTGATGCCCTGACTTGACGCTCTGACTTGCTGAACACGCGCCGTCGACGCTCACGCGCCGCCGGACGCACCCTCTTTCCGCCGGCTGACCGGCGGAATCCCCAGCGCCTCACGGTATTTTGCGACCGTGCGCCTGGCGATGTCGATACTCTCCCGTTGCAGAATCTGCGCCAGCGCCTCGTCTGACAAGGGCCGCGCCCGATCCTCTGACTGAATGAGACGGCGGATGCGCTGCTTGGCGACCTCGGCGGTCACCCCCTCGCCCCCGCCCAACCCGGCGTTGAAGAAGTACTTCAGCTCAAAAAGCCCGTGCGGGCACTGCAGGTACTTGCTCGACGTCACCCGCGACACCGTGGACTCGTGCACCCCGATCTCGTCGGCGATGTCCTTCAGCACCATGGGCCGCAGGTGGGTGGCGCCATGATCGAAGAAGGCCCGCTGACGCGCCAGGATGGCCCGCACGACCTTGGAGATCGTGTCCTGCCGCCGGTAGAGCGAGCGCAGCAGGTACTCGGCGTTGCCGAGCTTCTCCTTGATGTAGTCGCGCTCCTGCTTGGTGGCGTCCTTGCTCTGGAGGACGCGCCGGTAGTAGCCGCTCACCTGGAGCTTCGGCATCCCGTCCTCGTTCTGGGAGATCTGCCACTCGTTGCCGACCTTGAAGATGTAGATGTCCGGGCTGATGTACTGCGGATCGCCCCCGGTGTGCGCGCGCCCCGGCAGCGGGTCGAGCACCTTCAGCATCCGGTGGTACTCCTGCGCGTCCTCCACCTCCATCCCGAGCGCCCGCGCGATGGCCTTGTAGTCGCGCCGCTCCAGATCGTGGAGGTGATCGCGGATCAGCTTCTCGAAGTTCACGTCCTCCGGGTAGTGGAACCGCGCCTGCACCAGCAGGCACTCCTCCAGCGTCCGCGCCCCGCAGCCCACCGGATCGAGCTGCTGCACCACCCGCAGCGCCTCCGCCAGCAGCGCCTCCGCCAGCCCGCTCTGCTCCGCGATCTCCTCCAGCGTCCCCTCCAGCCAGCCGCGATCGTCCAGGCTGTGGACCAGCACCCGCGCCGCCGCCCGCACCTCCTCCGGCATCACCTGCATCTTGAGCTGCCAGCCCAGGTGCTCCGCCAGCGAGGAGGAGCCGGTCAGGTTCTGATCGATCGGCGGCAATTCGTCCGTGCCGCTGGAGCCGCGCTGCCGATCCCGGTCGTCGGCCAGCCCCTCCAGCACCTGCCCCCAGTCGCGCTCCTCGCTGCCCCCGGCGCCCTCTCCGGCGCCCTCCAGCGAGTTGCTGCGCTCCTCACTCTCCTTCCGCGCGTCGGCGGTCTGCGGCTGCATCAGGCGCTCCGCCTCAGCCTCCACCTCCTGCCCGCTGCCGGGGACCTCCTCCAGCGTCGGGTTCACCATCATCTCCTCGTTGATGGCCTCCACCAATTCCAGGTGGTTGAGCTGGAGCAGCTTGATGGCCTGCACGAGGCTGGGCGTCATCACCAGGTTCTGTCGCATCCCCAGGTTCTGCCGGAACCCAAGCTCCATAAGACGCAGTCCTCCCATCCGTGTCAGACGCGCACACATCTACAGGAACAACGTGGAAAACCCGTTGCTCTCCAAATCACCTGTCCCCCCTATCGTATCGGCTTCTGTGGCGTTTGCAAACCCCGTGCCAGTCAGCGGAGAAAAAAATCTGTCCCCAGGTACCGCTCGCGCGCATGCGGGTCCGCCGCGACCTCCTCCGGCGTCCCGCTCACCTGCACCTCCCCCCGATCCAGCACCGTCGCCCGGTCGCAGATTGCCAGCGTCTCGCGCACCGCGTGGTCGGTGATCAGCACCGCCACCCCCTCCCCCGCCAGCCGCCGCACCATCTCCTGGAACCCCCGGATCGCGACCGGATCCACCCCGGCGAACGGCTCGTCCAGCATCAGGATCACCGGCTCGATCGCCAGCAGCCGCGCCAGGGCCAGCCGCCGCCGCTCGCCCCCTGACAGCCCCTCCACCCGCCGATCCTCGAACCCCCCCAGCCCCACCCGCCCCAGCAGCTCCCCCACCCGCCCCGTTTTTCCCGATATCGAGAGCGCCATCCCCACGTTCGCCCCCACGCTCACGTCCCGCAGCAGCACCTCCTCCTGCGGCAGGTACCCCAGCCCCGCCCGCGCCCGCCGGTGCAGCGGCCAGCGCCCCACCTCCACCCCCCCCAGCCACACCTCCCCCGCGTCCGGCGCCTCCACCCCGGCCAGGATGCGGAACGCCGTGGTCTTCCCCGCGCCGTTGGGGCCGAGCAGGCCGTGGACCTCGCCGGGGGAGACGGTGAGGCTGAAATTGTGGAGGACGCGGCGTCCGTTGAAGGTGCGGGAGAGGAGGTGGGCGCGGAGGGACATCAGATCCCGCTCAGCTCCAGCACGCACACCTCCCCATCGCCCCCCTCGCAGATCACCTCCTCCGCGTCCATCCGCACCCGCACGATCCTGCCCCGCAGCCGGTTCCCCCCCTCCTGCAGCTCCGGCGACCCGGTCAGCACGATCTCGCCCTTTACCGCGTCATAGACCGCCCGCGCCCCGCGCGCCCGGCGCTCTCCGCTGTCTGTCTGCTGGATGACCTCGACCGGCCCGGCGGCCTCCATGCGCTCCATCGAGCCGGAGGCGCCGTAGGCCACGTCGAGGGCGGTGCAGCGCAGCTCCATGCGGCCCCGCACCATGACGACGTCGCCCTCGAAGTGCGCGCGGCGCTCCTTCATCTGCCAGGTGGAGCGGAGAGATCGGATCGAGATCGGCTCCCCCGCGCCCTGCACGACGACGACCGGGGCGGACGCCTGCGCGACGGTCGCGCCCGCCGCCAGCTCGACCGCCGCCGCCGAGAGCCCCCACTGCAGGCCCGGCTGTGTCCCGCCCGCGATGACGCCCTCCGCGACCGCCGCCTCAGGCAGGGGCGCCTCCGGCAGCGCGGGAGCGGCGCAGCCGAAGAGGAGGGCGTACAGGCTCACGCCGACTGACCGGTCTGCCGCTTCGCCGCCTCGATGAACGCGACGAACAGCGGGTGCGGCTCCAGCGGGCGGCTCTTGAATTCGGGGTGGAACTGGCAGCCGATGAAGTGCGGGTGATCGGCGATCTCGACCATCTCGACCAATTCCCCGTCCGGGGAGGTGCCGGAGATCCGGAGGCCCGCCGCCTCCAGGCGCGCCCGGTAGGCGTTGTTGACCTCGTAGCGGTGGCGGTGCCGCTCGGAGATGTCGGCATGCCCGTAGATGGCGCGGGCGCGGCTGCCCTCGGCGAGGCGGCAGGGCCAGCGGCCGAGGCGCATCGTGCCGCCCTTCGTGACCACGCCGCGCTGCTCCTCCATCAGGTGGATCACCTCGTGCGGGGTCTCAGGGTTCAGCTCCCCCGAGTTCGCCCCCTCCAGCCCCAGCACGTGCCGCGCCACCTCAGCCACCGCCAATTGCATGCCGAGGCAGATGCCGAAGAACGGCACCCGCTGCTCCCGCGCGTAGCGGATCGCCGCGATCTTGCCCTCCGTCCCGCGCTCTCCGAAGCCGCCGGGGATCAGCACCCCGTGGACGCCCGCCAGCTCCGCCGCCGCGTTCCCGTCGCGCACCTCCTCGGCATCGACATACCTGAACGCCACGCGCACGCCGCAGGCCACGCCCGCATGCGCGAGGGCCTCGTTGAGGCTCTTGTAGGTGTCGGTCAGGTGGACGTACTTGCCGACGATGCCGATCTGCACGAGGCCGCCGGGCGCCTTCGCCCGCGCCGCGTACCGCTCCCAGTCCTCCAGCGCCGGGCGCGCCGTCTTCATCCCCAGCCGCTTCAGCACCCGCCCGTCCAGCCCCTCCGCATGCAGCACCATCGGCAGCTCGTAGATGTTCGACACGTCGGGCGCCGACATCACATCCTCGACCGCCACGTTGCAGAACCCGGCGATTTTCTTGCGGATCTCCTCCGGCAGCACCCGATCCGTCCGGCAGAGCAGGATGTCCGGCTGGATGCCGATGGAGAGCAGATCCTTTACCGAGTGCTGAGTGGGCTTTGTCTTCAATTCGCCCGCTGCCCCGATGTAGGGAACCAGCGTGACGTGCAGGTACATCACGTTCTCGGCGCCCTTGTCCGCCCGCATCTGCCGGATCGCCTCCAGGAAGGGCAGCGACTCGATGTCGCCCACCGTCCCGCCGACCTCGATGATCGCCACGTCCACCTCCCCCGTCGCCTCCCCGATCAGCCGCTTGATCTCGTCGGTGATGTGCGGGATCACCTGCACCGTGCGCCCGAGGTAGTCGCCCCGGCGCTCCCGGTCGATGACGTTCTGGTAGATGCGCCCGGTCGTGAAGCTGTTCTTCCGCGAGGTCGGGCGCGACACGAAGCGCTCGTAGTGGCCCAGATCCAGATCGGTCTCCGCGCCGTCCTCAGTGACAAAGACCTCCCCGTGCTGGTACGGGCTCATCGTCCCCGGATCCACGTTGATGTACGGGTCCATCTTCACGTTCACCACCCGGAGCCCGCGCGCCTCCAGCAGCGCGCCGAGCGCCGCCCCTGACAGGCCCTTGCCGAGAGAGGAGAGGACGCCGCCGGTCACAAAGATGTACTGGGTCTGCTGCTCAGGCTGTGTCTGCATCCGGCGTCTTAGTAGAAAAGGCGCTGTGCGGCAAGGGCCGACCCGCCCCGATCACCCGCCATGCTCACCCGCCCCCGATCATCCTCCTGACCCGCTCCAGATCCTCCGCCACGTCCACCCCGCCCTCTCCCGCCGCCGTCTCCACCAGCCGGATCGGGATACCGGCCTCCAGCCAGCGCAATTGTTCCAGCCGCTCCGAGATCTCTAGCGCCGACACCGCCCGCAGCCCCCGCACCCGCGCCGCCGCCGCCGCCCCGAAGCCGTAGACGCCGAGGTGCAGCCACCACGGCCCCCCCGTCGGGATCGGCTGCCGCGAGAAGTACAGCGCCCGATCCCCCGACCGCGCCACCTTCACCCGCGCCGGGCTCTCCGCCCCCGACAGCAGCGGCGCGCACGCCGTCCAGACGCTTCCCCCGCGCTCTCCCCCCCGGTCCCCGCTCCCCCCGCCCTCCCCCCCGCACCCCTCCGCCACCCGCCGGATCAGCCCCGGCTCGATCAG
>JBEIQZ010000432.1:0-5507 GCA_040376255.1 Alphaproteobacteria bacterium
CTCTGCGAAGAGATCCGCCGCCGCCCCCGGCGCGATCACCGCCGCAGCGCTGATCGCGCCCCCCGGCCACGCCGCGCCCTTCACCTTCGCCGCCTTCCCCACCTCGATGGCTCCCAGGAGGTGCTTCTCAGATGCCTTGTAGCCGCGCCACTCCTCGTTGCCGCAGATCACCTCCACCTTCCAGCGGGAGGTGTTGATGTCCGCCACCCGCGCCCCGTCCGCAGACTTCAGCAGCCCCCACACCCGGAGCCGGGAGGCGTGGCTGTGGCTCCGCAATTCGACCCCGAGCGGCACGAACGACCCCTCCACCTCTGCCGCCTCCTCCACCGGCGGCGCCCCCGCCGCCAGCAGCATCGCGCGCGTCCACAGATCCGCCCAGCGCATCAACGGCACCGTCGTCCGGTCAGTGACCGGGATCGCCTTGTGCAATTCGCGGGTGAAGCCCGTCAGCAGCGAGGCCAGCCGGAACAGCCCCGCCTCCTCCTGCAGCCGCGTCAGCGTCCCCTCGAAGGGTTCCAGCACCGAGGCGTCCAGCCGCGCCAGGCCTGCGATGGCCACCTCAGACAGGAAGTGACCGCTGGCGTCCAGCAGCGTCCGCTGGCCCTCATCGCAGGATCGGGCCGCCCCCGGCGCTCCCGCAGGCGACACCTGCCGCCCCAGCACCTCCCCCGCCTGCGCCAGCAGCGAGTCATGGGTCGCCCCGAGCAGCCCCGCCCGCGCCTGCGCCAGCGCTGTGAACACTGGCGGTGAGAACCGCCCCTCCACGATCGCCGCCGCAGCCTCCCGGAGCGGCGTCGCGAGCGGAGTCCCGTCAAAGACGGCCTGCAACCCGCCGAGGAAGTCCCGCTGCTCCCCCGAGAGCCGGGCAAAGCCCGACAGGAGCAGCCCGTCCAGCTCCTCCAACAGCGGCCAGACAGCCGACACATCGGGCGGGAGAGCGCAGAGCACGTCCATTTTTTGCGCCGAAGACCCTGTATGCCCTGTATGCAGTGTCGCCATCAGAACCACTCCATCTCAGGGGCAGGATCGCTGTCTGCCGGGAGCTCCACGTATTGAAGATCCGCGAGGAAGCGGCTGAACACCTCTCCTGCGCTTTTGCCATTGTTGCTGCCAGTGATGAAGCGCATGAGCTGTCCGGCGGTCGTCACCGTCGTCGGATCTTCCGGGACCTTCAGGTAGCGGGCCACCGCAGGCGCGCCGTACTGCTCGACCGCCTCGTCCATCAGGTTCGCGAGGTGCTTGCAGGGCCGGCGGCCCGCGCCGCTGCAGGGGCGGTTGTTGTTCGTGCTGCAATTGAACTGGAAGGTTCCAGCCTCAAAGTAATTCACATAAACACGCTCGTAATCTGAGCCGGACTTGACGACCCCCTGCACCCGACCATTGTGCATCTCCACATAGGGTACTTCGTCGACGTTCCGGTTTATGTTCGGGGCCTCCTGCGCCCTGCGGCTGCTCCCCCACCGGCCTGCCCGCTCCTCTGCCATGATACCTCCGCCTGGCCAGGAGCGTATCCACCCGGCGTCCACCCGTCGATCACCTGTCACGCCACCCCGGACAGATTCTGGCCGAACCATAGAATCGAAAAATCTTTGCGGGGGAGGCGTACAGCCGATACCTTCATCGGATTGGAAGATCAGACAGATGAGATCGGGCAGATGAGATCAGGCGACGTGATCCGGGATGGTCAGGGGAGCACATATCAGGTCGGCCAGACGATGGGTCGGGGCCTGTGGGGGAGTTCGTTCCTGATCCGGCGGGAATCATCCGATTCGCTGCACGTGCTGAAGGTCCCGCTCGGGCCCGAGGACTTCCGCACTGACGCTGCGATCACCGGCCAGCTCACCATCGCGACGCGGGAGGCTGCCGCTGAGCAGTTCCGGCTCTACGAACAGGGCGGCCACTCCTTCCTGCCGAAGCTGGAGGGCAAGCTCGCGCTGCCGGACGGGCGGACGGGCTACATCCTGCCGCGCATGCACGACTCGATGGAGCGCAGGCTGAACGAGGGCATCCCGGTCTCAGTGCTCCTCAATATCCTGAGCCAGATCGTGCGCCATGTGCGGACGCTCTCCGGCGCCACCGGGGCGGGCGGCGGCATCCACGGCAACCTGCGCGGCTCCAACATCTTCTTCAACGAGCGCGGCGAGCTGCTGCTGACCGACATCGCCACCCCTACGCTGCGCCGGGCCTTCGCGCGGCTGGTCTCAGTCCACCCGCACTCCTCCAACCGCTTCCCGCCGCCGGAGCTGATGGAGCGGCCCGACGACGCTCCGTGGACGCAGGGCGTCGACACCTACGGGATCGCGGTGCTGATGCTCCAGGGTCTGATGACCGGCGAACCCCTGCCGCCGATCTGGCGCGAGGGGCTCACCAAGCAGACCTGCATCCACCTCAAGCACCGGATCGTCGAGCGGCTGAAGCAGGAGGAGTCCAACCCCCGCTTCCACCAGCGCATGGCGGATCGCACAGTGGCGTTCCTCTCGCGCGCCCTCTCCCGCGAGATGGCCCCCTGCCCGCCCTACCGCTTCAGCAGGCTGGAGGAGTTCCAGACGCGGCTCGACGAGCTCTGCTCCCTGATCCACCCGCGCATCCACACGATGGGGCGCGTGCTGCTGGAGCGCCCGCCCACCCAGTCCTTCTTCCTTACCGACGAGCAGATCCGCTTCTCCTGTACCGTCGGGGTCAGCACCGGCGTCGAGGGGCAGGACGAGATCGGGGTCGGGATGGCCGTCTTCGATCTGGATCGCAGCGAGCGGCTGAAGCTGCAGGATCTGTCCTACAACATCGACAAGCACCCCCCCGGGCGCTTCCGCTTCCAGTTCGGCATCGGCGGCCTCGGCCCGGGCCGCTACCGCACCCGGCTCGCCTTCACCATCCGCGACACCAGCGACGCGCCCACCACCAACGAGATCGAATTCCTCGTCCGGCCCGCCGCCGGTTGGACCCCGCCGGTCGAGGCCCCCCCGCAGAACGCCCTCCCCTTCGAGCGCCCCGACCCCCGCGCCCAGCCGGAGCCGTCCCGCCCCGATCCCCGCCTCCGCGAGCTCCGCACCGCCCCCGAATTGCGCGCCCCGGAGCCGCGCGACCTGCGACCCCCTGATCGGGGTCCGGAGCCGCGCGTGGAGCTTCCCCGCGTGGAAATTCCCCGCGCGGAGACGCGCCCCGAGCCCCCCCGCGCAGAGGTCTGCGCAGAAATTCCCCGGCTGGACGCCCGTGAGCAGCGCGAGCCCCAGCGCGAACTCCAGCGCGAGCCCCAGCGCGAACTCCAGCGCGAGCCCCAGCGCGAACTCCAGCGCGAGCCCCAGCGCGAGCCCCAGCGCGAGTCCCAGCGCGAACCCCAGCGCGAACTCCAGCGCGACCCGCGCGGAGACGCCGCCCGCACCGATCTGCCCCGGTTGGACATGCCGCAGCGGCCTGAGCAGGGCGCGATCCCCCGCAACGAGGCGCTCTCTCCGGCCACCCCGCTCCCGCTCCCCCGCAACGAGCCCCGCAACGACCCCCGCAACGACCCCCGCAACGAGCCCTCACGCCCGACCCCCAGCATGGAGCCGCTGCGCGTCGAGCCCCGCCCTGAGAGCCGCCCTGAGATCCGCGTCGAACCTGTCCCCAGGGCGGATCTCTCCCCGGTTCACGCGCTCTTCGATCAGCCGGCAGACAGCGGAGCGGCGGCGATCCGGATCTCTCCGGTGACGCCCCGCCTGGCTGAGCCGAGCCAGCCGCCGATCATCCGGCTGCCCATCTCCGCGCAGGCGCCCCGCCCGGCGGTCGATCCGAACGCGGGGCGGGCGCTCCCCCGGGCGCCGATGCCCCCCCCGCGCCCGCCGCCCCGCCCCAACGCCGGGCGCACCCCGCTCGGTGAGGACACCCCGCCCGTCGCCCACTCCCGGAACTGGACGATGGAGCCGCTGCCCGGCGCCCGCATCGATCCGGCGATGGTCGAGGAGGAGGATCCCACGACCTCCCTCACAGATGAGAGCGCTGAATACACCGAGGCGACCGTGGCCGAAGAGGCCGGGCTCATCGATCGCATCGTCCAGGTGTTCCGGAACGATCCTGTCACCCTGATGATGTCGCTGCTCGCTGTCGCGATCGTCATTATCCTCATCATCCTCCTGATCCAGTCGAGCTGACCCCACCGATGCTGCCCTCCCTGAACGTCCTCTTCTCCTCTGACGCCCTCGCCGCCACCGCCGCCGATCTCCTCGTGCTCGGCGTCCCGACCGGCTCCCTCCCCGGCGCCCTCGCCGCCCTCGACGGCTCTCCCGGCTACAACGGCACCCTCGCCACCCTCGTCCGCGAGGAGGAGTTCTCCGCGCGCGCCGGCTCCTCGCTGCACGTCCCGTCGCTGGCAAACATCGCCGCCCGGCGCCTGCTGCTCGTCGGCACCGGCGGCGGCTCGCCCGCTGAGCTGCGCCAGGCGCTCGGGATCGCCGGGTTCCAGGCCCGCCTCCGGGGCGCCCGCAGCATCGCCATCCACCTCCACAACGCCACCCCCGCCGCCGGGGTGCTCCGCACGCTCATCGAGACCGTCGCGGAGGGCAACTACCGCTTCGACAAGTACAAGGCCGAGGCCAGCCGCAAGGCTCCGCTGGAGACCCTCACCTTCGTCGGCCTCCCCGCCCAGCCCGCCGCCGTCGAGCTGGCGCTGGCCTCCATCGCCGGCCAGATCCTCTGCCGCGATCTTGTCAACGAGCCCGCCGCCGAGATCTACCCTGAGTCGCTGGCCGAGGTCGCCCGCGGCCTCGCCGGGGAGCACCTCAGCGTCACCGTCATCGAGGAGAAGGAGCTGCGTGAGAAGGGCATGGGCGGCATCTCCGCCGTCGGGCAGGCCTCGGTCAAGCCGCCCCGCCTCATCCACCTCACCTGGAACCCCCCCGGCGCGAAGGGCCACCTCGCCCTCGTCGGCAAGGGCGTCACCTTCGACTCCGGCGGCCTCTCGCTGAAGCCCAACGACGGCATGCTCACCATGCGCTGCGACATGGCGGGCGCCGCCTCGGTCATCGGCGTGATGAAGGCGATCAGCCGCATCCGGCCCGACATCCGGGTGGACGGCATCGTCGGCGCGGTCGAGAACATGCCCGGCGGCAACGCCTACAAGCTCGGGGACATTCTCAAGTTCTACAACGGCAAGCGCGCCGAGATCCACAATACCGACGCCGAGGGCCGCCTCGTCCTCGCCGACTGCCTCGCCTACGCCTCCGAGCTGAAGCCCCAGGCCATCGTCGACCTCGCCACCCTCACCGGCGCCGCCGTCGTCGCGCTCGGGGACTGGTACACCGCCATGTTCACCCGCTCCGACGACCTCGCCGCCCAGCTCACCGGCCACGCCGCCGAGGCCGGTGACGGGATCTGGCGCCTGCCGCTCGCCGATCTCTACCGCGACAAGCTGAAGTCCGACTTCGCCGACCTGAAGAACGTCGGCGGCCGCGCCGGGGGCAGCATCACCGCCGCCCTGTTCCTTCAGGAGTTCGTCCAGTGCGATCGCTGGGCGCACCTCGACATCGCCGGCC
>JBEIQZ010000195.1:0-9613 GCA_040376255.1 Alphaproteobacteria bacterium
CGGCGCAAACCGAGACGGGAGGTGAGGGAGATGTAGCGCGCCATGTCCGTCCGCTTCAGGTAGCGGAGCAGGCGGCGGCGGAGCCCGATCTGCCGGAGCAGACCGACGTGGGAGTGATGATCCTTGACGTGACCCCGGCCACCGTCTTCGGTCTTCTTGAAGTGCTCGTTGAGCATGTTGATCCGCTCGGTCAGGAGCGCGATCTGGACCTCAGGAGAGCCACAGTCATCCTCATGGATGCGGTACTGGGCGATGAGTTCGGCGCGGCGGGAGTCAGCAATGGCCATCTTCTTTCCTTCGTGAGCGCGCAACCGCAGGAAGTTCCCGGCCAGAGGTTCCACCACAGGTACGCTGTTGACGGCGCCCTTTAACCGGCCTGCTCCTTCCCGTCAAGCTGCGGGCCGCCCGCCTCTGGCGCACTACTTACCCCTGCCTCGCTTTGATGAAGTCATAGCGGCTCAGGCGGAGCCGGATGGACTCTCTCGCGGCTTCGCTGACATGACCGTCTGATGTCTGATAGAGGAGCCAGATATATTTAATGGTAGTATTTAAAATGTCATTTCTTTGATTTATTTTTATTTTTATATTTTCAGCATACGATCCGAGGAGCTGAAGCAATAATGACATCACAAGCAAACAAACTATTCTTACATCAAGAAAAGAAATCAATGCCTTTAAAATAAAAAATTCACCCTCATACATAATAATATCAGAAATATAAGATGCAAAAACAAGCCAAAGAGTATATCTCATAAATTTAATAATTATTGTAGAATAATTTAAAAACATTAATGATGACATTGTAGAATTATATTCAATATCTAAAATAGCAAAATATCTGTCAACAACCTCAAAATATTCGTGGTTATTCGCATATTCAAACTTTTTTATCGGCTCCATCGGCAGGACATCACCGGGCATGTTGCACCTTCTTGTGCAATTGTTCTATTGTCAGCAGCAGATGCCCGAGCATCGCCTCCCGCTCAGTCTCGTCACGCAATTGCGAGATCGTCGTCTCTCCATTCCATGAAAAATCTTCTGTCCATGTCACAATCGGCGCCACTTTCCACAGGAAACGCATCTCCCCGATGACCCCCTGGAGGCCCCGCAATTCCCGCACGAATGGACTCTCCGGATCAGTGGAGTAGTACGACTCGATCTCCGCCCGCTCTCCCCACCAGAGATCGGCCTTGTTCACGACGACCAGCAACCACCTGGGGCGCTGATGCTGAAAAAAACCGCTCTGGATGCGCTCACGAACCCGCTGAATTTCCCGCAATTCTTCCCTCCGCCGCCAGCGACGCAGATCCGCAATCGTGCGGAGCCCCTCAGACTTCACAAGGAAATCCTGGTGCTGCATCACCGCACCGAAGCCCGCGTCCACCACATGCAGCACGCCCTCTACGCCCTGCTGCGAGAACGCCCTGGCGAACACCTCCTCCCGGATCGCCACACCCTCACCCGGAACCGCTGTCAGGACACGGACATTTCCTGCGACCGGCGCGACAGCCGACTCCGCATCGATGGAGGGGGGCGGCTTTTCAAACAGCGACTTCCCCTCCAACCGCTCCAACCGCCTCAGCAGCATCGTCTTCCCTGCGCGGTGCATACCGGTCACCAGGATGTCGGTCGGCGCCATACTGAGCATGTGGCGGAGGCGCACCCACCAATCCCTGATACCGCTCTGGTTTTTCCAGACCCAATGGGTCGCACGCATCGTGCTGAGGATCGAAGAGAAGGGGAGCGGCACCGGAAGAGATGATGGATCCATAATCTACCTGAACCTTATTCTACTCCATCCTCCCCCACAGGGCCACACCCTGCCAGGGCAGCCGCCTCTGCCGCCCGCTTCTTCCGCCGCACCTTCACCGGTCCGGGTGGATTCGCGGCCACCCACGCCGCATGCAGGTCGGGCCGCCACCGCGCCGTCCGCGCCAGCGACTGCTCGCGCCGCCACGCCGCGACCTTCCCGTGATCGCCCGACCGGAGGATCTCCGGCACCGCGCGGGCCTCCCACTCCGCCGGGCGCGTGTACTGCGGGTACTCCAGCAGCCCCTCTGAGAACGACTCCTCCACTGCCGACTCCGCGTTCCCCAGCACCCCCGGCAGCAGCCGGACCGTGGCCTCCACCACCACCGCCGCCGCCAGCTCCCCGCCGGTCAGCACGAAGTCTCCGAGGCTGATCGCCTCGTCCACCAGCGCCTCGCGCACGCGCTCGTCGATGCCTTCGTAGTGTCCGCAGAGCAGGATCAGGTGCGGCGCCGCCGACAGCCGCCGCGCCGCCGCCTGATCGAAGCGCGCGCCTGAAGGATCCATCAGGATCACCCGGCTGTCCGCCGTCTGAACCGCCCGCACCGCCGCCGCCACCACGTCCGCGCGCAGCACCATCCCGGCGCCGCCGCCATACGGCGTGTCGTCCACCGTCCGGTGCCGTCCGGCGCCGTGATCGCGGATGTTGTGGACGCCGAGCTGGAAGTGACCCGCCGTCACAGCGCGCCCGACGATGGAGTGGCCGAGCGCCCCGGCCACCAGCTCCGGGAACAGGGTGAGGATGTCAATCCGCATCGCGACCCCCGGCGCTCACCCGCTGAGCGCTGCCCGCAGCACGACAAGCCGCCGCCCCGGCACATCGACCGAGGCGATGTTCCCGCCCTCGGCCACCACAAAGTACGGATCGGCCTCCGGGGACTCCGGCTGGATCACCCAGATGTCCTTGTGGCCCGGCGCGATCTCTTCCAGGGTTCCGACCGGCGCGCCTGTCTCGTCAAAGACAGGCATCCCGAGCAGATCCTCGACGTAGTACTCGTCCGCCCCGGTCTGCGGCAGATCAGCGCGGGCGATCAGGATCTCCCAGCCGATGAGCGCCTGTGCCGCAGCCTCTGTCTGCACGCCCTCGACCGTGCCGAGGATGCGCTTCCCCGCCCCTGAGCGCACCCGCATCCGGGCAGGGCGCTCCTGTCCGTCGGGGGCGCGCAGCAGGACGCTCCGCCACTCCCGGAGCGTGGTGCTCTCGCGGTGGTGCAGGTGGACGCGCAGCTCCCCCTTGAAGCTGAAGACCCCGACGATCCCGCCGAGCGCGATCATCAGGGTCTCCTCAGCAGGGTGTTCAGACGACCCGCTCACGCAGCTCAGCCGTTGGCGGCAGCGTCACCGCTGTCACCGCTGTCGTCGCCGCCGTCATCTTCAGTGTCGTCGTCACCGTCGTCGTCCTCATCATCCTCGAAGTCCTCCGGATCGAGCAGCTCCAGCACCACCTTGCGGCGCCCGGAGGCGGCGGAGAGGACGGTGCGGATCGCGCGAAGGGTGTCATCTTCGGGGCCACGGACGATGTTCATATCATCGGCGTTGACGGAGAGCTCCAGCAGAACCGACGCATCGCCCTGCACCTCGCTCACCTCGATATCCTCTGGGTGGCGCACGATGCTGCGGACGAGAAACCGGACCAGCTCGCTCACGCCTGGGCCCCGTCCTGCGGAGCGGCGGCGGCGGTGGCGCGGGCCTTGGAGATCAGGTGACCCACGGTCTCGGAGGGCTGGGCGCCGACCTTGATCCAGTGATCGACGCGCTCCAGATCGAGCTTGAGCTGGGGCGGCTCGACCATGGGGTTGTAGTGGCCGATGTACTCGATGCAGCGGCCATCGCGGGGGCAGCGGGAGTCAGCGACTGCTACGCGGTAGAAGGGATGCTTCTTGGCGCCCAGGCGGGCCAGACGGATACGGACCATTCGGGATTCCTCGTTTTTCAGATTCGGGCGCGCTTCTATCGGTTCCCTCCGCTCCCGTCAAGGCGGATGTTCCGGGGAGACAGACATCACCGCAGTTTCACCGGCTTACGCGGCTGCGCTGTCCCGTTATACTCTGCGGTATGCGCCTGTCCCGATCTGTCCGTCCCTCCCCGCTCCTCCTCTCTGCGCTGCTCGCTGCCTGCGCGCTCTCCGCCTGCGACGGCGGCGCGGTCAAGCCGGAGGACACGGGCGTCAAGACTGTCGTCTCTGAGGAGGACGGCGACAGCGACGGGTTCAGCATCTCCCAGGGCGACTGCAACGACGACGACGGCAGTATCAGCCCGGGCACCGACGAGCTCTGCGACGGGATCGACCAGAACTGCGACGGGCAGGTGGACGAGGGGCTGATGATCACCTTCTACCTCGACACCGACGCGGACGGCTTCGGCGATGCCGACGCCCCGGTGCTGGGCTGCGGCATTGAGACCGGCTGGAGCACGCTCGACACGGACTGCGACGACGATCGCGCCGACGTCTTCCCGGGCGGGGTGGAGGTCTGCGACGGGGTGGATCAGGACTGTGACGGGGAGATCGACGACGGCGTGACGCTGGAGTGGTACTACGACGCGGACGGCGACGGCTGGGGCGATGCGGGGACTGTCCAGCGCGCCTGCGAGGCCCCGCCCTCCCACGTCGCCGACGCGACCGACTGCGACGACAGCAGCAGCGCGGCGTTCCCCGGCAACCCTGAGGTCTGCGATCAGCGCGACAACGACTGCAACGGGCTCACCGACGACGGCGTGCTGGGGATGTTCTACGCCGATCTCGACGGCGACAGCTACGGGAGCGCGCTGCTGCCGCTCCAGGCCTGCGCCCGCCCTGCCGGGTACGTCGAGGATCAGACCGACTGCGACGACAGCGCCGCCGCCGTCTACCCGGGCGCGCCGGAGTACTGCAACGGCATCGACGACGACTGCAACGGCACCGTCGACGACGACTACGCCCTCGACGCCTCCCTCTGGTACGACGACAGCGACGGCGACGGCTTCGGCGACGCCGGGACGGTGACCGCCGCCTGCGCCCAGCCCGCCGGCTGGCTCGCTGACGACACCGACTGCGACCCGGCGAGCGCCGCCAATTTCCCCGGCGCCGACGAGTGGTGCGACGCTGTCGACAACGACTGCGACGGGATCACCGACGAGCCCGAATCCCTCGACGCCTACGTCTGGTACGCGGACGGCGACGGCGACGGCTACGGGGACGCCCGCGTCTCCGAGATCGCCTGCCTGGAGCCGGGGGGCTTCGTCGTTGACGCGACGGACTGCAACGACGGGGCCGCCGCCGCGAACCCCGGCGAGCTGGAGGCCTGCGACCTCCTCGACAACGACTGTGACGGCGTCATCGACGAGGCCGACGCCTACGACGCGCTCACCTGGTACGCCGACGCGGACAACGACAGCTTCGGCGACCCTGCCGCCACGCTCACCGCCTGCGCGCAGCCCTTCGGCTACGAGTCCGACGCGCTCGACTGCGACGACGCGGCGATCAGCCACTTCCCTGGCGCGCCGGAGTACTGCGACGGCGTCGACAACGACTGCGACGGCCAGATCGACGAGTCCTCCTCGGTCGATACGCAGCTCTACTACGCGGACGCCGACGGCGACGGCTACGGCGACCCCGGCGCCCCGCTCACCGCCTGCGCCCTCCCCTCCGGCTACGCGGTGAGCTTCAACGACTGCGACGACGCGGACAGCGGCATCCACCCCGGCGCGACAGAGATCTGCGACGGGCGCGACGAGGACTGTGACGGCGCCATCGACGACGGCGCGACCTCGGCGGCGACCTGGTACCTCGACGCCGACGGCGACGGCTTCGGCAACAGCGGCATCTACGTCGTGAGCTGCGCGCAGCCGGTCGGCTACGTCCTCGACTCCACCGACGCTCAGACGTCGACTCCCTGGTCAACCCCGGCCTCTCTGAGCTGTGCAACGGCTTCGACGACGACTGCGACGGCACCGCCGACGAGGGCGGCTCCTGGTGGTACATGGACGCCGACGCCGACGGCCACGGGAACCCCGCCTACGCCGTGCAGGACTGCTCCCAGCCCCCCGGCTACTCCCCGACCGCCGACGACTGCGACGACGGCACCGCCGCCAGCTACGCCGGCGCCGCTGAGGCGTGCGATCTCATCGACAACGACTGCGACGGCGTCACCGACGAGGGCGTGATCGGCTCCGGATCGGCCTGCCCCGCCGAGAGCTGCCTGGACATCCTCCAGGATCGCGCCCCGGCCTCCGGCACCTACTGGATCGATGCCAACGGCGTCCCCGCGCAGCTCACCTGCGACATGACCTCCAACGGCGGCGGCTGGACGCTGATCTTCTCCGACACCTTCGAGGCGGGGGCGAACGCGGGCTGGAGCATGGGCGCGCGCTACGCCTGCGGCGGCTGGACGACGATGCTCGGCGGCTACGGCAACATCGCGGGCGGCTCGGTGCGGATCGCGCTCAGCGCCTGGAGCATCCCCCACACCCAGAGCTGGATCAGCCTCGACTACATCGCCCTCGACTCCTGGGACGGCGAGACGGCCTACGTCCAGCAGGACGGCAGCACCCTCTGGAGCCGGGGCCAGAACAACCACTCCTACTCCTACTCCGAGGTCTGCGGCTGGAACCGGGGCTACTACGGCTCCTACGACTCGCTCTGGGCGGTGTCCACCATCCAGGGCCACAGCAGCAACAGCCTCACGCTGGCTGCCGGCTCCACGCTCGATCAGTCCGCTACCGACGAGTCCTTCGGGATCGACGACGTCTACGTCTGGATCCGCTGATACCCCTCCGCCCCCGCGACGTCCCCTGCCTCCCGCGCCAGCCGCTCCAGGTGGCCCGCGATCCGCTCCCGCAGCGCGTGGAGCCGCAATTCGCCAGCGAGCGCCAGCCCCTGCCGGAGCATCGGCAGCGCCCGCGCGGGCTCCTGCCGGAGCAGCGCCTCGGCGCAGCCGGTGAGGGCGTTGACCTCCCCGCGCCGGTCGCCCTCGGCGCGGAAGATGGCGAGGGCGTCGGCGCAGGCGGCGGCGGCGGCGGGCGGGTCGCGCTCCTCCAGCAGGGAGCCGAGGTTGCAGAGGATCCCGGCGACCATCGGGCTGCGCTCTGTGCCGCCGAGCGCCGCGAGCGCGCGCCGCAGCGCCTCCTCGGCCCCGGCGATGTCCCCGAGCCGCCCGCGCACCCGCGAGATGGCGACGAGCAGCATCGCGAGCAGGCGCGGCTGGGCGGCCTCGCCCTCGGCGGCGAGCAGGATCGCCAGCCCGGCGGCGGGGTCGCGGGCGGCGCGGATCACGCCGAGCATGACGGCGGCGCTGACGCGGTGGGTGGGGAGCGGCGCGAGGGCCAGCCCGTGATCCGCGTGGATCTCCGCCTCGGCGGGCAGCCCCCGGCCGTAGAGCAGCAGGGCCAGCGTCGTGTGGGCGGCGCTAAGATCCTCCTCCTCCCCTGAGATCGCCAGCAGCTCCCGCGCGATCCGCTCGCACCGCGCCGGATCGCGATCCCGCGCCAGCCCCATCTGCACCAGCAGCACCGCCGACCGCTGCCCCGCCGCGACCGCCGACAGCGCCAGATCCTCCGCCACCGGCCCCAGCACGTACATCCCCGACTGCCCGTTGAGCCGCGCCCAGAGGCGGCGCAGCGCCCGCGCCGCCGGCTCCGCCCCGCGCGCCTCTGTCCCGGCCCCCGGCCCCCCCGCCCCGCGCGCGATCTCCAGCAGATCCGCCGTCTCCGCCTGCGGATCGGCCAGCACCAGCGCCCGCCACCGCTCGCGGATCGCCGCCCCGTCCGGCACCTGCGCGAGCTGCTCCCGCCCGAACGCCCGCTCCACCTCTCCCAGCCGCAGCCCTGCCCCGCCTGTGTCCGGCTCGCCCCGCCGCACAAGATCCAGCCCGACCAGCTCCTCCAATTCGTCAAGCCCGAACCCCGCCACCTCTCCCATCCGCTCCATCCCCGCCAGCTCCAGCCGCCCGCACCACAGCGAGATCGCCGCCAGCGCCCGCTGCGCCCCGGCGCTCAGCAATTCCCAGCTCCACTGCAGCGAGGCCCGCGCGCTGTCGTGCCGCCCGCCCGCGCCCGCGCCCCGCGCCAGCAATTGCAGCGGACGATCCAGCCGCCCCGCCAGCTCCTCATCGTCCATCCACCGCGCCCGCCCCGCCACCAGCTCGATCGCCAGCGGCCACCCGCCGAGCGCCCCCAGCACCTCCCGCGCCCGCTCCGTCGCCGGACGGCCCGCCCGCCGCCCGAACAGCTCCGCCGCCACCGCCGCCGGCAGCCCCCGCAATTGCAGCACCTCCGCCCCCGCCACCCCCGGATCGCGCCGCGAGGTCAGCACCACCCGCACCCCCGGCGCCGCCGCCAGCCAGCCCTCCAGCCGCGCCCCGCAGCCCTCCAATTGTTCCAGGTTGTCCAGCCCCAGCAGCAGCCCGCCCCCCTCCTGCGCCTCTGCCCGCGCCTGCATCGCCAGCCCCAGCCGCGCCGCCCACGCCTCCGCCTCCGGGCTGCCCGACACCCCGAGCGCCGCCGAGAGCGCCTGCAGCAGATCCTCCTCCCGCCGCGCCATCGCCAGATCCACGAAGATCCCGCCCCGCTCCTCCAGGAACGCGCGCATAAGGGTCGTCTTTCCGAGGCCGCCGCTCCCGAGGATGCAGACGCACCGCGCCGACGCTCCCCTGAGAAAGCTCAGCTCCGGCTGCCGCCCCAGCAGAACACCGCGCCGCTCCCCTGCCCGCAGGATCGGAGCAGGCTCCAGGGTCTCCGAAGGGGCGGGCGCCCCGGCGGGGTCAGGGAGCGGGGCGCGGAGCGCATGAGCCGGGGGCGGCGCGATCCGCGCGAGCCGGTAGCCGTAGCGCGGGACGGTGAGCAGATGCGCCGGGGAGAGCGGATCATCGCCCAGCGCTGCCCTGGCGCGGCGCACGACCTGGGTGAGCGCGTCGTCCACCACGCGGACGCCCGGCCAGAGCGCGGCGCTGATCTCCTCTCGGGAGAGCGCCGTATCGGGGCGCGACGCCAGCAATTCCAGCAATTGAAACGTGAGCGGCTGGACGCGGACAGGCTGACCGTCGCGCAGGAAGGCGCGCTGCTGGCGGTTCAGGGCGAAGCGGCCCCAGCGGATCTCATCCATCGGCTCCATCTCGCCTCCCTCCATGCAGCAGACGTATCCGTTATCCTGGCAGATGCCCCACATCCTCCTCGCCGGCACCGGCGACGCCGCCCGCCACCACGCCCGCGCCCTGCTCGCCCTGCGGGACGCGCACGATCTGAGCTGGTCGCTGGTGGCCCGCACCCCTGAGCGCGCCGCCGCCTTCCTCCAGCCCCTGACGCCCGATCTCCACCCGGTCGCGGTCTATCCGACGCTGGAGGCGGGGCTCACGCCCGGCCCCGGAGAGCGGCCCGACATGGTGATCCTGGCGACGCCGGACGGGCTGCATGCGGCGCAGATCGTTGCCTGCGCGGCGGCGGGGGCGCACGTCCTCTGTGAAAAACCGCTGGCATTGACCGGCGCAGACGCCCGCCTCGCGGTCGACGCCTGCGCGGCGGCTGGCGTGCGGCTGCAGGTCGGCTACCAATTGCGCTACCACGCCGCGCATCAACACATGCATGCGCACCTCCACCGTGTCGGGCGCCTCGTCCGGATGGAGGCCCGATGGGACTGGCCCGACCCGGCGGTGGACGGCTGGCGGGCGCGCAGGAGCCCGGGGCTCGCCGCCGACTGGGCGATGGCGGCGCTCGGGACGCACTGCCTCGATCTCCTCGCCTGGTACGGCGATCTGCCCGCCCCCCCCCCCCCCCCCCCCCCCCCCCCCCCCCCCCCCCCCCGCCACCGCCCCCCCCCCACCCCCCCCCCCCC
>JBEIQZ010000474.1:0-4915 GCA_040376255.1 Alphaproteobacteria bacterium
CGGCCACCCCCGACTCCGGCAGCCCCCCGCCCGGGATGTAGGCCATGTAGCCCGCCGACGCCGTGTTGAAGCTCCTCGGCAGCACCCGCTCGAACAGCAGCCGCATCAGCGCCTCCGCCGCCACCGGCCCCTCCGGCATCGGCTCCCGCAGCGACCGCGCAAGCTTCCGGCCCCCCGCCGTCCGCACCATCGGCTGATCGGGCAGCGTCGTCAGGAACCGCTCCAGGTGGTCGGCGGCGAGATCGAGCAGGGCGCGGAACCGGGCGGGCGTGGTTTCCATCCGGGGCGTCTATCCCGGCCGATGCGGGAGGTGCTGCTCAGCCCGACAGAGACGCCTCCAGCTCCGCGAGCAATTCCGCCCCCGCGCCCGCCCCCCGCGCGTGCATCCGCAGCACCTCCATCCCCTCGCGATTCACCTGAACGATCTCTCTGTACCTCAAATCAAACCGTTCCGATCCCGCCATCGGGTGACCCGTCTCTGCGATCCGCCGGTAGAGCAATTCCACCGGCACGAACGCATGCACCGCCAGCAGCACGCCCCAGATCGGGCGAGGGTCGGGGCGCACCGGGCTGGCGTACAGCGCATCAGGTGGATTCAAGAGGACGGGCTCTATCAGGCTCAAAAGATTGAGGAAGTTGTGCTGTGTCTCATGGATCAGCGACTCTGCCAGCCCCAGCACCGATCCGAGGTGCGAGACATACACCTGCCCGACGCACTCCCGGTAGGACGCCGACAGGCTGCGCTCCCCGTGATCCCCGACCGGCACGACGCAGGCGAGCATCGCCCGGTGCTCCGCCGCCAGCTCCGGCAGCACCTCCGCCACGAGCGCCCGCGCCGCGTCGATCTGCCGCGCCCACGCCTCCGGCGCCCGCCCGCCCATGTCCAGCAGCGACCCCGCCTTGTCCGGGTGCGCCTCCACCGCCCGCAGCGGGTTGTTGTCCGCCCCCGCCAGCCACCCGCCCCCCGCCAGCGGCCAGAACCGGCGCTCCCCCGGCTCCCCCTCCAGCCGCAGCGCGCCCGCCGCCCCCATGTCCACCTCCCCGTCGAGGAACAGCGCACCCGCCGCCGGGGTCTGCGCCTCCCACGCCGCACCCGCCGCCGGACAGAGCAGCGAGGAGATCGGCGCCCCCCAGAACACCCCGCGCCGCAGCCCGCTGTCCGCCAGCAACCGCCGCTCAGCCAGCCCCGCCAGCAGCGACGGCACCGCCGCCAGCAGCCCATCAGCCGCCGGGACGCCCGCCAGCAGCGACGCCTGGATCGGCCCGTGGACGCAGGGAAGCCCCAGCACCCCCAGCACCGCCCCCGGGTGACGCCGGTACACCGCCGCCACCGCCTCGCGCACCTCGGCCCACGGACGCGCCAGCCACGCAGGGAGATGACGGAATTCTGTGAGCAGGGAGCGGAGGACGCCGGTCAGGAAGCGGCGACGGAGGGCGGGGAGCTGGACGCTGGCAGGGAGGGTGCGGGGGATGAACGCCGTCTGCCTTCCGCTCTCCCGCTCACTCACAGACCGCCTCCGCCACATACCGCACCGTCACCGCGCTCCCGAACGCAGGCGCCGCCTCCAGATCGAACACCACCCGGTTCAGCTCCGCGTCATAGCTCCACCCCGTCCCCTGGCTGAGGCCGTCGATCTCGACCTCCAGCGTCGCCGGCTCCGGCACCTCAGAGAGCGGCCAGACGGTGCGGTCGCCGCCGAGCGAGAGGCCGATCCCCCGGAGCGCCTCCCCCATGTCGCCGCAGAGGGACTCGAACCGCCCCCCGGTGGCCTCGGCGGCGTCGTACCAGCCGTAACCGGGCTCCATCCCTTCACAGCCGGAGGGGGTGATCCCGGCGATTGCATGGAAGCGGGTCCCGGCCCCGGCGAGGCTCCCGATGCGGGACACATGATCGGACCATGTCCCGGTGGAATGTTCGGCGCGGCTGGAGATGCCGACGATATCGACGGGGACGTTGCTGCGGTGGAGGCCGTCGTTGCAGTTGCCCGGCTGGAGCAGCCAGGGCTGGAGGGCGAGGGCGGCGCGCTGGAACCCGGCGCCGGAGAGGAGGCCGGGGGCGGCGTCCATCATATCGACGAGGCCCTGGATCTGGTGCGGGCGGGTCTTCCCGGCGGAGACATAGGCGACAGGCCCGTCGACGCACCCGCTGTCGTCGATCTGGATGGCCATGCGCCAGTCGAGGCCGGTGGCGTCGAGGGCGTCCAGCAGGGCGGGGAGGTGCTGCTGGAAGGCGGTGAGGCTGTCCCGCATCGGCTTGTCGGCGTCGATCAGCAGGAGGATGTCGCCCTTCCCCCCCGGAACCGTGAGCATGTCCGCGACCTCCACCGGGCCGGGGCTGCGGGTGGGGAGGGCGAAGACCGGGGCGGGCTGCTCGGCGTCGTTGGTCTGGAGGTGGATCCGGGCGTCGGTCCAGACGGCCTCCTGCGGGGCGAACTGGAGCGGGAGGCGCTGCACAGCGCCGGGGGGGATGTACCAGGGGAGCGGATCAGCGCCCTGGAGGCCGTCGGTGGAGAGCAGATCCACGCCCTCGATCTGGACGCTGTCGACGCGGAGCGTGTCCGTGCCGGTGTTGCGGACGAGCAGGGTGCAGAGGTCGGCGCACCCGGCGGGGGTGGCCTCCGGACAGCTCCCCGAGAGCTCTGCCCGGGGGCCGCGCGCCTCCCCGTACACCGGCACCACCAGCTCCCGGTTCGCGGCGTCGGTGGTGGCGATGTGGACCTCGGCGCGGCGCAGCAGCAGATCCACCGGGCGGTAGCGCACGAGCAGCGTCGTGGCGTCGCCGGGGGCGAGGGTGCTGCTGCCGGGGGCGCTCACCTCGAAGAGGGTGGCCTCGGCCTCCGCGCCCGGATCGGTGAGGACAGGCCGGATGGCAGAGGCGATGATCTGGAGGGGCGCGTCTCCCCGGTTCTGTACGGTGATCGCCTGCTCTTCAAGGAAGATGCCGTCCGCAGTCCACAGCGCATCGAACCGCAATTCGGGCTGGAGGACGACGGCCTGCGAGGTGGCAGGGGGCGGGGGCAGATCGATATCGTACGGCAGGTTCACCGTGTAGGGCTGGCATGCTTGAAGAAACCAGATCCCGATCAATCACCCTTCCCGAGGGCGATCAGGCGCGTATCCACGGCCGACCGCTCCTCAGGAGTATTACAGACTGCGCGCGCCGCTTCAAGGTGTCTGCGCGCATTTTCCGGGGCGCTCCCCGCCTCACAGTCCGCGAGCCGCAGCAGATCGCCCACCGCCGGGGCGGTCAGCGCGCTCAGGTGGGGGACGGCGGCGGCGCAATCCTGCTGCTGGAGGGCGAGCATGGCGGCGTAGCGGCGCACCTCTTCGACGCGCGCGGGGCGGGGCTGGCGCACATAGTCCTCAGCGACGGCGCGGGCCTCGGCGATCCGACCGACGGCTTCGAGCGCCTGGAGCTGCAGCACGCGCAATTCTCCCTCGATGCCCGGGCTGCCGTCCGGCGCCTTCAGGCCCGCCTCCACCGACCCGAGCCAGTCCGCCGCAGGCGCGCCCGCGCCCTGCTGCGCCCGCGCCCGCGCCAGCAGGCCCGCCGCGCTGACCGGCAGGCAGGATCGGGACTGGCCCTCTGTCAGCCGCACCGCGCCGCTCCCGGCGCAGGTGACCTCCACCGTCCCGTGCCGCACCGCCACCGTCGTCCCGAGCGCGTCGCGCCGCACCGCGAAGCCCGTCCCGATCACGCGCACCTGCGCCTCCCGCGTGCGGACCTCCAGCCCGATCCCCTGATCCGGCTCGACCTCCACCGAGATCTCGCCGCTCTCCCAGCCGATGCGGGGCGCCTGATCGGTGCCTTCGACCGTCCCGCTCCCCTCCCAGCTGAGCTGCACACGCCCCCCCGACAGCGCCATCGCCCGCGCCTCCTCCAGCGCCGCCGCCGGGATCGGGGCGTCCGGCGGCGGCATCAGGCCCATCCACAGCGCGCCCGCCAGCAGCAGCCCTGCCGCCACCGGCGCCGGTTGAACGAGGCGGCGCCAGAGCGGCTCCACGGGCCGGGGCTGGAGCGCCTGATCGATGCGCCGCTGCGCCCGCGCCAGCGCGCGGGGGTCGGCCTCCGTCTCATTGCGGAACTGCTTGAGTGCGTCCATCTCTCCCTCCCTGCGATCCTTGTTCATCCTGTCCGCCCGTCTGCCCGCCCGCCTGCCTGCCCGCCTGCCTGCCCGTCTGCCCGCCCCGGGGTCACCGGATCGATGCTGTGCCGCGCGCAGCCCTGCCTGAAGCTGGCGCGCGCCAACCGCAGGCGGCTCTTGACCGTCCCGGTCGGGATCTCCAGCATCCGGGCGACCTCCTCGTCGGTCCGCTCCTCCACGTCGCAGAGGATCAGCACCTCGCGCTGGTTCGCCGTCATCTCCTCCAGCACCGCCTGCACCCGCCGCCCCGTCTCAGAGCGCTCCATCGAACGATCCGGACGGGTCTCCGGGTCGTCGGGGTCGGAGAAGATCCCCGGCACCCACCGGCGCACCCACGCCCGCCGCCGGTGCGCCGCCAGCGTCCGGCGCGTGATCCCGTAGAGCCAGGCGTCGAAGGCGTCGGTGTTCCGCAGGCGATCCATCCGGGTGAGCATCACGATGAACACATCTGACGCAGCGTCCTCCGCGTCGACAGACGGCCCGCCCATGCGGTTGCACCAGCGCAGCACCGCCGGGAGCCACCGCGCGCAGAGCTGCTCGCGGGCGCGCGGCTCGCCCGACCGGGCCGCCTCCAGCAGCTCTCCGTCCGTGACCGCGCCTGTACCCGCCCTGTCTGCCTGCATGTCCCTGGAGTGTCCCGGCGCCGGCTGAACGATCAGGATTTATTTTCAAGGTTCTGTCAAGGCCCGCGCTCAGCCCTGAGCGCGCACCGGCAGGTTCAGCGCCACCCCCCCTGTCAGCCCCACCCCCACGATGCCCACGTCCCCCAC
>JBEIQZ010000486.1:0-4823 GCA_040376255.1 Alphaproteobacteria bacterium
CGCAGGACTACCCGACGCGGATACGGTTCCCGGGGGAGTCGGAGCCTGAGCGGGAGGAGCCTGAGCCGGAGGAGCCTGAGCCGGAAGCGTTTGGGCATGATACGGAAATGCTGAAAGCAGTTCCGTATCAGGAGAACAATGAATACCGACATGAAGAATAGATGGTTGATGGAAGCACGCTTAGCGCGGAACGCGCGGCGGGCGACCATCGGCCATCTATTCTTCATGTCGGTATGAGCCGCAGGTGTGCTGATCCGGTGCAGGCGGTGTGCCGGTTGCGGCGGCGGTGTGCAGCGCCTGTGCAGGGCGGGGCGCCGCTGCTGTTACGGGTAACAGCGCGTAACAGGCTGACTGCGCCGGGAGGCACCTGAGTACAATGTGAGCGTGCAGCAGGGAAGTCATCCCCGCTGTCTCACAGGAGGAAACAATGTTCTCGTCCATGCTGTCTGTCCTCGTCCTCTCCGGTTCCGCTCAGGCCGCAGCCGATCTCACCACGGGCATCACCCTGCCCGCCTCGGCGACGGTGGACACCCAGGCGACCTACACGGTGCAGGTCAACAACATCGGCAACCGCGACGCCTCCAACGTGACGGTGAGCATCCAGCTCCCGGTCACCCACACCAGCCCCGGCGTCTACGTGATGGGCGTCCTCGGCACCCGCAGCGCGAGCTGCGTCCAGAGCGGCACGAAGCTGAACTGCACCATCGGCACGCTCCGCAAGGCCCGCAGCAGCACCGTGACCTTCAACATCGCCCTGCCCCAGAGCAGCGCGCCGCTGACGTTCGCCGTGACCGCCACCACGACCTCCGCCGAGAACAGCACTGCCAACAACGGCTCCAGCGCCACCGCCGCGCTCACCTACGTCGACATCCCGCTGGCCGGTGACTACACCGTCACCAACGACCACTGCACCGGCACCAACCTGACCGCCTGGTACGAGTGCACGCTGTTCCCCAGCTCCATCAGCAGCCACACCGTCGAGTTCCACGCGGACGGTACGCTGAGCATCCCGGTCGACGCCGGCTACTACGGCTGGTGGGGCCAGGACAGCGATGACCACCTGTGGTTCGAGTACTGGTACGGCGGCGCGCTGGAGGTGAGCTTCGAGGGCAACGGCACGATCAACGGCTGCTTCGACGGCCTGAGCGAGTTCAACGGCAGCGTCTATGTCGCCCCCTACGAGGTCTGTTTCTAAGCTGCGCCGGATCATAGCCCGCGCCTTGCTCACCGGCAGGGCGCGGGCTAATCCGTCCGCTCCATCGGGGAGTAGCCGACCGCGCGGGGCAGCATCCGGCTGTGGCCGTCAGAGCGGTGGTGGCGTCAACAGACCCGGTGCGGCCCTGCCGCGCCGTGGCGCCACCCGGACGGGTGAGACCGTGGACATCGCCTCTGGCATCGGCCGGGCAGGGGCGGCGTCCATGTCTGCCCGGCCAGGGGTTTTTAAAGATGGAATTTCTTGCCGCCCTCGATCTGAGCGCCTTCCTGATCTCAACCGCCGCCGTCGCCTTCGCCGAGATCGGCGACAAGACGCAGCTCCTCGCGATGATCCTCGCCACCCGCTTCCGGCGGCCCGCGCCGCTGATCGCGGGGATCTTCGTGGCGACGGTGGCGAACCACGCGCTGGCCGGGCTGTTCGGCTCGGGGGTCGGCGCCTGGATCGGCCCTGAGGCGCTGCGGTGGGTGATCGGGCTGGGCTTCCTGGGGATGGCGGCGTGGACGCTGATCCCGGACAAGGCCGGGGACGCCGCCGCCCCCGACCGCTACGGCCCCTTCCTCACGACCCTGATCGCCTTCTTCCTCGCGGAGATGGGCGACAAGACGCAGCTCGCCACCGTCGGCCTCGCCGCCGCGCACCCGGGCCGGATGGTGCAGGTGATCCTGGGGACGACCGCCGGGATGATGCTGGCGAACGTCCCGGTGGTGCTGCTCGTCGGGCGGCTGAGCGCGAAGGTGTCGGCCCTGCCGGATCTGTCGAAGGTGCGCTTCGTGGCGGCGGCGCTGTTCGCGCTGTTCGGGCTGTACGCGCTGATCGCCGGGGTGTAGCGCCCGGCGGCCCTTCCCGCCTGATTATTCCCCGGTGCCGTAGTGGACGAAGCCGCGCCCGGCGCGGGTGCCGGGGTTGTAGTTGGGCGCACCGATGAAGAAGTCGTCGAAGCCGTCCGCGTCGAGGTCGCCGACGTAACCGACCTCGGCGCCGAGCGACTCGCTGGAGGTGATGCTGCCGTAGACGGCGTAGCCGGAGGCGGGGAGGGCCGCCAGCGAGATCGTCCCGCTGATCGGGCCGTACAGCACGGCGGCGACCCCGGTGTTGTTCCCGGCGCCGAGCAGCGGGTTGTCGAAGCCGCTCGCGCCGATCAGCAGGTCGCTGTAGGTGTCGCCGTTGAAGTCGCCGCCGCTCACTGCGCGGCCCACGAAGTCCGAGGCGAACACCCCGTAGATCTGCATGTCCGAGAGCGCCGGGATCGCCCCGGAGGGGAGCGTCGCCTCGCCGGAGAGCAGGAAGGCCGCGCCGCTGTTTACGACGCTCTGGTAGTCGTAGCCGTCCGATCCGAACAGGAGGTCGGTGCGCCCGTCCCCGTCCACGTCGCCGGCGTCCGCCACGCAGGGCGTGCAGTTGATGTCGTAGGTGGCGCTGTAGACAATGTCGTGACCGGTCAGCGTCGCGTCCGCGTCGGCCCGGGTCAGCGATCCGCTGAGCGGCGCCTCAAAGATCCAGGTGGTCGCCAATTGCGCGGAGGTCACCAGCAATTCTGGCAGCCCGTCGCCGTCCGTGTCCACGTTCCCCAGCACCGAGGCGCCGATCCGGTCGCCGTCGGCAGTGCCGGAGATGACCGCCGCGTTGTTCGCGGTGCTGCTGATCGTCCAGCGCCCGGTGGAGGCGGTGCCGGAGATCACTGCGACCGTCCCCCGGTTGGTGGTCGTGCCGGCGGTCACGGCGGGGCTGTAGCCGCCGACCGCCCAGTCCGGGGAGCCGTCGCCGGTCAGATCGCCGCCGTCGCTCGACGACCAGCCGACGGAGTCGGAGCGGACGCTGCCGGTGACAGTGATGAAGGCGTCGCTGCCGCCGAGGGTGCCGCTCAGCCCGGCGCCGCCCTTCAGCAGGTAGACCGCGCCGCCGTCCGTCACCGCTGTCGCGCTGATCAGCGGGTTGGCGAGGTAGGCGCCGACCAGCAATTCGTCGTCCCCGTCCCCGTCGAGGTCGCTCACGAAGCTCAGGCCCGCCCCGCCGCGATCCCCGTTCGCCGCGCCGAGCATCGACACCAGCGGCGAGGCCACCGTGTCCTGCAGCCCGCCCGCCCCGCCCCGCAGCACGATGGCGCGGCCCCGGTTGGCGTCACCGCTGGCGCTGGTCACGTCGTACTCCCGATCCCCGATGAGCAGATCCGGGTAGCCGTCCCCGCTCACGTCGTAGCCGCCGACAGTAGAATTGCCCTTCGCGACATGCCCGCCGAAGAAGGTCGCCGCCGCGCTGCCGTTGACGCCGACGAGCGTCGCGTCAGCGCTCAGCGTCTCCAGCAGCACGCCCTCGTCCCGGCAGTCGTCCGATCCGCTGCAGTTGTCGTCGAGGTGGTTCTCGCAGAGCGCGGGCGCTTCAACGACGCCCGGGTGGACGGCGCTGTTGGCGTCGTCGCAGTCGTTGCTGCCGCTCGCGTACCCGGCGGGCTGGTTGCAGAAGCTCCCGCCCGCGCCCGTCCCGCCGTAGCCGTCGCTGTCGCCGTCCGCGTACCAGACGGACTGCCCGGTGGCGGAAGCGTCGTTGTCGTCTGCGACGCCGTCGCAGTCCTCGTCCCGATCCGCCGCGTCGCAGACCTCCTGCGCGCCGGGGTGGATGGCGGGGCGGCTGTCGTTGCAGTCGGTTCCTGCAGCGGCGTAGCCGGGCTGCAGGTCGCAGAAGTACGCGGCGGTCCCGGCGCCGTAGCCGTCGCCGTCGCCGTCCGCATACCACGCGCTGAAGCCCGAAGGCTCCACGCCCGCGTCCGCGTCGTCGCTGAGCCCGTCGCAGTCCTCGTCAACGTCCCCTGCGTCGCAGACCTCCTGTGCCCCGGGGTTCACCCCCGCCGCCCCGTCGTCGCAGTCCGTCGCGTCCCCGGTGTAGCCGGGCGGCGTGTCGCAGGCCTCCTCCGTCAGCAGCGGATCGCCGTATCCGTCCCCGTCGCTGTCGAGGGCGAAGGTGCTGAACGTGGAGGTCTCCACGCCCGGATCGGCGTCGTCGGCGGCGCCCGAGCAGTCCTCGTCCGTATCGACGCTGTCGCCGCCGTCACAGACCTCCAGCGCCGCCGGGTTGATGCCCGCGTCGCCGTCGTCGCAGTCGGCGCTGTCCGTGACGTACCCGGCAGGCAGATCGCAGGTCCGGGAGATCGCCCCGGCGTCGCCGTAGCTGTCGCCGTCCGCATCGGCGTACCACGTCCCGAAGGTCGCCGCGCTCGCGCTGCTGTCCGCGTCGTCGCTCTGGCCGTCGCAGTCCTCGTCGACATTCAGCGCGTCGCAGATCTCCTGCGCCGCCGGGTTGATCGCCGCAGCGGCGTCGTCGCAGTCCGCGCTGTCCGCGACGTATCCGGCGGGCCGGTCGCAGGTGCGCGCCGTGGAGGCCGCCTCCCCGTAGCTGTCGCCGTCCCGGTCGGCGTACCAGGTGGAGAAGGTCGCGCCGTCCACCCCGATGTCGCGGTCGTCGGCTGCGCCTGAGCAGTCCTCGTCCACGTTCAGCGCGTCGCAGATCTCCTGCGCCGCCGGGTTCACCGCCGCCGCCCCGTCGTCGCAGTCGGTGGCGTCCGTGACATGCCCGGCGGGCTGGAGGCAGGCGTCCAGCGCGACCGCAGGATCGC
>JBEIQZ010000671.1:0-2880 GCA_040376255.1 Alphaproteobacteria bacterium
GGGGGGGGGGGGGTCTGCGGCCTGTGTGCCCCCCGCCCCCCCCGCCCGGTCCCCCCCAACCCCCCCCCCCCCCCGATCCGCTTTGCGGGGATGATGGAGTATGACGGAGACGCGAAGATCCCGGCGGCCTATCTGGTGGAGCCGCCGGTGATCGACCGGACGGTGGGCGAGGCGCTGGTGGCGGCGGGGGTGCGGAGCTACGTCGTGGCGGAGACGCAGAAGTTCGGCCATGTGACCTATTTCTTCAACGGGAACCGGTCGGGGCGGCTGTCGGAGGAATTGGAGGTCTACGAGGAGGTGCCCTCAGATCGGGTGCCGTTCGAGCAGCGCCCGGAGATGAAGGCGGAGGAGGTGACGGATCGGGCCGTCGCGGCGATCCGGTCGGGGCGCTACGACCACATCCGGCTCAACCTCGCGAACGGGGACATGGTGGGCCACAGCGGCGACTTCGCGGCGACGGTGCGGGCGGTGGAGGCGGTGGATCGGTGCGTGGGGCGGCTGCGGGCGGCGGCCGCAGCGGCGGGGGCGGTGCTGGTGGTGACGGCGGATCACGGCAACGCTGACGAGATGGTGGAATTGGACAAGAAGGGGCGTCCGTTGCTGGTGGACGGGCGGCGCAAGCCGAGGACGAGCCACTCGCTCAACCCCGTCCCGTTCCACGTTGTCGATCCGGCGGGCCGCTGGGAGCTCGTGCCGGACGCTGAGCTGTCAGCGGGCGCAGCGGGCGCGGAGCCGCCGGGGATCGCCTCGGTCGGGGCGACGCTGCTGATGCTGCACGGGATCGCGGCGCCGGAGGGTTATGCGCCGTCATTGATCCGGGAGGTGCGCTGATGCGGGTGGATCTGAGGTCGGACACGGTGACAAAACCGTGCGCGGAGATGCGGCGGGCGATGGCGGAGGCGGAGGTCGGGGACGACATGTTCGGGGAGGATCCGACGGTCGCGCGGCTGGAGGCGGAGGTGGCGGAGATTCTCGGGAAAGAATCAGGGCTGTTCGTGCCGAGCGGCACGATGGCGAACCAGATCGCGCTCGCCTGCCTGAGCCGCCCCGGCCAGGAGGCGATCATCGAGGCCGGGGCGCACCCGTTCCACTACGAGTCGGGCGGGGCGGCGGTGATCGCGGGGCTGACGCTGCGGCCGCTGCCGGGGGTGCGGGGGTTCCTCAGGCCGGAGCAGCTCGCGCCTGCGGTGAGTCCGGACGTGCCGTGGATGGCGCCGACGGCGCTGCTGTCGGTGGAGAACACGGCGAACCGGGCGGGCGGGGCGGCGCTCGGGGCGGCGGAGACGGCGGCGCTGGTGGCGGAGGCGCGGCGGCTGGGGCTGGGGCTGCACCTGGACGGGGCGCGGCTGTGGCATGCGGCGGTGGCGACGGGGAGCGCCGAGGCAGCGCTCGCGGCGGGCTTCGATCTGGTCTGCGTGTGTTTTTCGAAGGGGCTGGGCGCGCCGGTGGGGTCGCTGGTGGCGGGGTCGGCGCCGCTGGTGAAGGAGGCGCGGCGGCTGCGGAAGATGCTGGGCGGGGCGATGCGGCAGTCGGGGGTGCTGGCGGCGGCGGCGCGGATCGGGGTGGCGCAGCGGGCGCGGCTGGCGGAGGATCACGCGGAGACGCGGCGGCTGTGGGCGGGGCTGGCGGCGGCGGGCTGGGCGGCGCCGGAGCCGGAGACGAACATGCTGTATGTGCCGATGCCGCCGGAGTGGGCGGGGCGGGCGGCGGAGCTGGCTGGGCGGCTGAAGGGGGAGGGGGTGTATTGTTTTGCACTCTCCCCGGATGCGGTGCGGCTGGTGATGCACAGAGACGTAGACAGAGCGGGTGTCGATCTGGCAACATCCGTGTTCCGGATGTTGCGCGGTCTGTCTCAAGGCTGACTCGGGGCTGAGACGCGGACGATCCCCGGGGGGACGATGCTGGCTGGGCTGGTGTGGGCGGGGCTGGGGTGCGGGGGAGAGCCCGCGCCTCCCGACATGGGTCCGGTGAAGGAGGCGCCGGTCGGGGTCGTCGCGCAGGACAGGGAGGCTCCGGCGGTGGGGCTGATCGGTTCGGTGGCGCCGGAGGCCTGCGAGGGGACGATCCTCGTGCCGGAGAGCGGCTACACGGTGGTGGAGGACGTCGCGGCGGAGCCGTCGGCGGCGGCGCTCGGGTCGGAGCCCGCGCCCGCCCGCATCCACGTCGGGATGCATGCCTGGGGGGCGTCTGGGGGCGGGCTCACCTGGATCTGGACGACCGACAGCGCGACGATGGTCTCGGACATCGAGATCCAGGTGGCGAGCGGGGAGACGGTGCGGTTCGCGGGGGCGTCGTTCACGCTGCTCAACGATCCGGAATTCCGGCGCGTGCATGAGGCGCGGGCCTGCGGCCTCCAGCCGGGGTCGCAGATTTTGTACCGGGTGGGCGGGGAGGGCGCGTGGTCGGGGTGGATCCCGCTGCGGCTGCCGGGGAGCGCGGAGGTGAGCGTCGCGGTGGTGGGGGACTCGCGGGACAACCCGGTGATGTGGTCGCAGGTCGTGGCCGGGATCGACGCCGCCGACCCGGATCTGATCCTGATGACCGGGGACGCGGTCGGGTCGGGCAGCAGCATGGGCGACTGGTGGGAGTGGCTGGACGCGGCGGGCGAGCCGCTGTCGCGGCGCATCCTGGTGGGGGCGCACGGGAACCACGAGGGGCTGGCGCAGGGGTGGTTCGGGCTGATGGGGCTGCCGGGGAACGAGCAGTGGTTCAGCCTGGACATCGGCCCGGCGCACATCGCGGTGATCAACGACAGCGGGCTGTTCGGCGACGTCCCGGCGCAGCAGGACTGGCTGCGGGCGGATCTGGCGGCGACGACCAACCGCTGGAAGATCACCGTCCACCACCAGCCCGCGTTCTCCTCCTCGACGGTTCACACCA
>JBEIQZ010000282.1:0-7900 GCA_040376255.1 Alphaproteobacteria bacterium
ACGGGCTGGGGCGCAGTCTGGTAGCGCGTCTGCTTGGGGTGCAGAAGGTCGTCGGTTCAAATCCGGCCAGCCCGATTGTCTTTAAAATTTCTATATCGCGATACACATTTTCTTCTTCTCGCATCCGTAGCTCAGTCGGATAGAGCGCC
Organism: Alphaproteobacteria bacterium; assembly: GCA_040376255.1. Classification (GTDB taxonomy): domain Bacteria; phylum Myxococcota_A; class UBA796; order UBA796; family SXON01; genus JBEIQZ01. The sequence goes on from JBEIQZ010000282.1 coordinate 150, forward strand.
AGCTTGCGGAGCTGGAGGCCGGGCGTTCGAACCGCTCCGGATGCATGGGTTCCACTTGTTCTCTTTTGAGCAAGCTGTATTATTCTGGTGTGGATCGTCCAGAGGCCAGGACGCTGCGCTGTGACCGCAGAAACACGGGTTCGATTCCCGTTCCACACCCTCGTCATGGATAGCGACACTTCGCAGAGCGCGGCTTCGGGCGTTGCCCTGCGCTGCGCTCTGTGAAGTGTCGCCATCCATGACTCCATGTTTCTTTGCTTTCATATTCTATAACTGTCCTTAGATAGTGGATGTTCGGTTCTTTTTTCGGGATGTAGCGCAGTCTGGTAGCGCGCCTGGTTCGGGTCCAGGAGGCCGCCGGTTCGAATCCGGCCATCCCGATCTTCTCTCCGTTGCTCAACTGGAAGGGCGCCGGTCTACGAAGCCGGTTCATGCAGGTTCAAATCCTGCCGGAGAGGCTCGTCTGTCGATACATCGGGGCATAGGGAAGCGGCGATCCCGCCTGCTTTGGAAGCAGGAGAGCGCAGGTTCAAATCCTGCTACCCCGATCATGGTTCTGAGGTCAAACAGCAGAGACGCCCGCCTGTCTAGCGGGATACAGCGGGGGCAGCACCCGTCAGAACCGCTCTCTCTTCGTAGCTCAGCTGGACAGAGCGCCGGTTTCCGATGCCGGAGGTCGCAGGTTCGAACCCTGCCGGAGAGATTTTGTGTAAACGACTGGGATAGTTCTGAATGATTGTCCTTCCAGCGCCTGCTCATGCCTTCTTCTGCGGATCGCTGTGGGGCAGTTCTGTGGGGCAGGCTCCGATCCTCCTGGCTCATCCGTTCGTGCGCGGTTCCCGGAGGGGTCAGGGTTGGCCGCGCGGATCCCAGCCGGTGGCCAGGCCCTCGTCCAGAGCATCCAGCGCTGCCCGCGCCGCGTCGTCGAGGGCGAAGTCGAAGATTGCCGCATTCTCGGTGATCCGCGCGGGGCGGACCGACTTGGGGAGCACCACCATCCCGGCCTCGACGCCCCACCGCAGGAGCACCTGCGCGGGGGTCCGACCCAGGCGCGCGGCGATCGCCAGCACGGTCGGATGATCCATGCGCGCGCCCTTCGTGAGCGGGCTGTACGCCTCGACGGCCACCCTGCGGCGGGCGCACCATGCGCGCGTCTCCTGTTGCTGGTGGAACGGGTGGACCTCGATCTGGTCGATGTGCGGCAGCACGCGGGCCGCCCCCTCCAGCTCGTCGAGGTGGCGGGAGAGGAAGTTGCTCACCCCGATGGCGCGCACCCGACCGTCGTGCAGCAGCCGTTCCAGGGCGCGCCAGGAGCCCAGACGGAGCGCGGGTACGGGCCAGTGGATCAGGTAGAGGTCGACCTGCTCCAGCCCGAGCCGGCGACGGCTCGCCTCGAAGGCGGCCAGCGCCCGCTCCTCACCCTGGTCGGTGTTCCAGAGCTTCGTCGTGACGAAGATCTCGTCACGGGGCACGCCGCACTCGCGGATCGCCACGCCGACGGCCTCCTCGTTGCCGTACGCCCGGGCCGTATCGACGTGCCGGTACCCGGCCTCGATCGCGGCGCGTACCGCGCCCTGGGTCTCGGCAGGGCCGGCGCGGAAGACTCCGAGCCCCAGCACGGGGATCTCGACCCCGTTGGAGAGTCGGAGCGTCGTCATCGGCGCAACAGCCCGAACGCGATGCCGCGCCCCTGGCCACGGACGAGGGCGAGCTCGATCCACGCGCGCCCGAACGGCTCGAGCAGCCGCGCGTTCCGCAGCGGCCCGAAGGCGAGGGCATCGAAGCCGATGTCCCCGGCGAGGCCAACTGCGGTCGCGACGGCCTCCGCGTCGTCCCCGCAGGCGAGCATCAGCGCCCGCGCGTCGCCGAAGCGCGGGTCCGCCATGTTCTCGACCCCGGTGGTGTTGAACACCTTCACGACCCTCGCGGACGGCGCCCAGCGCTGGACCTGCTCGCCGCCGGAGTCCGTGTGGCCGTGCGTGAGAGCCATGCCGGCGCCGATGGGGTTGGTCGCGTCAAGGAGCGGCTTGTTGCCGAAGTCTCCTCCGGCGGCAAGCGCGGCCTCTGCGGCGGCCCACGGAGTGGTGAGGATGACGACGTCCGCCTCGCGAACGGCGTCGGGCACGGGGACACCCGAGGTCAGCGGGTGGCGGAGCTCCTCAGGGAGCTTCGGGCGCTCGGGGCGGAGGCCGTACAGGACGGTGTGGCCGGCGTCAGCGAGCCGCCGGCCGAGGGTGCCGCCGACGCGACCAGCGCCGAGAATTGCTATGCGCATGAGATCTCCAGAGTTCAGAGTCAGGCGTACCAGTCGGGTTTGCGATCCGCATACAGGTTTTTCTCGATGCGGAGCCCGGTCTCGGGACCGAAGAGCCCCACGCTCACGAGCACGCGGTCGGAACCGACGGGCTTCTTTGCAAGGCGGCTCCCGCAGCGCTCGCAGAAGGAGCGCCGGGCCGCAGGCGAGCTGTCATACCACCGGATGTGCTCCTCGCCTGTCCACCGCACGTCTGCGGCGGGCGCGGCGACGAACGCGAAGAAATTGCCGTGGAGGCGCTGGCAATCGTCACAGTGACAGGCGAGGACGCCGGACATGGAGGAGGGCACCTCGACGGTGACGGCGCCACAGTGGCAGCGGCCGGTGGGGGGCGAAGGCATGGGACAACTCCGGGTCAGAGGTCGATGCGGACGAATCCGCCGATGCAGGTGGGAAGCGGCGGATCATGCTCCGGATACCCGCCCGGGTCAAGGTAGTGCCAGGACTGGCAGCAGGAAAATCGAACATGCTCAGCTATGAGATGAGTGATATCGAACACACGTGAACCTCTCCGCGATCGACCTCAACCTCCTCGTGGCCCTGGATCAGCTCCTGGAGCACCGCTCCGTGAGAGGGGCTGCACGCGCCGCCGGCGTCACGCCCTCCGCCATGAGCCACACCCTCGGCCGCTTGCGCGCGCATTTCGGCGATGAGCTCCTCGTCGGGGCGGGCGCGGGGCTGGTCGCGACGCCGCGCGCGGAGGCGCTCGCCGTCCCGGTGCGCGAAGCGCTCGACGGCGTCAGACGGGCGCTGGAGCCCCCCGCACGCTTCGATCCGTCTACCTGCGCGCGCGCCTTCCGCGTGGTGTGCACCGACCACATCTCGACCGTCCTGCTGCCCCGGGTCGCGGCGGCGCTTCGCGCGGGCGCCCCGGGCGTGGCGCTGCACGAGCGCCCCCTGTTCCCGACGCTGATGGACGAGCTCCGCGCCGGGGAGGTGGACGTCGCCCTGGGTGTATTCCCCGATGCGCTGCCGGAGATGCGGGGCCGGAGGCTGTTCTGGGACGGTTTTGTGACGGTGTGTCGGCCCGATCACCCCCGCCTCCGGGACGGGGAGCTCACGCTGGAGCGTTTCCTTGAGGAGGGGCACCTGCTCGTCGCGCCACGAGGAACGCCGGTCGGGGCCATCGACGAGGTGCTCGCCGGGCGAGGCCTCACGCGGCGGATCGTGCGCACCGTCCCGAACTTCCTCTCTGCGCTCTGGCAGGTCGGGGACGGCGATCTGCTGCTCACGGTATCGCGACGGCTGGTCGCGGAGGTGGCGGGGCGGCTGCCGCTCCGGGTCCTCCCCACGCCGTTGCCGGTGCCGACCTACACGCTGATGGCGATCTGGCACCCGAGGGTGGACGGGGCCCCCGAGCACCTCTGGTTCCGGGGGCTCCTGAGCAGCGCCGCAGCCGATCTCTCCCGCGAGGGGTAGGGCCGACAGGCTGCGCGGACGGCTGGGCAGGGCTTCATGCAGAGCGGAAACACCCAGGTCAGCGCCGCCGAGATCCTGGCGCTCCCGCCTTTTATTGATGAAATTCGTATGGTACCCTGCCCCCGGAGCGCAACGGGATGAGCCTTTCCAATTACTGCACGCCTGCATCGACGGCTTCTCTGCTGACGATCATCTGCCTCGCCGCCTGCGGGGACGGAGAAAAGCCTGACGCTGACACCAGCACGGACCCGGACACCGACACGGACTCAGACACCGACACCGACTCGGACACCGACTCCGACACCGACGCCGATCTGGACTTCGGCCCCTTCCGCTGCGAGCCGGTAGAGACGGCGCCTGCCGGCGGCCGCAAGATATGGGTCAGCCCCTCCGGCAACGATCGGAACGACGGCTCCAGCGGGGGGCAGGCCGTCAGGACCATCGCCGCCGCGCAGGCGCTCGCCGGCGCCGGGGACGTCATCTGGCTCGAGCCGGGGGCGGTGTTCGCGGAGTCTGTCTACGTCGGGCCGGGGTGGGGGGATGTGGGGCGGGCGGGCGGGCCGGTCGTGTTCAGCTCATCAGCGTCCAACCCGGCGACGATCCGCGCGGGCCGGGAGGAGTACGGGTTCTTCATCTACAACGCGGGGTACGTCGTCGTGGAGAACCTGATCGTCGCAGGCCCCGGCATGTCGCAGACGACGGTTCAGGGCGTCGCCGCGATGTCCGACAGCGGGCGCTTCGAGGGGATCACCTTCCGGAACCTTGACGTCTCGGGCTTCAACGAGGGGATCGTCGTGTGGAGCTGGGAGGCCGGGGACGGCTTCGATGACGTCCTGATCGAGCAGGTGTACCTCCACGAGAACCTGCAGGGCGGCGGCAGCTTCTACGGGGCGGGGACGGCCTCGCACCGGGACGTCGTCGTGCGCTGCAGCGAGTTCGCCTACAACCCGGGCGATCCGTCGGTCAACCGGCCCTCCGGCGACGGCTTCGTGTTCGGCTCAGTCACCAACGGGCTCATCGACGGCTGCACCGCCCACCACAACGGAGGCGACGGCACCAACAGCGCCGGCCCGGTGGGCCTGTGGGCGTACAATTCCTCGAACATCACGATCCAGTTCAGCGAGTCCTGGGCCAACATGGCGATGTACCAGGACGGGGACGGCTTCGATCTGGACGTGGGGACGACCGGCTCCGTCATCCAGTACTGCTACTCGCACGACAACTTCGGCGCAGGCTACCTGCTCTCCCAGCAGGGGGACGAGCCCTGGAACAACAACGTAATCCGGTACAACATCAGCGAGAACGACGCGACCGGCGGGCGGCTCGGCGCGCTCACCTACTACTCGGAGGAGTCGGCGCTCGGGCTGGAGGACTCGTGGGTGTACGGCAACACCTTCTACAGCGCGGCGGGGCCGCTGCTGAACCTTACGAGCGCGCCGAACGCCGCGCGGAACCATCTGTTCAACAACATCTTCGTCGCGGACGGCGGCCAGATGCTGGTGTGGGACTGGTCGGGGAGCGCGCCCGCCGGGGCGGTGATCGCGCAGGGCAACCTCTACTGGGCCTCCGGCGGGACGCCGGACTTCCAGGGGTACGACTCGCTCGATGAATGGCGGGCGGGGACGGGTCAGGAGACGCTCAGCGGCGCGCCAGTGGGCATCTACGCCACCCGCTCCTGCGCGATCCGGGGGGCGGCGGCACCCTCGGCGACGCGACGATGCTCACGACGCTCGACGCCTACCGGCTCCTCGCGGGCTCCCCCGCCATCGACGCGGGCCTCGATCCTTCCCTGTTCGTCTCCGGGCTGCCGCAGACCGACTTCTTCGGCACGGCGCTCCCGCAGGGGGTGGGCTACGATGTCGGCGCCCACGAGGCGCGATGATCGGGGCCGCCTACGGCGAGATCCCGTAGCGCGCGCTGAGCAGGTGGATCGAGGACTTGTAGGCGCCGTCGCTCCAGCCTGATCGCTGGACGTTGTACGCCTCGCCCACCAGCCCGACCTCCTCGCCGGGGAGCGGCTCGACGGCCCAGTTGTACAGGTCTTCATTGGTGATCCCGGCGCCGGCGCCGAGATAGTACCACGCGGCGGGCCAGACCTGGACGTAGGTGCCCAGCGGGTCGGGGATCTCGACGCTGGCGGGGCTGGAGGTGCCGTTCTCATTGAACAGGTAGCTCAGGCCCACCTTGACCTCGGCGGCGACGGCGGCTTCGCCCTGAGCGGAGAGGTTCTCCCAGAAGTTTGAGCACTCCAGGTTGTCGTTGTAGACCGAGCGCGTGACGTTCGCGGCGGCGGCGTAGGGCTCCTGCGGGATCTCGATGAAGTTCAGGCAGTGCTCGGTGGTCCAGGCGCGCCAGACGTTGTTGTCGCTGGAGAGCGCCGGGTTGATGATGTCGGCGTACCAGTCGGAGGGCCACCACTGGGTGATGGTGACGACCTTCACCCCGACGACGGCCTGGTAGGCGGCCTGGGCGCGGATCTCCTCGACGACATCGCCCTGGATGTACTGGAGGGCGACCGGCGGGACAGCGATCACGACCTTGTCAGCGGTGTATTCCTGTCCGGCGGTGATGAGGGTGTAGCCGCCGTCCGCGCGATGGATGCCGGAGACCGGGGTGCTCACGAAGATCCGCGCCCCGTCGGCCTCGGCGGCGGCCTGCATGCCCCGGACGAAGGAGGACATGCCGCCGACCGGGTAGGAGGGCGTGCAGCAGACATCCCACTCCTCATCGAGGTAGTCGAGGTAGCCCTCGGCGTCGAGGCTGTACTCAAAGTCGGCGCGGAAGCGCGACATGTCGCGCAGAAACTGGTAGCCCTCCTGCCCGATCACCGCCTCGGAGTACGCCTGAAAAGACGCGTAGTCGCCGGTGTTGGCGCGCTCCGGGCCAAAGCGGAGCATGTCATACAGGGCCGTCTCGGTGTCGCCGCCCGGATCGGGGGTGATGTCGTAGAGGGGGACAAGCTCCTCCTTGGAGAAGGCGAACCCGCCGCGCGCGCTGATGAGATCGACGGTGGCCGCCGGGGTCTCCAATTCCAGGCCGAGCTCGTCGGCCAGGTCGAGCAGCACCGTCTGACCCTCCATCACCCGGCGCGCGCCCGCGCCGACGCGCGGGGCGTCAGGATCGTCGTTGAGCGACACATCCTTTATCCGTCCGCCCAATTCTGCCTCTTTCTCAAACAGGCAGACCCCGCTCCCCAGGCTCGGGGCGAGCCGGAAGGCGGTGTGCAGGCCGCCGACGCCGCCGCCGACGACGGCGACATCGCAGTGGGCGGCGCTCCCTGAAGTGTCAGGCTTGTTTTCATCGTCGGAGTTACAGGCGGGAAGAAGGAGAGAAAACAGGAGCATAGGTCCCCAGGGCAGGGCGGGCTCATAACACAGGAGCGGCGTAGCGAGCCACAGGCCAGCACACTGTCACCTGCGGGCCGGGGCCGGGCTGCAGCGTCCAGCCATGCGCGGCGACGATCCGATCCACGAGCGCGAGGCCCAGCCCGCTCCCTCTGCTGCCGGGGCCGGTGATGAACGGGGCGGTGAGGTCGATGCCGGCGGGGAGGCCATCGCCGCGATCCGCGATCACCAGTCGGCCGGCGCTCACCCGCACCTCGCGGACGCCCCTGCCGTGGGTGCGCGCGTTGCGGAGCAGGTTCTCAACGGCGATCCGGAGCAGCCGGGGGTCGGCGCGGACGACGACAGCCTCCAGGTCGGCGGGTTCTCCGTCGAGGAGGCAGGTCTCCACGAGGAGATCGAGCCTGAGCGGGGTGAGATCCGGCGCGATCTCCTCCAGCCGCGCCCAGGCGAGGAGGCGGTCGACCAGCTCTGCCGTCCCGGCGGCGATGCGCTGCACCCGCTCCAGCGCCCGCGCGGGCGGTTCGTCTCCGGCCAGCGCCGACCCGGTGACGGCGAGCAGCGTCGCGACCGGGGTGCGGAGCTCATGGGCAGCGGCGGCGAGGAAGCGCTCCCGCTCCCGGATGCCTTCATGGAGGCGATCGGAGAGGCTCCGCGCCAGCCACCAGCTCCCGGAC
>JBEIQZ010000033.1:0-21490 GCA_040376255.1 Alphaproteobacteria bacterium
ATCACACAGATTTTACTTGATTGTTCCAGAACTGAAGATACAGTTACCTCTATGGAATGAACCGGCGCTCCCAACCGGTTGCAGACAGGACACATTGATGCATGCACCGTTGCTGGTAGTCGGGTTCGGTTCGTTTGGCAATATTCATAATAATCCAGCTTCCCGGCTGGCCCGCGCGGTCGATGGTCGGATGGTCGGGATGCGGCTGTGCATAGGGTGTGAGGTGCCGGTGCGCTACGCGGAGGGGCCGGAGGAGACGATCGCCCTGGCACAGCTCCATCGCCCCTGCGCGATCCTCGGCATCGGCGTCGCGGCCAACCGGCCCCGCGCCTGCGTCGAGTCGATCGGGGTCCGCTACGGGGACGCCTCCCTCCCGGATCAGGCCGGGATCGGGGTAGCCGATCTGGAGCCGGGCGGGCCGGAGGCGGTCGCGGCCACCGCGCCGGTCGACGCGCTCGCGGCGGCCCTCGGCGTCGCGGTCAGCGCAGACGCCGGGCGCTACGTCTGCAACGCGTGGCTCTACCGGGTGGTGCGCCGGCTCGGTGCGGATCTCCCGATCACCTTCCTGCACATCCCGCTCGCCGGGATGGAGCCGGATTGGCTGATAGAGGGGCTGAGCCATGTCTGGGGGAGCGCTGGTAGTCCGCCGATGAACGTGCTACAGCCGTCCCGGTGACCTCTCCGACACGACGCCCAGATCGCATCCCTGTGAACGCCACGGTGGGCCCTCCTGCGAACACCCTCCCGGCGAACCGCGTTCAGCGCCGCAGGATGATCCTGCAGAGCCGGAACATGCCGATGGCGCTCGGGCAGCTCCCCTATGAGGCCCGCGCCCGCGTCGCCCGGAAGGTGCGCTGCTACCTGATGCAGCTGCGGGCGGTGGCGCTGGTCGCGCCGCGCTGGTCAGATCCCTCGACGTTCCTGGAGGAGATCGCTGCCGATCTCTTCCCGGCGATCCGCTGTCAGATCGTGTCGGCCCGCTCGCTGGTGGGCCGCACCGAGCGGGAGGCGTGGAATTTTCTGCTCCACGCGCTGAACCGCCTCTCTTTTGAGGGCGCGGACACCCGCCCGGTCCCGATGGTGATCGACGAGCGCGGCTTTGAGACGGCGGTGGAGCAGGCGCTCTACCTCGCCTCTCAGGAGGACATCCCGACCGCGCTGGTCATCCAGAACGCCGAGCACCTGCCCGTCCAGACGCTGGAGATGCTGGGGCGCAAGTGGGTGAGCCAGCAGACGTTCAACCGGTGCACGCTGCTGGTGTCGGCGTCCGTCGCGACGTCCGCGCTCAGCCTCGCGGAGGGTCCGTGGATCGAGCTGGAGGACTTCACTGAGCAGGAGAGCATCCGCCGCCTCCAGCAGCGGGCCGGCACCGCGCCGCAGGAGCTGATCCAGTCTGCCGCCCGCTTCTCCGGCGGCATCCCCTCGCTGGTGGACGCCATCGCGGACAGCCTGCGTCAGAACCGCTGGCCGACCTCGCGGGGGGGCTGGATCGAGGTGATCGGGGTGTTCAATGAGGAATTGAAGGCGGCGGTACAGGTGGCGCTCGCGAGCACCGATCTCGCGGAGCGGCTGCACCGGCTGGAGGACGGGCGCCAGTGGGCGATGGAGCCGGGGGATCGCACGCTGCTGCTGTCCGGCCTCCTCCGCCGGATGCGGGCGGGCGGCGCGCCGCGCGTGCAGATCCGCGCTCCGGCGCTCGCGCAGATGGCGGGCGTGCTGGAGCCCCGCCTCGATCCAGCGCTTTTTCTGCCGACCGACCGGAGCGGTCTCTGGCCGCGCCTGCCGTCCGACAGCGCAGCAGCGCTTAAGGGAGCGGCAGGGGACGCGGCAGGGGACGTGACAGAGGACACAGCGGGGGACGCGACAGAGGACACAGCAGGGTTCACAGCAGGGGACGCGACAGAGGAAGTGTCAGAAGAGATCGCTGATGCAGGTTGATCCGCGCGCCGCGACCCTCTGGCGTATCGATGGGTTATTATGGTTGTTCCTCTTCTACCTGCCGATCATCGGCGGCGGATCGATAGCAGCAGCGTCGCGCTTCGGGCCGATGGCCTTCATCCCGGCCGGGCTGTTCCTCGGGTTGACCTTTGTTCATGTGCTGCTCTGGCCGGGCCTCACCTGGGCGAATCTGCGCTATGAGGTGCGCGAGCACGATCTGCTCGTCGAGCAGGGCGTGCTGTTCCGCCAGCGCGTCAGCGTCCCGCTCCGCCGCATCCAGCACGTCGCCACCCGGCAGGGGCCGCTGGAGCGCGCGCTCGGCCTCTCGCGCGTGACGGTGTACACCGCCGCCGGCCTCGCCACCGACGCATGGATCCCCGGCCTCGCTACCCCGGTCGCCGACGCGCTCCGCGATCAGCTCGCCCGGCGCAGCGGGGATGATGGTGTCTGAGCCGGGGTTGGCGGCTGCCGGGACAGAGGCGGAACCCTGGAAGGGGCTGGCGCCCTCCTCCCTGCTGATCAACCTGCTCCCCGATCTCTGGCGGACCGTGCGCGGGCTGTGGTGGGTGATCCCGGCGATGTGGGCCAGCGGCAGCATCCAGAGCGCGATGGATCTGAGCTTCCTGCTCTTCTTCTTCGGCCTCTCTGTCAGCCGCACTGTCGCCCGCTACCTGAGCCTGCGCTACCGCACCCACGCGGGCAGGCTGGAGCTCACCGACGGCATCGTCTTCCGCCAGCACCGCACCATCGACCCCGCGCGCGTCCAGCACATGGAGATCACCCGGAACCTCCTCCACCGGCTCACCGGCCTCGTCGAATTGCGCATCGACACCGCCGGAGAGTCCGGCTCTGAGGGCCAGCTCTCCGGCCTCCCTGAAGCCGAAGCCCGCCGTCTCCAGCGCTTCCTCAGCCGGACCGCCTCCCCCCCGGCCTCCCCCGGACTCAAGCCTTCGACGCCCGATCTCCGCACCTCCGCCCTCGAACTCATCGGCTACGGCCTCAGCATCGGGCGCGTCGGCGCGGCCCTGGTCGCCGGCACCCTGCTGATGGAGTACCTCGCTGTCCTCTCGCCCCGCACGTTCGGCGGCGCGCTGAGCCAGCTCTCCCCGCCTCTCCTCGCGGGCTTCCTCCTCATCGGCACCGTCGCCAGCTTCGGCCTCTCCGCCGGGTCTGCCCTCGTCCGCTTCTACGGCCTCCAGCTCACCCGCACCGCGCGCGGCATCCAGGTCGAGGCCGGGCTGTTCACCCGCACCAGCGTCGAGATCCCCCGCGACAAGGTGCAGCTCGTCCGCGTCACCGAGCCCTGGCTCCGCCGCCTCCTCGGCTTCGGGAGCCTCCACGTCGAGACTGCCGGGAGCGTCCTCCCCGATGAGGCCGGGGTCGCCTCAGAGGCTTCGCTCCCGATGGTCGAGACCCAGGCCCTCCACTGGGCCACCACCCTCGTCATCCCCGGCCTCGACGTCGACCCCTGGTCCGCCCCGCTCCGCCCCGCCGCGCCGCGCGCCCTCGTACGCGCCCTCGCCCGCGCCCTCCTCCGCTGGACCGGGATCAGCGCCCTGATCGCCTGGCAGACCGGCAGCCCCCTCGCCATGCTCCTCCTCCTCCCCGGCCTCCTGCTCGCCGCCTGGGACTGGCGCCGCCAGGGCTGGCTCGTCACCCCCCACGCCATCATCGTCCGCAGCGGCATCTTCGAGCGCCGGACCGTCCTCCTCGACCGCAACAAGATCCAATCCGTCCACCTGCGACAGGGGCTCCTCATGCGGCTCGCGGGGCTGGCGCGGGTGTCGGTGTGGGTGGCGGGGGCGTCGGTCACGCTGCCGGAATTGACGGAGGAGGAATGCAATCAAATATTTGAAGGACTGGTAAAGTAAAAAGCAAACTCACACTAAAAAAGCTGCCTCATCAACAGAACAATCCACACCGCCGCCAGCACCCCCGAAGCGTCCGAGCAGATCCCGGTGAGCACCGCATGCCTGCTCCGCTGGATCCCGACCGCCCCGAAGTAGACCGACAGCACATAGAACGTGGTCTCGGTGGTGCCCTGCATGGTCCCGGCGATGACGCCGACGAGGCTGTCCGGCCCGTAGGTTTTCGTCAGCTCAGCGGTGAGCGCGTAGGCGCCTGAGCCGGAGAGGGGGCGGAGGAGGGCGAGGGGGATGACCTCGGGGGGGATGCCGAGGAGGGAGGCGGGGGGGGCGAGGAGGCGGACGAGGATGTCCATGGCCCCGCTGGCGCGGAACATGCCGACGGCGACGAGGATGGCGACCATGTAGGGGATGATGCGGGTGGAGGCGTTGAACCCGTCGCGGGCGCCCTCGACAAACGTCTCATAGACCTTGACCCCGCGCGCGACGCCGAAGGAGAGCATCCCGAAGATGAGGCCGGGGATGATCCAGCTCCCGGCGCGTTCGCCGTAGATCCAGACGGCGCTGACGAGGCCGAGCATGGCGAGCAGGCCGCCGCTGAGGGGGAGGTAGTCGGCGAGGCGATCCTGGACGGGGTGGCGCTCCGGGGGTTCGGGGGGGGGCATCAGGCGGGCGAAGGTGCGGGCGGCGAAGACGGCGACGACGGTGTTGAGGGCGGAGGCGACGAGGGTGGGGATGAAGACGTCCTCCGGGTGGGCGGACTTCAGCGAGGCGCGCATCGCCATCACGCCGGTGGGGAGGACGGCGACGCCGGAGGTGTTGATGGCGAGGAACAGCACCATCGCGTTGGTGGCGGTGCCGGGGTGGCGGTTGAGCTTCTCCAATTCCTGCATCGCCCGGATGCCGAAGGGGGTGGCGGCGTTGCCGAGGCCCAGCACGTTGGCGGCGATGTTCATGATCATCGCGCCCATCGCCGGGTGGTCGGGCGGGACGTCGGGGAACAGCCGCACCATCAGCGGGCGGAGCGCGCGCGCTACCAATTCCAGCCCGCCGCCCGCCTCGACCACCTTCATCAGCCCGAGGAACAGCGTCATCGCGCCGACCAGCGAGAGGGCGAGATCGACGCTGGCCTTCGCGCTGTCGAGGGCGGCTCTGCTCATCAGGGCGACGGGCGCGGCGGAGGGGAAGGAGACGGTGACCGCGCCGTTCTTGATCGGCAATTCTGCCACGGGCAGCGTCACTGAGCCGTCTGCCGGGGCCGGAGCGGCGAACCGGTACACGCGCCCCTCCGCCCCGATCTCCAGGCTGCCGTCCTTCGCGAGCCCGGGCGGCGCGGCGACGGTCAGGACGCCCTCCGCCACGGTGCCGTCCGCCTCCGGGACGCCCTGCCAGGCGGACCAGCCGACAGCGAGGGCGATCAGCCCGTAGAAGACATAGTTCATCCTGCCGCCTGCGACGGGGCGCTGCGCTTCTGGCGCGCCTGCTGGTCGCGCTGCTCATCGGGGGTGCCGACGTAGGGCTTGCGCGTCCCCATCACCGTGTCGAACCAGGGTTTTGTCACGCACCAGTTGGCGTCCTGATCGGCGCCCATGTGGTGATCGTAGTGCCAGGGCAGGTGCTCGCGCGCCCAGGCCGGATCGAGGTGGGCCCTGCGGTGCTTCCGGTAGTAGTTGGCGCCGCAGTAGAGCAGCGTGCCGGAGAGGAACGGCGTGACGGGCATCATGCAGGCGACCGGGATTGCGAGGCCGACGAGGCCGAGGATCTCCTTGCCCTGCGCGTGGTTGCCGATGGGGAAGCGCTTGTAGTCGGAGTCGTACATGTCCTCCTTGAGCGCGTGGGTGTGGTGCTCATACCAGTGGAAGCTCCAGAAGGACTTCCTGTCGCGGCCTCTCCCGTGCAGGATGTTCTTGTGGATCCACCACTCCGCCGCGTTCGCCACTGCCAACCCGACCGGGATGCCGATCATGCGCGCTCCGGGAAAATACCAGCGTATCCGATCCCGCCTACCCCTGGATCGCGCCGGTGACCGGCACCCCGTCGCGGGTCCAGTCGCCGGGATCCATGTCCGCGAGCGCCAGCAGCGTCGCCCCGAAGTCGATGCCCCGGACGACCTCGCCGCCGTCGTGGATCTCGCCCGAGGCGAAGTCGATGGGGGCGGCGTAGAAGTAGTCAGTGTAGCCGCCGACAGTGCGGCCGCCCGCCACGCGCGGGCCGCAGAGCATCGCGGCGGTCACCCCCCAGTGGTCGCGCCCCAGCCCGGCGTTGATCTGCGGGGTGCGCCCCATCTCCGCCCCCAGCACCACGACCGTCTCGTCGGCCAGCGTCGCGCCGACCGTGCCGGGGGTGGCGGCCAGGGTGTCCATCAGCGTGAGCAGGCGCGAGAAGATGTCCTGCTGCAGCCAGCTCTGCTGCTCCTCGCTGTTGGCGTGGGTGTCCCAGTCCTCCAGATCCCAGGGCTGCACGATGATGGAGCGGCTGGCGTTCAGGGCGAGCAGGTCGACGGCGAGATCGAGCTGGCTCTGCAGGCTGTCATCGGCGGGCCAGCGGAGCTGATCGCGCATCGACTCCAGCAATTGCGCGCGCTCCGCCGCGACCGGGAAGCGGCTCAGCAGCAGATCGTGGCGCCCCCCGCGCCCCTGTCCCCGCCGCAGCTCCGCCTGCTCCAGCAGGAAGGCGTCGAGCCGGGCCTGGATCGGCGCAGAGGGGAGCGGCGCCTTGACATCGGAGCGCGCCATCAATTCCCCGGAGAGCAGCTCGGCGGTGAACCCGGTCGTGCCGATCCGGGTGATCAGCGCGCCGTACGTGCCGGGGAAGGAGTGGCCGCGCACCACCACGCAGGGCAGCGGGTAGCGATCCGACCCCGCCGCCAGCAGCACCGGCCAGTCCGCCGAGAGGCCGGAGGTGTCCCCCGTCCGGTAGAGCCGCATGCACTCCTCATGCCCGAGCGACGGCACCGAGATCCCGTTGAACAGCACCGTCCGATCCTGCCAGCGCTCCATGAACGTCCGGATCGCCGGCCGGCCCGCCGAGTCCACGAAGCGCAGCCCCCCGACAGCCCCGGTGGTCGCGTCGGGCTCCATGTCGATGAGCGGGTTGCTGAACAGCGGCGCGTACATCTTTGTCAGATCCCAACCACCGCTGACAGAAATAAAGATGAACTTGAGATCCGCGCCGCTCACCGCCGCCGACGCGGAGCGGATCCCGCCCGCACCCGCCCCGGCCGCCAGCACCGCCCCGGCCTTCAGCACCGCCCGCCTCGACCACCGCATCGACGCTCCCTCTCCGGCTCGCATCAGTAGATCAAAAATGCAGGATCGCGCAGCATCGCAGAGAGCACCCCCGTCCACGCCACCACCGTGTCCCCGCCATCCGCCTGCAGCTCCGTCCACAGCGCCATCATCCGGTCGACCTCCTCGCCCCCGGGGCTGACGCGCTCGCCCAGCACGCGCAGGTAGAGCTGTTGGATCTGCTCGCGCATCAGCCGCCCGTCCGTCTCCGGGGTCATCGTGAAGTCGATCACGGTGAACAGGCCCGCGTTGGCCGGATCGACGGCGTCGCGCCGCGCGGCGAAGGAGGCCGCCGCGAGCGCCAGCCGCTCCTGCACCTCCACCCCGGTCGTCGTCGGCTCCGCCGCCTGCGCCGTCAGCGCCCGCCCCCCGCCCGCCTGCGCCCGCAGCCCGAACCAGTCCTCGGCCAGCACATCGTGCCCGCCGTCCGCCTGGAACGACCATCCGGTGATGTCCTCCACCGCCGACTGGTAGCGGTCGGGCGACATCATCTTCCACGCGGCCTGATCCCCGTCCAATTCCCGGTAGCGCGTGTCCATCAGCAGCGATCGGTACAGGGAGCGCAGGGTGATGCCCCCGGCGAGGAACGCCTCCCGGTGGCGGCTGAGCGCGTCCATCTCCGCGAGCCCTGCCTGCTGCTGCAGCATCGCCTCCCAGGAGCGGCGCACGATGCAGTCAATGATGCGCGGATCCTCCGCCATCTTCTGGCCCAGATCCGCGATGTCATCCCCCGGCTGGCCGTAGTAGCCGGGCGGCAGCAGGAACGGCTCCCAGTAGTCCTCGCGGTTGGGGTGGTAATAGGCCCAGTCGTGGATGTTGTTGTTCAGCTCGTGGTAGTAGCCCCACAGGTAGGCACCCAGCGGATCGAGCGTGGCGTGGCAGCCCAGGCAGCCGGGATCGGTGCGGATCGCGTTCAGCACCGCCGCCTCGTCGGTCAGATCCAGCGCCGGGTTGAAGGCGATCTCCCGCTCCAGGTAGTTGTTGCAGAGCAGGATGCGGGAGAGCGCGTTGGCGCGGCCCCGGTTGGCGTTGTTGTAGGTGCTGCCGTAGCGCCACCAGAAGCCGCTGCTCGACAAGAGCCCCGCCGCAGCGCGCCCGTCCGTATAGCGCACCTGCTGCCAGCCCGTCGCCCCCGCCGGGTAGTCGACCGGCCAGGTCGAGGCGAGCTGATCGTGGGCCACCGTCCACTGCGCGGTCACGATGTCCGTCCACGGCAGATCGTGATCGGCGATCCACGCCAGGATCCGCAGCGGCTCCTCCCCGGTAAGCCGCATATAGCCGGACTCATTGGCGATCCCGTAGTTCAGCCGCGCCACATCCTCCGCCTCCACCCGCGTCCCCCACAGCGGCTCGTGCTGCAGCGCCACGCTCCAGCCGAACCGGGGATCGTCCGGCAGCGCGGCGAGCGCCTCGTCCAGCCGATCCGGGTTCGCGATCAGCGGCTCCAATTCTCCGACAGACGGACGCACCCCGCGCAGATCCACGCTGGCCCGGCTGTAGACGCGGATCGCGTCCTCCGCCCGGTCGCCCCCGCACCCGGTCAGCAGGAGGAGCAGGGTCGTTCCGCTCAGTCCCACGGCAGCCCCTCCCAGCCCCACAGCCCGCTGAAGTCGACACAGACCTCCATCAGCGGCTCCCCGTCCACATCCACCATGCCGCAGCCGTCACAGACGCCGTCCGCGTTGAGCCAGTACCAGCGCCGGGAGGCGTCCCACAGCCCGATGCGCCCCGCGACCGGCTCCTGCGGGCAGGCCGCATCCAGCACCAGCCCATCCACGCTGATCGCGGTGAAGTCTGCCTGGATCTGGCTGATCCCGCCGTCATAGGTCATCTGCCAGCGCCGCTCTCCCCCGTCGGACACGACCTCGTCCGCCCAGGTCGTCAGCTCCACCCCCTGCCCGGTGCTGAGCCAGCTCTCCGCGCGCATGTCCGTATAGTTCCCCCAGACGAACGAATAGATGTGACGCAGATCCTCCTCATCTATATAGTCGCGGAGCAGCACATCCCCCATGCTCTCCATATTTGTGCCGTCTACATCAATGATCTGGGTGGTGCCGGTCAACCAGAAGAAGTCGTTGTGCCATGCGTTGATGCCCTGGTAGTCGACCACGGCGTCATAGAGGTGTGTGGTAAGCTGAAACCCGTAGAAGATGCGCCCCGATGAGTCCTCGCAGTCGCCCATCACAAGCTGCTGGTTGTTGTGATCCTCGCGCGATGGACACTCAGGCCCCATCCGGGACAGCCAGGACTCGAAGTTTGAGTAGGGGAGGCGCGGATCGATGGTGTGGAGCAGCGCCAGCGAACCTTCGAACCCGGCGGTGAGGGTCGCGCCATCGGCGGCGGGTGAGATCTCCTGATCAGGCGCGTCGTATGTCCATGCCGTCGGAACCAGCAGGGCTTCGGACGGTTGACAGGCAGACATCTGAGCGAGGACGACGGGCCACATACCCGGAGATTATTCTTGTTTCGCGCCGTGCTGTCAAGCTTGGAAGCAGGATAGTAGAGGCGATACCCTGTGAGAGTGGAGGGATCGATGATCTGGTTCCTGCTGGCCTGCGGCGCCCCCCCGGCGGACACCGGCTTCTGCGCCGATCAGCCGGTGGTCACCTGGGCCAACTTCGGCCAGGGCTTCGTCCTCCAGGAGTGTCAGGGCTGTCACGCCTCCACCTCGCCCACCCGCTACGGCGCGCCGGCAGACGTCAACTTCGACGCCGTTGACGACGTGTGGGCGCGCCGCGATCAGGTGCTGGAGCGCGCCGCGCCGGAGGAGGGCGACCCCGACATGCCGCCCTCCGCCTCTACCAGCGAGGACGACCGCGAATTGCTCAGGATCTGGTTGAGGTGCGCGGAGGAGGGGACTTGACCTCGATGCCGCCTGCTCCCGCCCCGCTCCCCGCCTCCGTCCGCCACGGCTACGGCGTCGCGGCCTTCAGCATCGCCATCGCCAACACCTCGGTGATGTTCTTCCTGTTGAAATTCCTCGTGGACGGGGCGGGGCTGAACCCGGCGCTGGCGGGGTCGGTGCTGCTGGTGGGCAAGGTGTGGGACGCGGTGATCGATCCGCTGCTGGGGCGGTGGACGGATCGGACGCGCACGGCCTGGGGGGTGCGGCGCCCGTGGATCATCGGGGCGACGATCCCGTTCGCGCTGCTGTTCGCGCTGCTCTGGCAGCCGATCCCGCTGACCGGCTGGGCGCGGGCGGCGGCGGCGGGGCTGACGCTGGTGCTGTACAGCACTGCATACTCGGCGATCACCGTCCCCTACGGCGCGCTGACCCCGGTGCTGGCCACAAGCTACGACGAGCGCACCCGCATCAACACGGCCCGGATGGGATGGTCGATGATGGGCGGGATCTTCGCCGGGATCCTGATGCCGGAGCTGTTCCACAGCGCGGGCGGCTGGCCGCTGGCGGGCGCGGTGATGGGGCTCTGCATCCCGCTGCCGATCCTGCTGATGGCGTGGGCGACGCGCGGGCGCGACGTGGCCCCGGCTGAGCCGGAAGCGCAGGCGCAAGCGCAAGCGCAGGACGGCCTGCTGGACGTGCTGAAGGTTCCGGCGTTCCGGCGGGTTGCGCTGCTGTTCGTCGGGGCGTGGTCGACCATCGCCGTGCTGTCCTCGCTGATCCCGTTCTACGTCGAACACCACCTCCACGCCCCGAAGATGCTCGACCCGCTGTTCGCCGCCATCCAGATCTCGGCGCTGCTCTCGCTGCCGCTGGTGGGCTGGCTGGCGGGAAAACTCCAGAAGCACCGCGCCTACGCGGTCGGGATGCTCGCGTGGGCGGCGGTGATGATCGGCCTCGGGCTGGTGCCGACGGGCGGGGTGACCGCCGCGCTGGTGCTGGGGGTGCTGGCGGGGCCGGGGGTGGGCGCGGCCCACGTGCTGCCCTGGGCGATGCTGCCCGATGTGGTCGCAGCGGATCAGCAGGAACACGGCCGGGATCGCGCCGGCGCCTTCTACGGGATGCTCACCTTCATCGAGCAGGCCGCCACCGCCCTCGCCCTCCAGTCCGTCGGCATCGGCCTCGCGCTGGCCGGGTATCAGGAGGGCGCAGCGCAGCAGCCTGAGCAGGTGCAGACCGCCATCCGGCTGCTGATCGCGGTGTTCCCGGCGATCATCCTCGCCGGGGTCGCGTGGGCGGCGTGGAACCACCCGCCGCAGGAGGCCCCGGAGGCCGCGCAACGCTGATCAGCGCCGCCCCCGGCCTCGCGCCGCTCAGTGCGCCGCCCTCGGCTTCGCGTTCATCACATGCACCGCCTCGCCGAGCGCCGCCTTCGCCGCCTCCATGATGCCCTCGCCCAGCGTCGGGTGCGGGTGAATGGTGAGGCCGACGTCCATGCACTCGCAGTCCATCTCGATCATCAGCGCGCACTCAGAGATCAGGTCGCTGGCATGCGGCCCGACGATGGTGACGCCCAGCACCCGGTTGTTGGCCGCGTTCGCCACGAGCTTGATGAAGCCGTCGGTGTCCCCGGTGGTGAGCGCCCGCCCGATGGCCCCGAACGGGATCTTGCCGACCTTCACCTCGAAGCCCTTCGCCTTCGCCTCGTGCTCCATCAGCCCCGCCGTCGCGATCTCCGGGTCGGTGAACACGACAGCCGGGACGGTCTTCGCGTCGTTGGAGACGTTGTGCCCGGCGATCACCTCGGCGCAGACCTCGCCCTCGTGCGTGGCCTTGTGCGCGAGCATCAGCCCGGTCGTGCAGTCCCCGATGGCGTAGAGGCCCGACACGCTGGTCTTGAGCTGCCGGTCGGTCTTGATGAACCGGCCCTCCATCGCCACCCCGGTGTTCTCCAGCGCGCAGCCGTCGGTGTTGGGGCGGCGGCCCACGGTGACGAGGATGTAATCGACCTCCAGGCTCTTCTCGCCCTCCGGCGTCCTGAACCGCAGCGTCGCGCCGCCCTCGCCCTCCTCCCAACCGAGCGCCTGCGCCTTGAGCTCTACGGTCACCTTGTCTTTCTTCAGCCGCCGGCTGATCAGCCGCACCACCTCCGGGTCGAAGCCCGGCAGGAGCTGATCCGCCATCTCGATCACCGTCACCTGGCTCCCGACCTTCGCCAGCATCCCGCCCAATTCCAGCCCGATGTAGCCGCCGCCGATCACCGCCAGCCGCTTCGGCACCTCCGGCAGCGCGAGCGCCTTCGTCGAGTCGAGGATGCGCCCGTCCTTGAACGAGAATCCCGGGATCTCGATGGGCCGCGAGCCGACCGCGATCACGATATGATCAGCCTCATAGCGCTGAACCCCCGCGCTGCCGGTCACCTCCAGCACCTTCGGCGACACGAACTTCGCCTCGCCCTGAACCATGTCCACGCCGTTGCCCTTCAGCAGATCCCCGACGCCCTTCGTCAGCTTCCCGACCACCGTCCCCTTCCACGCCTGCAGCTTCGCCATGTCGATGGCCGGCGCGCCGACGATGATCCCCATCTGGTCGGCATGCTTGATCTCCTCGAACCGCTTTCCGGCGGTGATCAGCGCCTTGCTGGGGATGCAGCCCACGTTCAGGCACACCCCGCCCCAGTACTCCCGCTCGATCACCAGCGTCTTCACGCCGAGCTGCCCGAGCCGGATCGCGCACGGATACCCGCCGGGGCCCGCGCCCAGGACTATCGCCTGATACCTGATCGTCTCCATACTCACTCCAGAGGGGGAGCCGCTTAACCGGGTGCGCGTCCGCGTGTACCCGCCTGTGCTACCATGCCAGAATGCTGCTCCTCCTCGCCGCCCTCGCCGCCGCCGAACCCGCCGACAACACCCCGGACTGGTCGTTCCGCCACCAGGTCGCCGCCAGCTACTTCCCCGAAGGGCTGCGCTACGCCTTCCGCGCCCAGTACGAGATCCCGCTGTGGAACAGCGACTCGGTGCTGTTCGAGGACACCTTCATCGCCCCCGGCGTCTACGTCGATGCCACCCCCGCCTACTTCCACGTCGGCCCGCGCATCCACTGGGCGCCCATCGCCGTCTTCGAGCTCGAAGCCCAGTTCGAGTACGGCTACTACTTCGGCACCTTCTCCGGCGTCACTGACCTCTACAGCCCCGGTGACGCCGCCGACAGCGACACCATGGACGCCCTCGACGCCGCCGGACACAAAACCAGCGGCTCCGTCTTCCGTGGCCTCATCGCCCCCACCCTCCAGGGCCGCGTCGGCAAGCTCATCCTCGCCCTCCCCCAGGAATTCTACTTCTTCCAAAAGCCCCGCCCCGCCGGCAAGGAATGTACCGGCGACTCCAGCGACTTCACCGACGCTGACCCCGTCCATGACTGCGTCGGCGACTACTGGTACGAGTCCCAGCTCGACGCCACGATGGCCTGGAAGGACGTCAGCATGACCAACAGCGCCGTCGCCTTCTGGAGCTTCCGCGACCCTGCCGCCGACGACAAACGTCGCTTCTGGCTCGGCCTCCGCTTCGACCACCAGTACATCTTCGGCACCGCCGACCGCACCACCCGCCTCGGCCCCATCGCCGTCTTCCGCCCCACCGACCAGCCCGCCATGCCCACCTTCGCCGTCTTCACCCAGATCTACCTGGAGAGCCGCTTACACCCGCTCGTCCCTCCCTATATCGCCGTCGCTGCTATATGGTAGCGGGGGTTACCCCCACACCGGCACTGCGCTTACGCTGGTGCCTCCCCCCGCGCCAAAGATGGCGCGACGGCTGGCCCTTGCCCTTGGTGAACGCAGCGGGCAGTAATATTTGTCGCGACGACTCTCTGTCGTAGTTTTGCCCGCTGCATTCACCGGGCCAGCCGGGGCGGGTCAGGGATCCGTCATGAAGAATAGACCAACAGTAAAAGTCCACTTCCTTCTGCATCTGAGCAGGATGGACATGTCACGGACACACGGACGACTGAAAAATCTGTCTCCTCCATGCAAAGCTCCCTCCTCCCGCCTTTCGCCTTTCCTAGCGCAGCGTGTGACCTCTGTGTCTCTGTGCCTCCCAGACCACTCTTGCCTTTTTCTCCATACTCCGTATTCCCCTGGCCACATTTACATTTTCCCCCAGGATTTTCATGCCCGACGTAACCTCCCTCCTCGCTGAAGCCGTCGCCTTCAACACCGTCTCCGACCGCCCGACCGCCGGGATCGCCGCCTGGATGGCTGAGCGGCTGGAGCATCTCGGCCTCTCCGTCGACCTCCAGGAGACGGAGCCCGGCAAGGTGAACCTCGTCGCGCGCGCCGGGCCTCCGGTCGGCGGCCTGATCCTCTCCGGCCACCTCGACGTCGTACCGGTGGAGGGGCAGCCCTGGAGCTCCGATCCGTTCCGCCTGGAGCGGCGCGGCGACCGGCTCTACGGGCGCGGGAGCGCGGACATGAAGGCGTTCGCGGCCTCGGTGCTGGCGGGGCTGGAGCGGCTGGATCTGCGCGGGTTGCGTGAGGAATTGGTGCTGGTGTTCACGCACGACGAGGAGGTGGGCTGCCTGGGGGCGAAGGCGTTCGTGGAGCGGCAGCTTGAGGCGGGGGGGCGGCTGCCGGGGCTGTGCTGGATCGGGGAGCCGACCGGCTTCCGGATGCTCCGGATGCATCCGGGGCATGTGGCGTTCGCGGTGGAGTGCCGGGGGCGGGCGGCGCACTCCAGCAAGCCCGATCTGGGGCGGAACGCGATCCTGCTGGCGGGGCGGGCGATGGAGGTGCTGGAGCGGACGGCGGCGGAGTGGGCGCGGGAGCGGCACTTCCCTGAGCTGCTGGAGCGGCCTTTTGTCACGATGAACGTGGCGCAGATCCAGGGCGGATCGGCGGTCAATATCGTGCCGGACGCCTGCACGCTGACGGTGGGCTTCCGCCCGATGCCGGGGATGTCGCCGGAGGGGCTGCTCGATCAGATCCGGGATCGGCTGCGCCCGCTCGCGGAGCCGGCGGACCTCTCGGTGCGGCTGATCCGCGTGACGCCGGGGATGCTGACGCCGGAGGGGACGGTGCTGGAGGACGCCCTGCGCCCGCACTGCCTCGATCACCGCCACGGGGCCGCGCAGTTCGCCACGGACGGGGGTCAATTGGAGCGGCTCGGCGTCAGGACGCTGGTGTTCGGCCCCGGCTCCATCGACGTGGCACACCAGGCCGACGAGTACGTGCCGGTGGACCACCTCCACCGCTGCGTGGAGGCGGTGGAGGCGGTGGTGCGGCGACGGTGCGCGTGATCAGACCGGGAGCGCCCGGTGCTCGACCTTGTCGAACAGCTGCGTCCCGCGATCAGCGGCCCAGGTGTAGAGCGCGATGCTGTCGATCTGGACCTCGGTGTTGTGGATGCGGACGCCCCGGCACCAGTCCAGCCCGGCCTGCCGATCCTGGCGCGTGGCGCTGCGCTCGGGGCGGCCCAGCGTCATATGGGCGAGCGGCGGGCGCTGATCGGCGCGGCAGGCGGAGGCGGTGTAGGCGGGCTGTCGGAGCCTGCCGATCTCGTGGGCGAGGCCGGGCGCCTCGACCATCACGGACCAGGCGCTCGGCTCCTTGGGGTTCCCCATGCCCTTCACCTCTCTGAGCAGCGCGCGGGTCGCGGTGGGGAGCGCAGGGAGCGCCGCCCAGGCCGCGCGGGCCGCCTCTTCAGAGACGCCGCCGAGGAAGGCGACGGTGATGTGCAGGTCGTCCGGGTGGAATTTCCGGGAGTTCGTGGGGAGCGGCGGGAGGTTGTGGAACCACGCGCCGGTGTCACCCTCGACGGACACAGGAAAAGCGATGAACCAGTTTGCTTGCACGTCAGCACTTGGCCGGGTCGACAAGGATATCGCAGATCCGTTTCTGCGATCACAGAGGACGCGGCGCTCTGAAGTTAACCTGTCTCCCTTTTTCGCGCCAGCGGGATAGCTCAGGTTCATGCCATGCCCCGCCGCCTTCCTCCCGTGGCTCGCCGCACAGCCCGCGCTGCCCCTGCACCCGGAGCCGGATTATCACCATGCGGCAGAGATCTATGGAGAGATCGCGGCGCTGGTCGAGGATTATCCCGGCGTCATCCAGCCGGAGTGCGTCGGGGAGAGCGTGGAAGGTCGCCCGATCTGGGCGTTCCATGTGCGCGATCCGGGCCGGATCTCACATGGCTCCATGCTGGTTTTTGCAGGGATCCACGCGCTGGAGTGGGTCCCGGCAGAGATCGCGCTGGCATGGCTCCGGGTGTCGGTCACTGAGCGGCGGGCTGTCGATCTGACGGTGATCCCGCTGCTGAACCCGGACGGGCGGGCGCGGGCGGAGGCGGATCAGCGGGCGGGGGAGAACCGCTACCGGCGCGGGAACGCGGCGCAGGTCGATCTGAACCGGGACTTCGCGGTGTACCGGGAGGCGGAGGCGATCTGGAAGGGCGTCCTGCCCGGCTACTACCATACAAGCCCGGCCCCGCTCTCCCAGCCGG
Organism: Alphaproteobacteria bacterium; assembly: GCA_040376255.1. Classification (GTDB taxonomy): domain Bacteria; phylum Myxococcota_A; class UBA796; order UBA796; family SXON01; genus JBEIQZ01. Next base: position 16,430 of record JBEIQZ010000033.1, read on the forward strand.
AGTCTCAGGCGCTCGACCGGCTGGCGGCGTCGCGGCGCTACGACACGGCGGTGAGCCTGCACTCCTTCGGGGGCTTCCTCTATTATCCGTGGGCGGGCCGGTTCGCGCGCGCGCCGGACTGGCAGGAGTACCACCGGATCGGGCGGGTGATGCAGGCGGCGATGGGGCCGCATGCCTACCGGCCCCGGCAATTGTCCCGCTGGGGCTTCTTCTTCCGGGCGCAGGGTACGGAGCTGGATCACCTGTATGGGACCTACGGGGCGTGGACGTTCCTCGTAGAGACGACGCGCAGCGGAATCGCCCGCTTTGAAGACAGGAAAACATACTTCCGCTGGTACAACCCGCGCGACCCGGCTTATCACATCACGCAGGGCGTCCGGCTGCTCCGGGCGCTGGCCATCGAGGTCGAGGCGGATCGGGTGGAGCGGCGCGATCCCCCGGACGGGCCTCCTGACAAGCAATGACAGAAGAAACCCCCCTTGCCGGTTGCCATCCTGTGATAAGACTGCGGCCGCTGGAGAAGCGCAGGGATGATAGAAGTCCAGAACCTCACCCACTACTACGGTGATCGCCGGGCCATCGAGGGGATCAACTTCCGGATCTCCCGCAACGAGATCGTCGGCTTCCTCGGCCTCAACGGCGCAGGGAAGAGCACCACGCTCAAGATCCTCGCCGGTCTGGTCGTGCCATCCTCAGGGAGCATCCTGATCGAGAACGTCGATATCGTGAAGGCAGACGAGTCCTTCCGCTCCCGCATCGGCTACCTGCCGGAGGAGCCGCCGCTCTACCGCGAGATGACCGTGCGCGAGTTCGTGCGGTTCTGCGGCCAGCTCAAGGGGATGCCCGCCGCCACCGTCGAGCAGCGGCTCCCGGACGTCCTGCGGCTCTGCCAGCTCACCCACATGGCCGACCGGGTCATCAACGAGCTGTCCCACGGCTACCGCAAGCGCACCGGCATCGCGCAGGCGATCATCCACAAGCCCGCGCTGGTCATCCTCGACGAGCCGATCTCCGGCCTCGACCCCAGCCAGATCGTCGAGATGCGGCAGGTCATCCGGAATCTCGCCGCCGAGTGTACCGTCCTGATCTCCAGCCACATCCTCTCCGAGATCTCCGAGACCTGCGACCGCATCCTCATCCTCCACAACGGCAAGATCGCCGCCGAAGGCACCGAGGAGTCGCTGGTGCGCGGGGCGTCGGCGCGCGGCACGCGGCTCACGCTCCTGGTCCGTGGCGAGCGGGCGCGGGTCGAACAGGCGCTGAAGGGCGTCGCCGCAGTCCAGAGCTTCGACCTTCACGACGAGGGCGCGTGGATGCGCGTGCATGTGGCGCTCCTCAACGACGAGCGGGAGGCGCTGATCGCGGCGCTGGTCGGCGCGGGCGTCGGCATCCGCAAGCTCGTCGAAGATGAGACGGAATTGGAGAAGGTCTTCCTCGGCATCACCACCCCCACCGGTGCAGCATGAACGGCATCTGGCTGATCGCGCGCCGCGACTTCGCGGCCTATGTCAACACCTTCTGGGGCTGGGGCATCCTCGCCCTCGCCCTGATGATCGACGGCATCCTGTTCTACACCTTCGGCCTCGGCAAGACCGCCAAGTACTCCGCCGAGGTGATCCAGCAGTTCTTCTACCTGACCGGCGGCGTCACCCTGATCGCCGCCATCCCGGTCACCATGCGCCTCTTCGCCGAGGAGCGCCAGACCGGCACCATCGTCCTGCTGGAGACCTCGCCGCTCTCCGAGCGCCAGCTCGTCATCGGCAAGTACCTGTCCGGCATGATGTTCGTCATGGCCTTCGCGCTCCTCACCAGCTACCTGCCGGCGTTCGTGTTCGTCAACGGCAAGCTCGGCGTCGAGGAGATCCTGGTCGGCTACCTCGGCATCCTGTTGATGGGCTCTGCGGGGGTGTCCATCGGCACCTGGGCGTCAGCGATCTCGCGCAACCAGATCTTCTCGGCGGTGCTGGGCGCGGTCGGGATCGCGGGGTTCGTTGTGTGCTGGATGCTCGGGCAGCGGGTGGACGCGCCGTTCAAGGCGATCGTCACCTACCTCGCGTTCTTTGACCGGCAGTTTGAGCCGTTCCAGGAGGGGCGCCTCAACACTGAGAGCGTCGTCTACTTCCTCTCGGTGTCCTTTGCCTTCCTGCTGATGGCGACCCAGTCGCTCTGTGCCCGGAGGTGGCGGTGAGCCCCGCATCGATCTTCTATGTCATCGGTTCTTCGCTCTTCTTCATGGCGGAGCGGTTCTTCTCCACCAACGCCGCGCTGCGCTACCCGCTGTGGCTGCTCTCCGGCCTGCTCGTGGCGATGGCGCTCGGGCAGGTGGCGCTGAAGCTGCCGAAGCACACCGCGACCGCGCAGAAGGCGCTCGGCTTCCTGGCCCTGAGCCTCGCCTCGGCGCTACCCTACGCGCTGGTCAGCCTGGACATGTTCGGGGACGACAAGGGCGGGCGCCAGCTCGCCACCGCCGCCACCGCGCTGACCCCGCTGCTGTGGTTCATCGGCGCGATCCCGGCGATGAACCTCGCCCGCACGATGCACCTCAACCCCCACGGGGTCCACCCGCTGCGCGAGAAGGCGGCGTGGGAGGGCGGGCTGGCCCTGTCGCTCGGGCTGGCGATGCTGTTCCCGATCAACTACCTGGCCTCCGAGTTCAACGAGAAGTGGGACTTCGGCTACTTCCGCACCACCGACGCGGGCGAAGGCACGCGGCTGGTGGTGGAGAACGCCCCGGAGCCGATGAAGGTGCTGCTGTTCTTCGCCAGCGGCAACGAGGTGCAGAGCGAGGTCGAGGACTACTTCAGGCAGCTTGAAGGCCCGAACCTGAGCATCGAGCGCGTCGATCAGCAGCTCGACCCCGAGACCGCCAAGCAGCACAAGGTCCGCGAGAACGGCACCGTCGCCATCCTGCGCGGCGACCGCTCCGAGACGATCAAGATCGGCGAGGATCTCGACAAGGCCCGCAAGGAGCTGCGGAAGTTCGACGCCAAGGTCCACACCGCGCTCTTGAAGCTCGCCAGCGAGAAGAAGACCGCCTACTTCACCGTCGGCCACGACGAGATGTTCTGGAAGAACGCCCCGCAGGAGAGCGAGAAGATCGATCTCGCCAAGAAGTTCCTCGAAGGGCTGAACTTCAAGGTCAAGGAGTACGGGCTCGACGACGGGCTCGGCGTGGAGGTCCCCTCCGACGCGGCGATCCTGTTCATCGTCGGCCCGCAGCGCCCGTTCCTGCCTGCCGAGGTCGATGCGATCCGCAAGTACCGCGACGCGGGCGGCTCGGTCTACCTGCTGCTGGAGCCGGGGGTGGAGACGGTAGACACCGGGCTGCTCGGGCTGTTCGGCGTCGAGACCAACAACACGGTGATGGTGACCGACAAGGAGAAGGGCTACGCGGTCGTCACCGGGGGCGCGAGCGACCGCGCCTTCGTCGCCACCAACAAGTTCTCCTCCCACGAGTCCATCACCAACCTCCAGAAACGCTCCACTGAGCTGTTCATGGTGACCCCCACGACGGGCGGCATCTCCGAGGCCAAGGAGCACCCCGGCAAGTACACCGCCATCCTGAAGGGGATGCCGGAGTGGTTCGGGGATCTCAATGGCAACTACGCCTTCGACAAGGACGGGGTAGACGCGACCGGCGCCCCGGTCACCGGCGAGAAGCGCGGCGCGGTGGACATCGCCGCCGCGATCTCCGGCCCCGCTGAGGACGGCCCCGACGGCGCGAAGCGCGAGTGGCGGGCGATCGTGATGTCCGACGCCACCTGGCTCTCCAACGTGGTAATCCTGCAGGTGGTCGGCAACCAGGCGTTCTTCTCCGAGACGATGGGCTGGCTGGTCAACGACCCGATCATCGGCGGTGAGCAGGAGTCCGAGGAGGACATCAAGATCCAGCACACCAAGGAAGGCCAGCAGTACTGGTTCCTCGGCGCCTTCGTCGGCGTGCCGGGGCTGGTCATGCTGGTGGGAACCCTCAACGTCCTGCGCCGCCGGAGCCGCTCATGAGCCGGTCTGTCCTCGTCTATGCCGTCCTCCTCACCCTCTCTGCGGGCGCATCCTGGGTCCACTACACCCGCGAGGAGAGCGCCGCGCCGCGTGAAGGCGTGACGCTCCTCGATCTGAAGAAGGACGACCTCCAGCAGATCACCTACACCGCCCCCGATCTCACCGTCACCTTCGAGGTACGCAAGGACGAGCTCGGCATGTATGGCTGGGTGACGGTGCTGGAGAAGCGCAAGAAGAAGGTCGATGGTCAGGAGACCGTCGAGGAGGTCACCACCCGCTTCAAGGCCGGGAGCGCCGGGGACAAGCTGATCGAGGGCTGGGCGCCCTTGATGGCCCTCCGCGATCTGGGCCGGGTCGAGGACAAGCTGGAGACCTTCGGCCTGACCGCCCCTGACACCACGATCGCCGTGCAGGCCGGGAGCCGCAGCGCCACCCTCGACCTCGGCGGCGAGACCTACGGAACCAAGGACCGCTATGTGCGGAACCAGGGCACCGGGATGGTGTTCGTGCTCGATGACGAGGTGATCAAGAACTTCAAGCTCGCCAAGAGCAAGCTGCGCGACAACCTGATCACCTCCCCCAAGAAGGAGGAGATCACCACCTTCGAGGTCATCCGCAACGGCGCGACGATCGCCTGGGAGCAGCGCAACATCGAGGATCGCGCCGCTGCGCTCTGGGCGCGCAAGGGCGGGGACGGCAGCAAGGACGAGACCTTCTCCAACTGGATCGACAAGATCCTGAAGGTCCGCAGCACCGACTACGTCCAGCCGGGCGCCGAGCCCGCCGATCTGAAGCTGGAATTGGAGCTGCGCGTCACTCCGGTCGGCAAGCCCGCCGAGACCGTCCAGATCTTCACCTCCGGCGACGACTGGTACGCGAAGGGTTCCTACCTGCGCGGGCTGGTCAAGCTCAACAAGACCAGCACCGCCGAGGCCGTCGGCGAGATCGACGACGTGATCGAGGGCAAGGCGCCCGCCGAGAAGCCGAAGCCTGCGGGCGGGCCGCCGGGGATGCCTGCGGGCGGGCCGCCGGGGATGTCGCCTGCGGGCGGGCCGCCGG
>JBEIQZ010000071.1:0-15712 GCA_040376255.1 Alphaproteobacteria bacterium
CCGCCGATCCGGCGACCGGGGGCGATCCGGCGGGCGGGCGGCTCAGCGATGTGCTGGCGCTGGCGGGCGCGGCGGACGGGTTGACGCTCTGGCACCTGCTCCAGATGGCGCCGGAGGCGGAGCGGCGGGCGGTGTTCGACCGGATGGCGGCGCTGATCCCGGGCGTCCTGCCGACCGATGAGGCGGCGGTGCTCCGGCTCGATCCGGCGGCGCTGCGGCTGCTGTGGAAGGATCTGAGCGGCGGTTGAGACAAGATGAAGATCGCTGCTAACGCTCTGCGCGGGCGCTGCGTCCTGTGGATCGAACCCTGAGTGATCCATGACCCCTGCGCCGCGCCTGTCTGCTGTGTCCTCTGGCCTGCCCTCCGGCCTGCTCTCCGGCCTGCTCTCCGGCCTGTCTCTCTGCCTGCTCTCCTGCCTGCCCGCCGCCGCGACCGTCCAGCCCGCGCCCGGTGTCGTCCCGGCGCCCGCTGACTACACCCTGCACGAGTGGGGGACGTTCACCACCGTCTCCGGGCCGGACGGGGCCCCGCTGACCTGGGCGCCGCTCCAGGCGATCTCCGATCTGCCGGGTTTTGTCTATGCCTCGAAGATGGTCGGGAAGGGCGGGCTGGCGACCGTCCGCATGGAGACCCCGGTGATCTATCTCTACAGCGACGCCCCGCGCACGGTGTCGGTGCAGGTCGACTTCCCGCAGGGGCGGCTCACCGAGTGGTACCCGGCAGCAGAGCCGGGGGATGACGCCCGGAGCCTGCGCTGGCCCGCCGTGCAGATCGGCGCCGCCGGGGAGCCGCCCGACGACGGGCAGCCCAGCCACTACTACCCGGCCCGGCAGGCGGGGGCGGATCGGCTGCGCGTGGAGGCGGCGCCGGGAACATGGGAGACAGAGGACTTCCTGTTCTACCGGGGCATCGCCAGCTTCCAGCCCGCCATGCGCTTCCGCGTCGAGGGCGGCGTCGTCCACCGGGAAGACTGGCACCCGGCGCAGACCCCCGCGCCGTCGGCGTCCCCCGCGCCGGAGCGGCCCTTCCTCGTGTTCCGCCGCGAGGGCGACCGGGCGGGCTGGCTGCGCGGCGCCGGGGAGCAGGCGCAGATCCCCGCGCTCACCGGCACCGCAGCGGCGGGCGTCGCCGCGCTGAAGGCCGACCTCCGCGCCATGCTCACCGGGGCCGGGCTGTACGCGCCGGAGGCGGACGCGATGCTGGCGACCTGGGAGGGCGACTGGTTCGAGGCCGGGCTGCGCGTCCTCTGGCTCTACGACACCGCCGAGACCGACGCCGTCCTGCCGCTCACCGCCGATCCGCCGCCCGCCAGCCGCTGCCGGGTGCTGGTCGGGCGCACCGAGCTGATCTCCGCTGAGATGGAGGCCGAGGCGCAGCGCATCCTCACCGCCGCCCGATCCGCCCCGCAGGCCGAGGCGGAGATCCTCGCCCGCTTCGGCCGCTTCGCCGATCCGATCCTCCAGGTGGCGGCGGCGCGGCTGCCTGAGGCGGATCGGGCGCGGCTGGCGCGGCTGGGGCTGGTGTGGCAGCGGCGCGGGCAGGCGCACGCGGAGTAGAGCGGATAATCTCCGCCGATGCAGGATCTCATCGCCAACTCCGCAGAATTCGCCGTCGCCCGCATCCGGCTGCTGCGCCGGGATCGGGTGCGGGCGGCGCTGGGGGCGGCGGCGGCGGCGTGGGCCGTCGCGCTCGGAGCGGTGCTGCCATGGTGGTTCCTTGCGGAGTGGGGGGACGCGCCGGTGCGCGGGTGGTGGCGCGTCCCGGTGTTAATGGGCGCGATGGTGTTCGTCGGGGGGCTGCCGGTGTTCCTGGTGTGTGGGCTGATGGCTGGCTGGCAGCTTTTGATGCTGGCGCGGGCGCTGCCCTCGCTGGCGCGGTGGCTCCTGCTGTGGCCAGTGGAGCGGCAGGCGGAGGAGGCGCTGCTGCTGGCGGGGCGCATCCCGGCGGCGTGGGCGGGCGGCGGGCTCCGGGGGCGGTTGCGGCGGGCGGCGGTGGATCGGCTGCTGGCGCTCGATCCGGAATTGGTGCGGGCACAGGCTGGCAGCGAGGCGGGCGACATCCGGGTGATCGGGGCGCTGCCCGCCGCCTGCCTCACCTGCGGCGCGGGGATGCTGCAGATCGGGCCGGGGCTTCGGCAGTGCGCGCACTGCGGCTACGGGCGGTACGATCCGCCGCCCGCGCCGTCGGAGGCGTGGCGGGCGCTCGCAGCAGGGGCGGGCAACCTGGTGCGGGGAGGGGAGCTGAAGGCGCAATTGCTGGAGGCGCATCCCTGGATCGGGCAGTGGGCGCGGCGGTCGGCGCTCGCGGTGGCGGCGGCGGCGGTGGCGATGCCGATGGCGGTCGAGGCGGCTCAGGCCGGGGCGCCGCAATTGCTGTGGGCGCCGGTGATGATGGCGGCGATGCTGGCGGTGATCCCGGCGATGGCGGGGCTGGGCTACAGCGCGTGGATCGGCGGGACGTTCCTGCTGGAGCGGCTGCCGCTCCGCAGCCGGTGGCGCCACGGTCTGCGCCAGGAGGTGCTGCGCCTCGTCGGGGAGCAGGGGGCGCTGACGCTGGAGGAGGCGGCGGCGCAGCTCGGGATGTCCCCGGCGGCGCTGGAGCCGGAGGTGCTGGCGATGCTCGCCACCGGCGATCTGCCGATCTACCACGACCGCGCGGCGCACCGGCTGATCAGCCGCTTCTGCCAGGGCGCGGACACCCGCTGCCCCGCCTGCGCGGGCGCCGTCGCGCCGGGGCCGGAGGGGCTGCGCTGCCGCTCCTGCGGGACGGTCGCGCTGGCGCTGCGCGTGACGGTCGCCGGGACAGGTGCCGGTACTGGCGCAGAGGCAGGCGCGGGGACAGGCGCGGGGACAGGCGCGGGGACGCCCGCACAGGACGACGGCCCCCCGCCAAAGGAGCCTGAGCTGAAGATCCTGCTGGACGCGTCCACGGTGGAGGCCGGGGGCGAGGTGCGCGGGCGCGTCCGGCTGCGGCTGCCGGAGGTGCGGCGCTGCGACCGGGTGGAGGTGGTGCTCCAGCGGCTGCTGACGGGCGACAAAAAAGAGCACGACGAGCTGAGCTGGACCCACCGCGCGGTGGTGATGGAGCATGCCGAGGTGATCGGGGCGCTGGAGGCGCCGTTCGCGCTGCCGGTGCCGGGGGACGCGCGATCCTGGGCGGGGAAGCTGGTGCAGGCGGAGTGGCGCGTGTACGCGCGGCTCTCTCTGGCCGTCCCCGGCGGCGGATCGCCGGAGCGGCACGCATGGTCGCGGGTGATCCAGGTGCAGGCCGGGCGCGCCGACCCGGCGAAGGAGGCGGCGCTGCTCGCGGCGTGGAAGGGGGCGCGGCGCGCAGAGGCGGGCAGCACGGCCTTCGCGACGATCCTGGCGGTGGTACTGATCGGGCTGCCCTGCTTCGGGTTCTGGCTGGTGATGATCGCCGGGACGGTCGGCCTGCTGACGGAGGGCCGGATCGGGGCGGGGCTGGGGCTGGGGGCGCTGACCGGGCTGGTCGGGCTGGGGGCGTGGGAGATGGCGAAGGGGTGGGGCGAGGCGTGGATCGCGCGCTGGTTGATGGGGGCGGAGGCCGATCTGCCGCCGCTGCTGCACGTCGGGGAGACGGTGGAGATCCCGGTGCGGCTGCGCGGGCGGCTCGCGGCGGCGCGCTGGCAGCTCACGCAGGGGCAGTACGCCGGGTACACGGTCAAGGTCCACACCCGGAACGGCGCGCGCACCGACACCCGCTGGAACACCTCCTTCTTCTGGTACGACAAGGGAGATCTCCGCGCCGATCCCGGCCCGCAGACCGTCCGCCTCACCGTGCCGGAGGGCGTGACGGGCAGCGTGGAGGGCGGCATGCGCGAATTCCGCTGGGCGCTCAACCTCTACCTGGAGTCGGGCCGGTGGAAGCGGACGGTGAGTTTTCCGGTGCTGGTCCTGCCGCTCAGGCCGCCGGGGGCGCCAGAAGCGGAGCCGGAAGCGGCGCCTGCCGGGCCCGCTACCAGCCCGCCCCGCCCATGAACACCAGCACCCCGCCCGCCGCCGATGCGTTGGTGGACGCCTGCCACGCGCCGCCGATCACGTCCGAGAAGCCGTCCCCGTTCATGTCGAAGCCGGTGGCCGAGTGGCCGAGCTGCCCCGCGCCCGCCCCGCTCAGCCGATCCGTGACGTCCTCCGGGTGGATCGTGCCGCTGAACGGCGCGTAGAACAGGAACAGCGTCCCGTCGTGGATGCCGGAGAGATCCGAGGCGGGCGCGCCGACCAGGAAGTCCGGCATGCCGTCGCCGTCCACATCGCCCGCCGCCGCGACCGATCCGCCGATCCGATCCCCGGCCCCGCTGTCCTCCAGCACGCCCTCGGCGTCCGAGAGCGCCCCGCCCGCGAAGGGATCGAGCAGCAGCCACGCCGCCCCGACCCCTGCGGTGCTGTCCGCCGGGCCGCCGATCAGCGCGTCGGCCAGCCCGTCCCCGTCGATGTCCCCGATCCAGGCCAGCGAGGTCCCGGCCCCTGAGTCGGTGTTCGTCCCGTCCCACGCCGCGTCCGCCCCGGAGAGCGAGCCGGAGGCCGCCGCGCCGCTGACGACATAGACCCGGCCCTCCGAGCCGCGCCCGCCGGAGGACCAGCCGGGGGCGCCGACCAGCAGATCGGGCAGCCCGTCCCCGTCGCCGTCCATCCCGCCCGATACGCTTTTTCCGGCGTCATCGCCCGTGCCTTCCGCGACGAAGGTGCGGGCGGCAGCGGCGGAGGTGATCGCGCCGGAGGGCAGGCCGCTCATCAGGTAGACCGCGCCGTCCGTCCGCCGCCCGCCGCCGTTGGTCGCGCCGATCCAGAGGTCGGGCGCGCCGTCCGCGTCGACGTCGCCCGCCAGGGACAGCCCCTCGCCGAGGTTGTCGCTCGACGCCGCGCCGCCGATCTGCGCGAGCGCCCCGGAGAGGCTGCCCGATCCCGAGGTGCCGTCGACGAGGTAGACGACGCCCTCGTCCCCCCGCGAGACGTCCGCGCTGGGGGCGGAGATCCAGAGATCCGGCACGCCGTCCCCGGTCCAGTCCTCTCCGCCGCAGAGGCGCTGCCCGGCGTTGTCGGAGTTGTTGACGCCGATGAACCGGGCCGCCGCGTCGGCGGTCTCCAGGGTGCCGCTGAGCGGGCCATGGAACACATAGACCATCCCGCTGTTGCGGTTCCCGTCCCCGGTGGCGCCGACGAGGAGATCCCCGTAGCCGTCCCCGTCGAGATCCCCGGCGGCGCTGACGGCGGCGCCGAACAGCCCGTCCTGGTTCAGCCCGTTGAGCGTGGCCGTCGCCTGCTCGCCGGCGATGTCCCCGCCGACCCCGCAGCCGTCCCGATCCGCGTCGCAGTCGTCGTCCACGCCGTTCCCGCAGATCTCCGACGCGGCCGGGTTCACCGCCGGATCGGCGTCGTCACAGTCTCCGCCCTCCAGCACAAAGCGCCCGCCCGGATCCTCGCAGGAGGGGAGCGCCGCCCCGGCGTCCCCCCAGCCGTCCCGATCCGCGTCGGGGTACCACAGCGTGATGTCGAGGATGTCCGGATCGTCGAGGTTCGCGTAGCCGTCGCAGTCCTCATCGGTGTCGAGCGCGTCGCAGACCTCCAGCGCGTCCGGGTTGGCGCCGGGATCCTGATCGTCGCAGTCCTCTCCGCCGAAGACGGTGGCGTCGTGGCCGTCCCGGTCGGCGTCATAGTCGGAGATCCCGTCACAGTCCTGATCCACGCCGTCATAGGCGATCTCCGGCGCGGCGGGAGAGATCCTGGGATCGGCGTCGTCGCAGTCGCCGTCCATGCCGGTAAAGCCGTCCCCGTCGTGGTCGAAGGCCGGGCAGGAGGCGTTGGGGGCGCCGGGCGAGCCGAGATCGGTGTCGGTGTCCCAGGGCGCTGCAGCGTCGCACCAGTTGGCCGGATCGTCGTTCTGCGCTGCGTCCGCCGCCGCCGGATCGAGCGACCGGCTGGCCCCGCTCTGCGCCTCTCCCGCCCCCCAGGCGACGCGATCCACCTCCAGCCCGTCCATCCACAGCGACAGGTGGCCCCCCTCGTTCGACAGCAGCAGCCCCGCCGCCTCCAACTCCGCCGCCACGCCCCCGTTCAGCGCCGGGCTCAGGTGCGCCGCCACCACCCGCCGCTCCCCGGGCAGCAGCCGGATCAGCCCGGACGTCGACGCCAGCGACGCCGCGCCGCCGCCCTCCAGCCGCAGCCCGTTCAGCCAGCGCGGCCCGTCGGCGGCGCTCATGATCTCCACCCACTCCCCGTCGGTGTCCAGCACCGACGACGGGTTGATCATGATCTCGGTGATCACCAGATCCCCGGCCCGCCACAGGTTCTCGTCCGCCGCGCCGTCGCAGTCGTTGTCGCGGTCATCGGTGATCTCCGCCGCCCCCGGATGGATCTCCGCGTCGCCGTCGTCACAGTCCGGCACCGGCCCGCAGCCATCGGCGCCGTCACCCGTCGCCCCGTCCCCGTCGCGGTCAAAGCCCTCGTCGGCGCTGCCGTCGCCGTCGTTGTCGAGGCCGTCGCAGCCCTCCGCGTCCGCGCAGTCCGCGATCCCGTCGCCGTCTGTGTCCGGCATCCCCTCGTCGACGCCGCCGTCGCCGTCGTTGTCGAGGCCGTCGCAGCTCTCGGCGTCGATGCAGTCCGCGATCCCGTCCGAATCGCCGTCCGCGAAGCCCTCGTCCACGCGGACGTTGCAGTTGTCGTCCAGCCCGTTGCAGCGCTCCGGCGCGAGCGGGCGGATCTCCGGGTCGCTGTCGTCGCAGTCGCCGTCCGAAGCGCTGATCCCGTCCTGATCGTCGTCAGCGGCGCCCGGCCGCGTCCCGGTGTCGGCGGGGGAGTCGTGCGGCTCCGTCGGCTTGCCAGAGTCTTTGTCGGCGTCTTTGTCGGGCGTACACGCAAGCAGCGCGAGCAGCAGGAGCGGAGAGCGGTAGAGCGTCATCTGGAACCCGGGTGGCAGAGGGTAGCTTAAGCGGTGGGGACCTGCTACCTGAGGATGCACCCCGCGCCTCCAGTGCTGCATGTTCACGCTTCCGATCAGGTGGGCCTTCGCGTTGATGGTGGCGGTCGTCACGATCGGGGTGTCCGGCTACATGTACATCGAGGGCTGGGATCTGCTGGACGCGGCGTGGATGGTGCTGATCACGCTCACCACCATCGGCTTCGGCGAGATCCACCCGCTCAGCCCGGCGGGCCGGGTGTTCACGATGGGGCTGATCCTCGCGGGGATCGGCGTGGTGACCTACACCACGGCTCAGCTCACGCAGGTGCTGATCGAGGGCCAGCTCCCGGCTATGCTGCGGGCGCGGAGGCAGGCGCAGATGCGGGATCGGCTGAAGGAGCACTACATCGTCATCGGCTACGGGCGGCTCGGCCGGGCGGTGGTCGACGAATTGCTGGCGGCGGGCGCGCAGGTCTGCGTGATCGAGCGGGAGGAGGCGCTGCTGGCCGGGCTGGACGGGCGGTGCGCGGTGGTGCGGGGGGACGGGGCGGACGACGAGGCGCTGAAGCAGGCGGGCATCCATCAGGCGAAGGGGGTGGCCGTGGCGGTGTCGTCAGGGGCGGAGGCCATCTACGCGACGCTCTCGGCGCACCAGCTGAACCCGAAGCTGCAGATCGTCACGCGGGTCGTCGATCCGGCCCACGCCCTGAAGGCGCGGCGCGCGGGCGCCGGATCGGTGGTCAGCCCGCACACGATGGGCGGCTGGCGCATGGCCCACGGCCTGATCCGCCCCCACGCGACGAGCTTCCTCGATCTGGCCACCCTCGCGAGCCATGAGGACATCCTGCTGGAAGAGTATGAGATCCCGCCCGGCAGCCCCGTCTCAGGGAAGACCATCGCCACGATGCGCGCCCCCACGCGCCCCGGCGCCCCCCACATCCTCGTCATCGCCGTCCGGCAGGCCGGCGGGCGGATGATCCCGACGCCCCGCCCCGAGCAGGTGCTGATGTCCGGGGACGTGCTGATCGTCATCGGCGCGCCGGATCCGGTGCGCGCGTTCGGGCGGCTCCTCCAGCCTTGACTCAGAACATAAACGTCTCCACCCCGTCCGGCCCCGACAGCATCACCCCGCCCTCCGTCAGCGCCATCCCCGCCACCCACGGCAGCCCCGTGCCGATCACCCGCTCCCGCCCGTCCCAGCGCACCACCTCGACCGTCCCGCCGTCCCCCATGCGCGCCCACACCAGCGACCACTCCCCGCCCTCCTCCATCCAGCGCAGCCCGGTCAGCGCGATCACCCCCGACCCCGCCACCAGCCGCGCCCCGATCCCCGCCCCCGGATCGCCCTGGATCAGCGCCGACACCCCGCCCGCCCCGTCGATCCCCAGCCACGCCAGCGCGCCCCCATCGGGCCGCAGGGCCGGGCGATCCATGCGGAGGAATTCCCCGTCCGGGCGGATCTGCAGGAGCTGCGTCCACTGCTGGGCCTGAGGCTGGCCCGCGTCCACCGACCAGACGGTGACGCTGCGGCTGTCGCGCCCGGTCGGCTCCCCGTCGCTCGTGGCGGCGGCGAAGCGCAGCCTGCCGGCGCTGTCGGACGGGTCGCGCGCCAGCGATGGGCGGGTCGGGTAGCTGATCTCCGGCGGGCGTAGCGCGTCGCGCTCCCAGCCGGTGTCCGGCGACCACCGCGCGATCCGGGGGCGCACCAGCGGCGCCCCTGCGTCCCCGGAGGGGTTGTGGATCCAGCCCAGCCACGCCCCGCCCGCCGGGTCGGCCAGCAGCGCGCCCTCCCAACCCGCCGATCCCTCCGCCGCCGGGAAGCCCGTGTCCTGCCCGTCCGCGCTGCACCGCGCGGCCCAGATGCCCGCGCCCCACGCGCTGCCGTCGACGCCCAATTCGCGCCAGCAGGCCAGGATCGCCCCGCCCGCCGCCGTCTCCACCGCAGCGATGACCGGCGCCTCCGCGTGGACGCCCTCCGGCGTGACCACCGCCCCGGAGAGCCCCGCGCCCTCCTCCTGCACCGACACCCCGCCCGCCGCGCTGATCTGCCCCGCCCCCGCCTGCGGCACCGCCCCGGACTGCCCGGGGAGAGACGCCCCGAACAGCTCCGTCAGCACCCGCCCCCGCCCCAGCGGCAGCGGGACGCCGAGCCGCCACGCCGCCGTCGCCCCGATGTCCGCCAGCGTGGCCGGGTACGCCGGATCTGCCGGCTCTGGCTGCGCGCCCGGCTCGACCCCCGGCCCCGCGACGATCAGCGGGATCGACCGGCAGCCGTCGCACTGATCCCCGTGGTTGCGCCAGGCGTCCGGCTCCAGATCCGTCCGGTGCCGCCCGTGGTCGGCCATCACGATCAGGGTGGTGTTGCCCGCGTAGGGCGGCGTCTCCGAGATCCACCGCCACAGCCCCGCCACCGCCGGATCGGCCTGCCGGATGCGGTCGATGTAGCTCAGATCCGGCTCGACATGACCGGCAAGATCCATCCGGTGCAGGTTCACCACCGCCAGCCGCGTGTCATGCACCCCCAGCCACGCCACAAGATCCTCCACCACCTGCGCGTCCCGCAGATCCTGCGCGTCCGCGTCGGTGCGGAACCGCCAGGACGCCGCTGCCCCCGGCCCCATCCCCGGCCACAGCCCCCAGGTCAGCTCCTCCAGCAGCGGCGTGTTGCCCATCAGGAGCACCTGATCCTCCGCCAGCCCCCCCGCCACCCGCGCCGCCTCGAACAGCGTCGGCGCCTCGCTGCGCCACAGGCCGCTCTCCCCGGTGGGGAAGGTCACCAGCGGCTGCCGCAGCCCGGTCAGCAATTCCACATGCGCGTCACAGGTCGTCGTCACCCCGATGTTCCGCGCTCCGTACAGCACCGCCGCTTCAGGCAGCACCGTCGCGTACACATCCGGCAAAAACGCCTCCGGCAGCTCCCCGGTCAGCGAGGGGTGAGCCGCCCCCGGCGTCCCGACGCTCTCCTCCACCCGCACGCCGTCCAGCACGACGATGACCACCCGCGCCGCGCCGGGAGGCGCCTCTGTCAGGGGGGAGGTCACGCCGGAGGGCGCAGGCGGGGCGCAGGCGAGGAGCCAGATCATCCCGCTACCAGACGTCCGACCAGGCGCCGCCAGCCGTGTTCACGCAGAAGTCCTCGCTGTAGGCGATGTCCGCGCCGGTGTAGAAGCGCTGGATCTGCTCGTCCTTCCCGGTGCCGGTCGTGCAGCGGCCCTCGAAGCCTGCCTCCGGGCAGGCGGCGGGTTGAGCGAAGTCCCCGCTCGTGCTGGAGCAGAGGATCGCGAGGTTCTCAACCCCGGTCGCGTCCGGATCGGTGAGCTCGTCGCAGATGAACTGGTCGTCGATGTAGCAGGACGCAGGGCCGGCCACAAACCCGGTGTCAGTGGTCTGGGAAGTGTCATCTGCAGTGTCATCTGCAGTGTCAGGCGAGTTGGTATCTTTCCCTCCCGGACAACCGATCAGGAACAGGAGAGCGGCGAATCGTAGAGACATCTTTGCCTTTTTGTGCAACGTGCATCGGTCGCACTGTCCGTCTCTATCGCGTCCCCCTCAGTCCGCCAGAAAACCTTCCAGGTTCTTCCGGCGGCGGTGGTGACGCAGCTTCCGGAGCGCCTTGATCTCGATCTGGCGGATGCGCTCGCGGGTCAGGCAGAACTGCGCGCCGATCTCCTCCAGCGAGTAGCTGGTGGGCTCGCCGATGCCGTAGCGCATCCGGACCACCTTCTCCTCACGCGGCGTCAGCGAGGCCAGCACCTCCTCGATCTCCTCGCGCAGCGCCACCTCTTCCAGCTGGCAGGACGGAACCTCGGCGCTCGTGTTCTCCACGAACTCGCCCACCGTCGAGTCGCTGTCGTCCGAGAGCGGCGCGTCCAGCGAGAGCGGCTCGCGCGTCAGCCGCATCAGCGCCTCGATCTTCTCCAGCTCCAGGCCGAGGCGGGCCGCCACCAGCTCCATGCTGGGCTCCTCGCCGAGCTCCTGGAACAGCTCCTTCTGCATCTGGTGGACCTTGTTCACCACCTCCAGCTTGTAGATCGGGATGCGGATGGTGCGGCACTGGCTCTCCACCGCCCGGATGATGCTCTGCCGGATCCACCAGGAGGCGTAGGTCGAGAACTTGAAGCCGCGCGTGTGGTCGAACTTCTCCACCGCCTTCATCAGCCCGATGTTGCCCTCCTGGATCAGATCGGAGAGCGGGATGCCCCGGTAGGTGTACTGCTTCGCGATGCTCACCACCAGCCTGAGGTTCGCGTTCACCAGAACCGCCCGCGCGATCTCCGCGTCCGGCCCCGCCATGTCGATCCGCCGCGCGACCTCCACCTCGTCCGCCCGCGTCAGGAGCGGGATCTCTCCCATGTTCTTCAGATACTTGTTGAGGAGGAGATTGCCGACCGGAAGGGGAGCAGACCGGCGCGCTGGGGAGGCAAAGGACATGAAGTCTCCTCGTGGTGCAGTCCCCTATGCAATTGCTGTGCCAGTTGGCGGAGGGCTGCGCGCTCTCAGATGTCTCTCAGATGTGTCAGGGGGTGTCTGAGACATGTCACAGAATTTCTGCCTTTGCTGTGCGTTCCTGTGAGGGGAGCCGGGCGCCGGGATGCAAGGAGATTGTCAAGTGGTAGCGGGTCGCGGAGGCCCGGAGCGGGGGTGTCCAGAAACCTGACGGGAGGGATGCACAGGATTGCTACACCGTCAAGAAATTTGTACAACCCTCAGATCCCGCTCAGATGCCTGCGTAGGGGTTGTCCCGGTGTGCCTGCGTCCGTCGGCGGATCAGCTCAATAAAGGCCGGGAGATCGCCGCCTGCCTCGGCCAGCACGGCGGCGAACTTCTCATGCTCTGTGTTGTAGGCGCGGTACTGGATCATGCGGGCGTTGTTCCAGCCGTCGCGGCTGGCGATGGCGATGAAGCGATCCTGGAGGAAGATGTCGGACTGCCGCACCCGGTCGGGCAGCCCTGCGAACAGGGCAGCCTTCTGCGCGAGGGTCTGATCGGCGGGGAGGCGGAGCTGATAGAGGGCGTTGAGGTCGCGGTACAGGCCGTTGAGGACGCGGTTCCAGCGGCGCCAGTCCTCGTCGAGCTTCAGGCGCTCGACGGTCACCGGGTGATCGGCGCCGTAGCGGTCGGTGAGGTAGCGGTGGGCGGCCTCCTCGCCGACGAAGGAGGCGAAGGACTCATTGAAGGAGACGCTGCCCGGGATCCAGAGGGTGGCGTGGGCGAGCTCGTGGAAGACGGTCTCGGCGAGGTCGGCCTCGCCCCACTGCATCATGTGGGGGAGCAGGGGGTCGCGGAACCACCCGAGCGTCGAGTAGGCGCCGATCCCGCGCGTCCAGACCTCGTAGCCGTCCGCCTCCAGCGCTGCCTTCTCACGCTCCAGGTCTTCGCGGCGGAAGAAGCCGAGGTACGGCACCTCCCCGACGATGGGGAAGCGCCAGAGCTTCGGCGTGAAGGAGAGGGGATCGCAGGCTGAGAGGTTGTTGAGGTCGCGCTCCCAGTGCCACGCCATCGTGTCGTAGTTGTCGGTCGAGGACAGCCCCATGCGCTGCCCGTGGGCCTTGATCTCAGGCAGCAGCCTGAGCCGCTGCTCGATGCCCGCCGATACGCGCCCGTCCTCGACGAGTTTCTCGATGGGGACCCGCGACAGCATCAGCTCGACCTGAAAATAGCCGGACTTCACGACATAGCAGCCGGAGAGCGCCGGGAGGCACAGGAGGCAGAGGGACAGGAGCGCCGGAGGGAGGAGCGCGGGAAAGCGGAGGGAGGGGAGGCGCACCGGGCTACCAGAGCGAGACATTGGCCAGGACATAGGCGATCCCCGCGTCGGAGTCTGCGCCGGGTGCGCCGAGGAGGAGATCCCCGAAGCTGTCACCGTCGATGTCGCCGGCGGCGATGCTGTAGCCGAGGGCGTCCCCGCCCGCCTCCCCCGCGATCCCGGCGTCGACGCAGCCCGTCCCGGTCACGAGGGAGCAGGTGCCGCTGGAGAGCGGCCCGTAGGCGGCATAGACCGCCCCGGCGTCGGGCCGGCTGCCGATGTCCTTCTGAGGGTCGGAGAACACAAGATCCAGCGCCCCGTCCCCATCCAGATCGGTCTGGCAGTCGACGTCCGTCCCCAGGGCGGTGGTGTTCAGATCCTCGAATGTGGAGAAGGAGAGGCTCCGCACCGAGCCGCCGCTGTAGCCGCTGCCGCTGATGAGGAAGACGTTGCTGCCGCCCGCGCCGACGCCGCTGCCGTCGCCGGGCGCCCCGATGGCGATGTCGGTGTAGCCGTCGCCGGTCAGATCTGCGCCGCAGACCGACCAGCCGACGCGGCTCATGCTGAAGTCGTCGTACCAGGCGGCAGAGGCATTGCCGAGATCGAGTGAGCTGCCTGCGGCGGGGAGGTCGCTGTCGAGCAGCAGCGAGACCCGCCCCGTCGAGGTCGTCCCCTGGAGGCCGTCCGCCATCGACGCGCCCACCAGCACGTCGTCCAGTCCGTTGTTGTCGATGTCGGGGAGGATCGCCGTGGCGTCGGCGCGATCTCCGTCGTCGTCGCCGGTGATCGTGGCCGCCTGGACGCTGAGATCCACCCGCCCGGAGAGCGGCCCGTGGGCGAGGTAGATCTGCCCGGAGTCGATCCCGTTGGCGTCGTCGCTGCTGGCGCTGATCAGGACGTCGGTGTCGCCGTCCCCGTCCAGATCGGCGGCGTTCATCCCGCAGCAGAGCGAGGAGGTGGCGCTGCTGACGTAGAAGGTGGTGTGGGCGGCGACGGAGAGCTGCCCGCTGACCCGGTTGGTCGCGGCGACGATGTAGGCGTCCCCGCCGTTGGTGCTGATGAGGAGCTGAGAGCTCCCGTCGTCCCAGATCGCCGCCTGGACGTCGTAGCCGGTCTCCTGCGTCCCGAGCCAGAGCGCGTCGGCGGCGGCGCTGACGCTGGCCGTCCCGCTGATCGGGCCTTCGAGCAGGTACACCGCCCCCCGATCGTTGAACACGCCGGTCGCCCCGACGAGGATCTCGTCGTCCCCGTCCGCGTCCGCGTCCGGCACCACCGCGACGCTGTAGCCGACCATGTCCGTGCCGCCCCCGGTGCCGGCGCCCGTGGTGTAGAGGCCCGCGCTCAGATCGACGGTGGCGGGGAGGGCGCAGCCGTTGGCCGTCCCGTCGCAGTCGTTGTCCGCGCCGTCGTAGCAGATCTCCGCCGCGCCAGGGTTTATGCCGCTGTCCGCGTCGTCACAGTCGTCCGAGCAGGCGTACCAGCCGTCGTTGTCGTCGTCGATGTCGTCGACCACCCCGGAGCAGTCGTTGTCCGCGCCGTCGTAGCAGACCTCCGCTTCGCCGGGGTTCACGCCGCTGTCCCGGTCGTCACAGTCGTCCGAGCAGGCGTACCAGCCGTCGTTGTCGTCGTCGATGTCGTCGGCCACCCCGGAGCAGTCGTTGTCCGCGCCGTCGCAGATCTCGGTGTCGTCAGGGCTGATGCGGCTGTTGAGATCGTCGCAGTCGTTGTCGTCGGTGACGTAGCCGACGGGCTGAGTGCAGCGCGCGAGGCTGGAGGCCGGGTCGCCGTATGTGTCGCCGTCGCTGTCGGCGTAGAAGGTGGTGGTGACGCCCTCGTCGGTGGCGCCGTCGCAGTCGTTGTCTGCGGTGTCGCAGACCTCCGCCGCGAAGGGGTGCGTCGCGCCCTCGCTGTCGTCGCAGTCCGTCGCGTCCGGGACGTAGCCGGAGGTCGCGCCGCAGGCGTTGAAGCTGTTGCTGATCGCGGGGTCGCCGTAGCTGTCCCGATCGGCGTCCTGGTAGAGCGTCACGAACAGGTCGTCCGCCGTGCCGGAGCAGTCGTTGTCGATGTTGTCGCACACCTCGGCCATGCCCGGGTTCTGGCTCCGATCGCCGTCGTTGCAGTCGCCGGAGGCGGCGACGAAGCCCGCCGGGGCCGAGCAGCCCGTGGCGGTCGTCGCGCTGTCGCCCCAGGCGTCGGCGTCGGCGTCGCGGTAGAAGGTGGACTGCACCCCCTCGTCGGCGGTGCCGTCACAGTCGTTGTCGAGCCCGTCACAGCTCTCGGCTGCGCCCGGATACACGGCGCTGTTGTTGTCGTCGCAGTCGCCCGGGACGTCGATGTAGCCGGGCGGCTGTTGGCAGTCGGTCAGCACCGCGCTGTCATCGCCCCAGCCGTCGCCGTCGCTGTCGGCGTACCAGTCGATGTAGACGATGTCGTTGTCGACGGTGCCGTCGCAGTCGTTGTCGGCGCCGTCGCACAGCTCGAATTGGCCGGGGTAGGCGAAGGGGTTGCCGTCGTCGCAGTCGCCGTCGTTGTTGACCATCCCCGGCGCCCCGAGGCAGCCCACCGCCCCGGCGCTGCCGGACTCGCCCCAGCCGTCCCCGTCGGCGTCCGGGTACAGCGTCCCGGTCAGCCCCTCGTCCGCGCCGCCGGAGCAGTCGTTGTCGATCCCGTCGCAGACCTCGTCCGCGCCCGGGCTCACCGCGCCGTCCGCGTCGTCACAGTCTCCGCCGCTGCCGGTCAGGCCCGCCGCCGGACAGGCCTCCAGGGCCGCGCCCGCCCCGTACCCGTCGCCGTCGCCGTCCGCGTAGAGCGTCTCCAGCGCCCCGTCGTCAGCGGTGCCGTCGCAGTCCTGATCGATCCCGTCGCAGATCTCTGCCGCCCCGCCGTAGACGGAAGGATCGTCGGGCGCGCAGTCGCTCGCGTCCGGGTCGCCGTCCCCGTCGCTGTCCGGCGCGGTGACCGAGTCGTCCGCGCCGGAGTCACCGGCGGAGTCGTCCGTGGCAGCGGTGTCGGGCAGGGAGGTGTCCAGCCCGACCGGTTTCTCAGGAGGA
>JBEIQZ010000868.1:0-1518 GCA_040376255.1 Alphaproteobacteria bacterium
CCGGCGGCCCCGGCGGCCCCGGTCAGGCGGGCGGGCGCTGGGAGGCCTGGGAGCCTCCGCAGACCCCGGTCAACCGTCGCGCTCAGCAGCCTCGCCGCCGTCAGGAGGATGAGGATGAGGATCGCGGGCTGAAGGCCGTGGATCGCAAGAAGGGCAAGTGGCGCTATCAGGACTACGACGCAGAGGATGACGGCTGGGATGGAGCCCCGCCCGATCCCAACGCGCCTGTTCCTGAGGGCGGCCCTGCGGGCGGCCCTGCGGGCGGCCCTGAAGGCGGCCCTGAAGGCGGCCCTGAAGGCGGCCCTCCGGCTGAGCCTTCCGCTCCTGCTGAAGCTGCTGAAGCTGTCAATACCGGTCGTGACGCCGGCGATGACGGCGGCGGCGACGACGGGGACGAGGGCTGAGCAGCCCTGCGCGAAGCATCAGCACCTGGATCGGCATCAGGTTCCCGCCGCTGGCGGCCCTGAAGCTGATCCGGGTGTTGTTGTCTTCAGCGGGCGAGGGCCTTCACCCGGAGGCGGTGTGGGTTCGGGCAGACGGGGGGATCGACGTGAAACCCGGTCGCCCCTCTCCCGGCTACCGCGCCCCTGAACAGGCGGAGGCGCCTTCGGTGCCTGCAGATATCTATATCGCGGGGATCCTGCTCTATGAGCTGCTGAGCGGCCAGCGGCTCGGTCAGCTCCCTGAGCGCGAGATCCTCCACGCATCGGCGCTCCGGAGGGTGATCCAGGAGCTCGATCCGGCGCCGGAGGTAGCAGTGCTGCTCCGGGCCATGCTCGACTTCCGCCCGGAGGCGCGGCTGGAGATCAATCTGCTGCGTGAGGAGCTGGACGGGCTGATCGCGCAGGAGCCGGGAGCGCTCGCGGCGTTTTTGAGGCAGGAGCCGCCTGCTGCGGACGCGGCGCCCGGCGCGGCTGCCCCGGCGCGGGGTCCGGGGGACGGCGCGGCCGCCCCGACGCCGTGGGGGGCGCTGCCGTCTGCCCCCGGCCCTGACCGGACGCTCCTGCTGCTGGCCGGGGGTGTGGCGCTGCTGGCGGTGCTGTGCGGCGGCGCAGCGGGGGCGGCGCTGCTGCTGTTCCTTGTGATGTAGCCGGCGGCGCCTGACGGAAAACCGACACCCCTGTCGGAAATCCGACACCCCGCTCTGTGGATTGTGGAGCCTGTCCCGTAGAGGCGGGTCGGCATCCCGGCTGCCATGCGGCAGCGCGGAGGTGTCCATGCGCGTGGTTGTCTGGTTGTGTGATGTGCTCCACCTGTCGATGCTGCTGGCCTGTCTCGGTCCGGCCCTGGGGGTGGTGCTGTGGAGCAGCGGGTGGCTGCCGCCGGTGCTGGCGGCGACGATGGTGATGCTGCCGCTGGCGAGCAGCATCGCGGCGGTGATCTTCCTCGACGTCCAGCTCATCTGGCGGACGCCGGCCCTCGGCCACAGGGGCCTGTGGACGCTGGCGGTGCTGTGCCTGCCGGTGCTGGCGGCGCCGGTGCTGTGGTGGGGGATCGGGCGCCCCCTGCTGTTGCGCC
>JBEIQZ010000148.1:0-11264 GCA_040376255.1 Alphaproteobacteria bacterium
GGCGTCGGCGGCGATCTGGCCGGTGCGCTCCATCGCGCCGTAGCCCTTGCCCTCGTTGCTGGGGCTGGCGTCGCCCGCCGCGCCCTGGAACAGCGCGACCACCACCGGCTGATCGAAGCGCTCCTGCAGCATGCGCTCGATGTGGCCGGGCGTGTCGCCGCTGATCATCGCGCTGTCGCCGCCGAGGGTGGTGCCGTGGACGCCGAAGTTGAACAGCACGCCGAGCGGCTGATCGTCGAGGCTGTCGATCCGCATCAGTGTCAGGTTGGGGTCTTTGTAGCTGCCCGCCGGGATGTCGGGGAAGAACTGGAGGTCGTCGTTGTCCCCGCGCCGGTCGTGGTAGACCTGATCGGCGGGGTCCCAGTCCTTCGCGTAGCCCACGCCGATCTTCGCGGGCTGGAGGCTGGTGTATGCCTCCATCGCGGTGGCGGCGGCGGTCTCCAGGATGCGGAGGTAGATCTCGTAGTTGAAGCGGTCCGAGCCGAGGTAGAACGTCACCTGATCGCTGAAGTCGCCGTAGGAGCCGTGCGAGTGGTTCGTCGCGATGACGACCTTCCCGCTGAGGTCGCGCCCGGTCTGCTCGGAGAGCATCGCGCTCAGGTCGACGACCATCCCGTCATACGAATAGATCAGGTCGGTCTTGACGAGCACCAGATCCTGATCGCCGTTGTTCAGCCAGAACACCTTGAGCGGGATGCGCGTCTGGACGCCCGCCGACGGGTTGAAGGAGTAGGTGTAGGCGCTGTCCCGGCGATCCACCGCGCCGTCGTTGCCGAAGCACTTGCACCGGCTGGTGTAGCCTGAGAGCGGCAGCCCCACCGGCAGATCGAGGAAGCCCTCAGCGGTGGCGGCCTGCGGCGCGCCTGGCACGAGCGCGGGGGCGTCGGCGTTCTCGGCGGCCGGATCGCAGACCTCCGGCTCAGGGGTCGGCTTCTCATCTGGCGGACAGCCTGTCAGCAGGGACATCGGCAGCACACCCAGGGACAGCCTGCCCAGGGAAGACAACACAGGACGACGCATCTCTCCTCCGATCCGGCAGCATCATGCCCTGTCACCGCGCAGAGATCCAGTTCCTCAACGACCGATCTGACCCGATCCCGCCGATTCTCTGATGATCAGGGTATCGCTTGCAACAGGCACCTGATTAGACTAATGCTGTCCGATCTCACCGTTGGAGCGCAGCATGGGGAG
Source organism: Alphaproteobacteria bacterium (assembly GCA_040376255.1). GTDB lineage: Bacteria > Myxococcota_A > UBA796 > UBA796 > SXON01 > JBEIQZ01. The sequence goes on from JBEIQZ010000148.1 coordinate 1,192, forward strand.
CCGGATCACCGCATGTGGAATCACCGATGTCGGCGTTAAGCGGACAAACAATGAGGATAACTTCCTCATCAACGATGAGTTGAGTCTGTTCATCGTCTGCGACGGGATGGGCGGTCACGCGGGCGGAGAGTTCGCGAGCGCCATCGCGGTCAGCACGGTCGAGGAGGTGCTGGTCGGGAACCAGACGACGCCGGAGATCGAGGCCGCCCGCGAGGAGGGCGAGGTGGAGGTCACGCGGGAGCGGCTGCGCTACGCGATCCGGCTGGCCGGGAAGCGCATCCATGAGAAGGCGGCGATCGAGCAGGAGTACCGGGGGATGGGGACGACCTGCCTGGTGCTGCTCGTCGACAAGGCCAACGCCTTCATCGGCCACGTCGGCGACAGCCGGGGCTACCTCGTGCGCGAGGGCCGCATCGAGCAGCTCACCGAGGATCACTCTCTGGTCAACGAGAAGATCCGCGCCGGGCTGCTCACCCCGGAGCAGGCCCGCAACCACAAGCACAAGAACATCATCACCCGCTCCCTCGGCTACATGGAGGAGGTGGAGGTGGACGTGCAGATCAAGGCCGTGCGCCGCAACGACCGGTTCCTGCTCTGCTCGGACGGCCTCTCCAACCTCGTCGAGGCCGCCGAGATGGGCGAGGCCGTGCGCTCGATGAGCCCGCAGGAGGCGGCGCGCTTCCTGATCCAGCGCGCCTGCGACAGCGGCGGCGATGACAACGTGACCTGCGTGGTGGCGCGCATTGACGAGGTCTGAGCCAGATTACACCGTCATCCTGCTCCAGGATCGCGGGCATGGCGCGGTGCGGCAGATCCGGGTCAGCCGCTGGCAGATCCGGCTGGGCCTCGCGGCGGCGGCGGCGGCGCTGCTGCTGGCGGGCGGGTGGCTGGCCGCGCTGCTGGCCGTGCCGTCGGTGGCGGAGGAGCGGCGGCTGGTGGCGGAGAACCTGTGGATGCAGGAGCAGATCGCGGCTTCAGGGCGCAAGGTTCAGGACATCCAGGGGCTCGTCGAGCGGCTCCAGCGCTACGATCTGCAGATCCGGCAGATGGAGTCGCGCGGGCGGCTCTCGGCGGGCCCCATCGACGCGGAGGAGGCGGCGGCGCGGCTGGAGGCGGAGCGTGGGGACGGGCCGGGAGGCATGCCGGTGTACGGGCCGGCGGACGGCGCGCTGGAGGGGATCGGGGCGCTCACCGGGGGGTGGGCGGAATTGGATCGCACGCTGGGGGCGCTCGACGCGGAGGAGATGGCGGCGGGGCTGGAGCGGTCGCTGGAGCGGCTGCGCCGGGAAGAATTGCGGGACGGGCTGCCGGGCGCGGGCGGGCTGCCGGAGATCTGGCCGGTCGATGGGCGCATCACCAGCCGCTTCGGCTGGCGCATCTTCCCGTTCACCGGGCGGTGGGCGTTCCACGGGGGGCTCGATCTCGGCGCGCCCTCCGGCCAGCCGATCCTCGCCACGAGCGCGGGGCTCGTTGTGTTCTCGGACTGGAACAGCGGCCACGGGCAGATGGTGGTGGTGGATCACGGGGGCGGCGTGCAGACGCGCTACTGCCACGCCTCGGAATTGCTGGTGATGCCGGGGGACAGCGTGCAGACCGGGGACACCGTGGCGCTGGTCGGCTCCACCGGGCTGTCCACCGGGCCGCACCTGCACTACGACCTGATCATCGACGGGGAGCGGGTCGATCCGCTCGACTACCTGCCGGTTCAATAAGCCCGCTTAGTGATCGCCTGGGTGCATCGACCCGCTCACCGACTCCGCATCTGCGGCCTGTGCCGGGGCTGCGCCGCGACGATCACCCACATCGGGATCACACCGATGCTCTCCGACCCCGACGAGCCGGTGGTGATCTGAGGAGGAGAGGTTCTACAGGAGTTTTGCCAGTGGAGTACCGCCTCCACAGGGTCTCTACAGCCGTTTTGCCTGTGTAGCAGCGCCTCCACAGGGTCTCTACAGGAGTTTTGCCAATGGAGCGGCGTGATGAAGGGGCGCTACAGCCAAGAGGGTAGAGCGGAGGAACTAGTAGACCACGAGCCGCCAATTGCGCTCCACCGTCCCGTGGATCTCCACCTTCAGCCCGCCGACCTCCAGCGTGCCGGAGGCGAACTCCCCCGAAGCCTCGCCCGGCCCCCCTGAGCCGGAGAGCGCGTAGTGGGTGCCGTCGCCCTCAGTGAAGCTGTTGTCGCCGCTCCCGGCGCCGCCGAACACGTAGACGGTGCGGTCGGCGTCGGCCTCGGCCAGCGTCAGGAGCGCGGAGGCGTCGGCGAGCGGGAGGAAGGTGTCGGGGGCGGTGGTGAGGGTGGGGACGATGGCGCGGGCGGGGGCGAAGACGGGGATGCTGTCGACGGGTGAGGCGACGGCGCCGCCGGAGATCAGCTCCCCGGCGGGGGCGCCCGTCCACCAGTCGTACCAGTCGCCGGGGGGCAGTGAGACGGCGCGGGAGGTCGCGCCCGCCTCCATGACCGGGGCCACGAACAGGGCGCTGCCGAGCATCCAGGCGTCCTGCGCCTGCCAGGGGTAGCCCTCGTAGAGCAGGGCCGGGTGGAGGATCGTCGGGCGCCCGGTGGAGACGGCGAGGGCGGCGAGGCCGCGAAGGTAGGGGAAGAGGCGGGCATGGATCTGGGTGTAGCGGGCGTAGTGGGCCAGGGTCTCGGCGTCGGAGTCGAACTGCCAGTTGTCCTGATCGTAGGCGCCGTGGTGGGTCCGCATGATCGGGGTGAAGGCGCCGAGGCTGCACCAGCGGAACCACAGCTCCTTGGTGGACGGATCGTTGCCGACCGACTGGTACCCGGCGATGTCGTGGGTGTAGATGGCGACCCCGCCGATGGAGAGGCCGAGGCCCATCGGGATCACGCTGGGGAGGCCGTCGTCGGGCTCGAAGCCGGTGCGCTGATCCCCGGCCCAGGTGATCGGGCTGGTGGCGGAGGTGCCGATCCAGCCCGACCGGCTGAAGAAGGTGGCGCGGTTGTCGGAGGGGGTGTCGGCGATGACCGCCGCGCTCACCTGCTGCCACCAGAGCGGGTAGGCGTTGTGGTCGTCGAGCCCGTCGCCCTGCTCCATCGCCGCGTCAGGCGGCAGCCACTCGGCGAAGTCGGTCATCCAGCCGTCGAAGCCGATGTCCAGCGCCGCCTCCATCTTCGCCGCCGCCCACGCCCGCGCCGCCTCGCTGCTGACGTCCAGCACCGAGGTCGGCTGGAAGGTGATGCCGGGGAACCAGTACGGGTCGCCGTCCTCAGTCTTGATCACGAGGTCGGCGGCCTCGGCCCCGGCGACGCTGTCCTCAGCGATGAAGGGCGAGAAGTAGGCGAGCCAGGCGAAGCCCTGCGCCTCCAGCTCCGCAGCGAGCGCCGCCGCGCCGGGGTACAATTCTTCGTCCACCGTCCACTCCGCCGAGAGGTGGTAGCCGTAGCTGTAGTCCTCGCCGCCCTTCCAGTCTTCGGTCCAGATCGCTGAAGAGGAAGCGCCGGAGGCGCGCAATTCCTGCGCGACGGTCCGCACGCGATCCGCGCCCCGGATCGCGTCGTTCCATGCGCCGAACGCCCAGTCCGGCGGGATCTGCGGGGCGCCCTGGCTCAGGGCGTGGGCCTCCACGACGTCGAGCGCCGAGCGCCCCGGGATCAGCAGGAGCTGCGCGCTGCGATCCCAGACGGTGAACCGGTACTCGTCGCCGACCGTCGCCGCGAGGTCGACGTTGACGCGGGCGGAGGTGCCGACGCTGAGGCCGAGGGGGGCGGGGCGGTCAGGGAACAGGAAGAAGGGTTGGGGGAAGCTTGTGGCGTGGCGGGTGCCGGTGAGGAACCAGTCCTCCGGGTAGTCGTCGGTCTCCACCTTGCCGATCCCCGGCTCAGTGCTGAACAGCGGGAATTCCTCGCCCCGGTGGTCGATGTCCCAGGCGTGGCCGCCGCCGCCCAGCACCGGCTCCTCCCCGGGCGCCTCCACGCGGAGCAGCAGCCGGTTTATGGAGGCGCCTGCCTCCCCCGCCGATCCGACGTCGATGAGCAGCCCGGTCCCGGCGGGGGCGATCTCCATCGCGCCGATCTCCGCCCCTTCTGCGTCCTCGACCGAGAGCGCGATCACCGCCGCTGAGGCCGAGCGCACGCGCAGGCGGCTGCCCTGCTGCCAGGCGATCTCCTCGTTTTCAAAGAGGTAGGCGCCGGACTGGAAGCGGATGTCCGCCGATCCCTCCCCGACCGCGATCGGCAGCAGCGTCGTCAGCACCTCGCCGTTCTGTTCGATGCTAAGGGTCCCGTCCGGCTTGTAGAGGGAGACGGTGAAGTCCCCGATCTGCATGGAGCGCTCCGCGCAGCCGGTGAGCAGCAGCAGAGACAGCGCGGGCAGAGACAGCGCGGGCAGAGACAGCGGGGGCAGAAAAGCAGACATCTGGCCGGACATCGGAGCTCCAGAGGAGATAGAGACTGCCCTTAACCGGATCAGGGAGATGCAGAGCGTGCTGCTGGTGGCGGCGGGGAGCGCGGCGGGCGGTGTGTGCCGCTACGGGATCTCGATATGGCTGGCGCCGGTGTCGGCGGCGTTCCCCTGGGCGACGCTGCTGATCAACGTAGCGGGCTGCTTCGGGCTGGGTCTGCTGACGGGGGCGGGGTCGGGCGCGCGGCTGCTGCTTGGCACAGGGTTCGCCGGGGGCTTCACCACCTACTCAACATGGAACGCCCAGATCTATGGCCTGCCACCGGCCTCCGCAGGGCTTTACTTCACCGCGACAGTCGCGGGCGGGCTGCTGGCGCATGCGGCGGGGGTGTGGCTGGGCGCGCGCCTGCGGGGCGCCTGAGGTTGCGGGAGGTTACAGGACGATCATGCGTTCTGTTCTCGGGCCTCTGCTGCTGATGGCGTTGATCGCCAGCACCTTCTTCTTTTTGAAGCTGGGGCGTCACCTCCAGGCGCCCGCGCTGCTCCCGGTCGCCTGGGCGGTGGAGGCGGGCTGTATGGGGCGCGGGGTGTGGGAGCTGCGCCAGTCGGGGGTGTTCCTGCACGTGGTGGGCGCGCAGGTGGGGGGCGGTGATGCGGTGATCCGGGGGCGGATGCTGGCGCCGGCTGCGGACGCGGCGCTGGAGGGGGCGTCCGCGCGGCTCGACGGGGAGGTGCAGGGCGGGGCGTGCGAGGGCGCGGTGGTCAGCGGGCAGTCGACGTGGATCGCGGGCCGCTGGCGCGGCGCGGTGTCGCTGTCCGGCTGCGGCGCCTGTCCGCAGGCGGAGCTGATCGGAGAGGCGCAGGCCGGGCAGGGAAGCACCGGACAGCCGGTGGGGCGCTGATGCATGTGAGCGTTGTGGCGCTGTTGATCGCGCAGGTGGCGGCGATCCTGATCACCTCACGGCTGTTCGGGGTGGTCTTCCGTCGGCTCGGGCAGCCGCTGGTGGTGGCGGAGATCGTCGCGGGGATCGCGCTCGGGCCGTCGCTGCTGGGGGTGCTGTGGCCGGAGGGGATGGCCGGGCTGTTCCCGGCGGCGTCGCTGGGGGTGCTGTCGGGGGTGTCTCAGCTCGGGCTGGTGCTGTTCATGTTCCTGGTCGGGCTGGAATTCGACACCGGGCTGCTGCGGGAGCGGGCGCGGCTGGCGCTGATCATCGGGCCGTACAGCATCGTGCTGCCGTTCGTGGCGGGGGTGGCGATGGCGCTGTACCTGTACCCGATATTTTCAACGTCGAACGTTCCATTTACTGGATTTGCGCTCTTCTGCGGGGCGAGCCTCGCGGTGACGGCCTTCCCGGTGCTGGCGCGCATCCTCGCGGAGACCGGGCTGGCGAAGACGCCGCTCGGGGCGCTGACGCTGACCTGCGCGGCGTTCAACGATGTTGTGGCGTGGTGCCTGCTGGCGTTCGTGATCGCGGTGGTGCGGGCGGGCGGGGTGGCGGGGGCGTGGCTGACGACCGGGGCGACGGTCGGGTTCATCGCGGTGATGATGCTGGTGGTGCGTCCGTTTTTGGCGCGGGTGGCGTCGCGCTACGGGCGCACAAAGCAGCTCTCACAGAACGCGCTGGCGGTGGTGCTGTTGCTGCTGCTGGGGAGCGCGCTGCTCTCCGAGCTGATCGGGGTGCATGCGCTGTTCGGGGCGTTCCTGTTCGGGGCGATCGTCCCCCGGCAGGGGAACCTTGTGCGGAGCCTCGAACACCGGCTGCAGGATCTGGTGCTGGTGCTGCTGCTGCCGCTGTTCTTCGCCTCGACCGGGCTGAAGACAGAGATCGGGCTGGTGGACACGCCGGAGCTGTGGGAGCTGGGGGCGGTGGTGGTGACGGTGGCCTCGCTCGGGAAATTGCTCGGGAGCGGCATCCCGGCCTGGATCGGGGGGATGTCGCTCAGGGAGAGCGTGGCGATCGGGGTGATGATGAACACCCGGGGGCTGATGGAGCTGATCATCCTCAACATCGGGCTGGAGCTCGGCGTGCTGTCGCCGGCGCTGTTCACGATCCTCGTGATGACAGCGGTGCTCTCGACGCTGATCACGACCCCGGTGCTGATGCTCCTCTACCCGAGCCGCCTCCAGGTGGAGCGGGCGACGCCCGGGGACACCGGCCAGGATCGCCCGGCGCGGGAGGGGCTGCCGCGCCCGGTGCTGCCGATCCTCGCCTGCGTCTCGCATGCGGCGGCGGCGGCGGCGATGGCCAGGCTCACCGCCGCGTTCAGCGCCGGGACGGACACGCGGGCCTATGCGCTGCGGCTCCAGGCGATGCAGGAGGACGCGACGCTGTTCCAGACCGGGAACCAGACCGAGGAGGAGGACGCGGCGCAGCTCTGCGCGCGGCTCGGCGCGGCGCTCGGCGTGACGCTCCAGCCGATCAGCTTCGCCTCTGCGATGCCGGCGCGGGACATCTGCGAGGTGGCGCGGCTGAAGCGCGCGGAGGTGGTGCTGATGGGGGCGCACCAGTCCATCCTCGGGCGCGGGCCGCTCTCCGGGCCGATCCAGGAGGTCGCCGGGGCGCTCGACGCCGACGTCTGCATGCTGCTCGATCCGCAGGAGGGGCGGGGCCCGCTGCTGCGGCTGCTCGTCGTGCCGGGGGAGGAGCAGAGCCCCGACGGGCGGGCGGTGCAGCGGCTGGCCGGCTGGCTCGCGCGGCAGCCCGGCGCCGTCCTCACCGTCAGCCGCCTCGGGCAGGGCGGGCCGCCGGACGCGCTGCTCGCCGAGGCGCAGGGGATGGATCTTGTCATCGCCGGGTTCCGGGGCCGGTGGCTGCGCGCCCTTACCTCCTTCCGGCTGGAGGGTCGCCCGATCGGGGGGCTGCCCTGCGCGTTGCTGGCGGTGCATGGGCGCGAAGAGGACTGAGGATCCAGACTGAGGATCCAGACTGAGCAGAGACCGTAAAAATTGGCTTGCGATACGAGGGGATGTGTTAAGCCTATCTCTTGGAGTAAGCGATGGCGCGCAAGTCTGTGGATGACAAGCTGAGAGTCTATATGCAGCAGATGGGCAGGGTGCCCGATCAGGTCATTGCCAGAGAGGCTGAGGTGTCGCGGGCGGTCGTCGTCTCGTTCCGCCAGCGGAACGGAATCCCCGCCTATGACGGGCATCGTCACCGGTCGGACGCGGATACGGACACCGGTAACAGCGGCGAGATCGGCGAGAGCAGCCCGCCCCCGGCGACGCCGCCCCCGGCGGCAGCCGTCTCAGTGTCAGCAAGCGAAGCGCCTGTGCGCGCCCTCCTCACAGAGCCCCCTGTCAGCCAGGCCCCCGGCGGGGACGCCGTGGCGGTCGGGGACGGGTCAGCGGCCGGACAGATGGAGGATGCTCCCAATTTCAAGGGTCGCCGCTCTGCGCTCGACGCCTATCAGCACCTGCTCGGACATATCCCCGACGCGCGGCTGGCCGAGATGGCGAACGTGACACCGGAAAATGTCCGCAGTTACCGGACCCGGCGCGGGATCTCTGCCGACTGGAACCGGGAGGAGGAGCCTGCTGAGCCGGAGCGCGCGCCGCCGGAGCCGCTGGACGCAGCGCCGACGCTGCCGGCGCCCCGCGTCGCCTTTCAGGTGCTGATCGCGCTGGGGGGGCACCCGTCGGCCCCGCACCGGTATGTGGTGATGGGCCGCGACATCGTCGATGCCGCGCAGACGGCGGTGGACGGCATCCGGCGGCGTCACCCGCAGGCTGAGGTGCGGGCGGTGGAGCGCGTGGCGGAGCTGCTGGACGGCGAGGCAGGCTGATCTTCAGCACGCTGATCTTCAGCCGAAGAAGCGGCTCCATTCAGCGCGGAGCAGGTCGCGGAGATCCGGGCGCATCGCGTCCTCGCGCTCGAACAGCATGCTCGCGATGTGTTTGCGCAATTCCTCGTAGGGGATGACGCGGGTGTCAGGGTTCTTGAGCACCAGCCGGGTTGTAAGCTCTTCAATGAGCGCCTCATCGACATGGCCCATGTCGCGGAGCAGGCTCAGGAAGTCGCTGCCCTGCGGATCGAGTTCAAGGTGCTGGGTGGGTTTTCGCATCTCCTCCCTGTAACCCGGCGGCCTCAAGCAGGGCATCCGTTCCGGCGAGCGGGTCGAGCGGGATGGCGCCCTCGGCGAGCAGCAGGCGGCACCCGGCGGAGGCCGGGTCGTCGGGAGGGGCGCCCGGCGGGCCGGGGCAGGCGAACAGCGGGCGCCCGTAGCGGCGGGCGGCGTCGGCGGTGATGCGGGTGCCGCTCGGGTCGGCGGCCTCGACGACGACGACGGCGTGGGCGAGCCCGGCGATGATCCGGTTCCTGAGCGGGAACGACCAGACGGTCGGGCGGCGGTGCGGCAAGAATTCCGACAGCAGCAGCCCGCCCCGGCTCAGGATGCGGTGGCGGAGCCGCTGCTGCCAGGCAGGGAGGGGGCAGGAGAGGCCCATGCCGAGGACGGCGATGGTGCTGGCGGGCGCGATCCGGCAGGCCTCCTGGTGGGCCTCGGCGTCGATGCCCATCGCCATCCCTGAGAGCACGACCCCTCCCGCCTCCACCACCCGGCGCGCCAGCGCCCGCGCCGCCGCGCGACCGGTGGCGGTGCACCGGCGGGCGCCGACGATGGCGATCCGGCGGCGGGCGAGCAGCGCGCGATCCCCCTCCAGCCAGAGCGCCACCGGGCCGTTCGCGAGGCCGCACAATTCCGGCGGCCAGCCAGGATCAGCGAGGTCGATGGCGGCATGCGGGGCGCTCACCGGAGTGCGGTCGCCGGGGGCGTCAGGGATCGCGGCATCGCAGTCGATGAGGCGCCAGAGATCGTGGTTCGCGGCGGACTCCATCCGCCGGAGCCAGAGGTCTCCTGATCGGGGGTTCACGGAAGGCGCGCGCGCTTGCATCATAATTCTCCCGCGCGACCCTGTATGCACTGCAGGGGCGTCGGCAAGGCTTGACATGCGCGGCTGGAAAGAGAATGATACGCCACCGGAGAGGCGTGTATGGTGGCGATGTTGTGGCTGGTGGGGATGGCGTTGGCTCAGGAGGGGACGGTCTCCTTTGGCGGGGACGGATCTCCGGACTACTACATCATCCAGGAGGGCGACACCCTCTGGGACATCTCGACGCGCTTCCTCGGCGATCCGTATGCCTGGCCTGAGCTGTGGTCGATCAACGAGTATGTCACCAACCCGCACTGGATCTACCCCGGCAACCGGATCTATTTCCGGCTGGGCAACGATCTGGAGGCGCCCGGCGCCCTGCCCTACGAGAAGACCACGCCCGCGTCGGAGCCGGAGGCGCCGCTCTGCGATCTCCCCAACTTCTTCACCTACACCCGCCGTCAGGCGCGGCTGTTCGCACCGGGCATCATCGATACGCCGTCGAACCGCAACATCATCGGGACAGTCTACGCGGCGTTCACCGGGTTTGAGCAGCTCTCTGAGGATCAATACATCTCGATGAAGGTGCAGCGCGGGCAGGACATCTCCTGCGGCCAGCAGCTCGGCATCTTCCGCGAGCTCGATCGCAAGGTGCGCGTCGGGCGCACCAACGCCGGGCGGCTCTACCGGGCGGCGGCGGTGGTCGAGGTGGTGCGGGTGGACGGGAACATCGTCACCGCGCGCGTCGAGGACTCCTACTATGAGTTTGAGCGCGGGGACATGGTCGGCGACCCGATCCCGGTCGACTACACGATGGACATCCGGCGCCCCGATCCCGA
>JBEIQZ010000077.1:0-15396 GCA_040376255.1 Alphaproteobacteria bacterium
GGCCAGTGCAGCGTTGCATCAGTGCAGCGGTTGACCCTTCCACCCGCTTCGGGTCGAAGGTGGCAGCCGCAGGCTGACGGATGAGGGGAAAGTCGTGCCGGACCGCCCCTCATCCGGCCCTCCGGGCCACCTTCGGCTTACGCTGCCTGCGGCCCCCCCCAGGGGGCGAAGGGACGGAGACGGAGGGTGCACCTCGGCATTCTATTTCCCAGTCCAGTATTATTCAATATTTCCGAACCTCTTTGCCCGACAATGTTCCCTGACCCGCCCTGGCTGGCCCGGTGAATGTGGGGGACGTAAAACCCAAAAAGTTCCCGTCGCGACCGATACTATCGTCCCCCTCATTCACCCCTGGCACGGGCCAGCCATCGCGCCATCTTTGGCGCGGGGGGAGGCACCAGCGCAAGCGCCGTGCCGATGCGGGGGGTAACCCCCGCAAATAATCACATCTGCCACCCGTTCCGGGTGGCAGATGTGGGGGAAGTGGCCGCCCGGCACGATCAGCGGGGTTATGCCTGCCTGCCGCACCTCCTCCGGCGTCCACGACAGGAAGGGGTCGTCCTGTCCCCGGATGCAGAGGGCGGGGGCCGGGGGCTGATCGGGCAGATCCCAGGCGGAGACGGCGCGGAGGCGGGCGGCGAGGGCGGCCTGCGCGGGGATGTGGAGATCCAGCACGCCCTCCCCGTCTGTGCGGCGGGCGGCGGCGGTGCGGCGGGCGTAGAGGCGGCGGTAGAGCGGCGGCGGGATCAGCGGGAGCAGCCTGCCGATCCACCCGGCGCGGTCGGCGGCGCGGCTGCGGGCCGGGAGGGTGCCGATGCAGGCGAGGGAGCGGAGGCGGTGCGGTGGGGCGGCCATGCCGAGCAGCCCGCCGAAGCTGGCGCCGATCCAGCGGACGGGCTCCGGGGGGAGGTCGGCGAGGACGCGGCGGGCGATGGCGGGGAGGGAGCGGTCGGGCGTGTCGGGGGTGCGGACGACATGAAACCGGGCGCCGGGGAGCCGCTGGAGCAGGCAGGGGAGGAGCCGGGAGAACTCTGCGGGGTCGCCCCGGATGCCGGGGACGAGGACGGCGCAGAGCGGGGCGTCGGGCGGGCCGACATCATAGCCGCCGGGGACAGGGCGCCAGCCCGGCGGGATCAACGGCGCCAGCCCGGCGGGATCAACGGGCGCCGGACGGGCCGGGGAGGTTCCGCAGGCCGGTGACCGATCCGGGCTGGTCGGCGGCCCCCGGCGCCCCGGCGACGAGCCAGCCCGGCCCGGCGATCAGGCTGCTGCCGAGCTGATCGTCGGGCAGCTCCCCGCTCAGCAGGAGCTCCGGCAGATCCGCCGCGCCCCAGGCGCGCACCGCGTAGATCGCGCCCTGCGCGTCGAGGCCGTCGAGCGGCGCGCCGACGTAGAGCAGCCCCGGCTCCGCGAGCGCGAGCGCATGCCCGAAGCGCCCGCCGCCCCGGCTGATGCGGGCCTTCTCCTGGAAGTCATCGTCCAGCAGCAGCACCGCCCCGATGCCGGGCGCCCCGGCGATCCACTCCTCCGTCCCGTCGCCGTCCGCGTCCCCGCGCAGCAGCGCCGCGCCGAGCTCGTCGGGGGTCTGCCGCAGGAGGGATCGGTCGGACAGCAGGGCGGTGTCCCCGCGCCGCATCCCCGCCGCCGGGACGCCCGCGCGGACAGCGATCGCGTCGGGGGGGAGGGGCGTGTCGAGCCGGAGCGCGTTGATCTGGAGATCGGCGCCGACGCCGAGGACGCCGCCCGCATGCGCGACCAGCAGCGCGGGCTGTCCGTCCGCCCCGGTGGAGGCCAGAAGCCGCCGACCGGCGCCGGGGGCGGTGAGCAGGACGCTGCCGCTGTACACCTCGCGCACCGATCCGGTCATCCCGGCCTGTCCCGGCGCACCGGCGACGGGGGTGCCGCCGTAGATCGCGAGCGCGGTCCCCAGCCGCTCTCCGGCTGCCCCGGCGGCGACACGCCGCTGATCCCGGTAGACCGCGCCTGCGCCCGCCCCGGCGAATGGCGCGCCGACGTAGAGGCCGTCCGCGCTCCCGTTTATGGCGAGCGCCAGCGACCAGCCGTAGCCGCTGTCCGGCTCATCCCCTGAGATCCGCCCGTCCGGCACCGGCTCGATCCCGTCGCAATTGTTGTCGATCCCGTCCCCCGCGATCTCCGGGAGCGCCGGGGAGCGGGCCGCGTCGCCGTCGTCGCAGTCGGCGGGGCCCAGGAAGCCGTCGCCGTCCCGATCCGGGCCGCCTGCGGGGGCGGGGCTGTCGGCGCTGCGGCAGGCCCAGAATGTCAGCAGGAGGGCGATCATGCGGACAGGAACAGCGCGTGGAGCGCCTGCCCCTGGAGGCGGAGGCTGCGCTGGAGCAGGGGGTGATCCATGAGGCGGAGCCAGGGGGTGTGGGTGGCGGCGAGGTCGGCGGCGGAGAGCGGGGCGTCTGCGACCCGCTGGGCGAGCAGCAGGCCGAGCAGGAAGGCGCCGGTGCCCTCCGTCAGGCTGCTGAAGGCGGCGAACTGGCGGGCGAACAGGAAGTTTCTGAGCAGCAGCCCGGCGTAGGCGGCGCCGTCAGGCAGGAGCGGCTGAGTGGGGCGGTCTGGCTGGAGGGCGAGGCGGCACCACGCGAGCCCCTGCGCGAGCGGCGCCCGCTGCCACGCCGGGAGCCGGTCGTCGGCGGCCCCCGCCTCCAGCGGCGCGGTGAGCCGCCCGAGGAGCGACTGCCACGCCACATCGTGGTGGGGGAAGGGCGGCAGGTCGCGCCCGGTGGCCTGGGAGAGGACGCGCCGGACGGTGGCGGCGGCCTGCCAGGGCTCCTGCCCGTCGATGCGCTCCAGCAGGATGTCCTCCAGCGTCTGCCAGCTCTCAGGCGAGACCCCGACGTTCCCGAACAGCACGACGGCGTCGGGCGTGTGGCTGATCACCGGGACGACGCGGGGCAGCGCCAGCGCCAGCGCGAGCGCCTCCTCAGCCTGCGGGGCGAGCGGCTGGCCGGTGCCGAAGCTGTGGTGCAGCCCGGCACACTCGGCGCGGGCGATGACGGCGGTGTGGGTGCGGGTCTGGACGGCCAGCAGCGGGAACTCCCGGCAGAACGGCGGCTTGCGATCCTCGCCGAGCCGCGCGTGGATCGCGCACCGCTGATCGTCCTGCAAAAACACGCAGCGCCCGTCCTCGCGGTTCCGCAGGAAGTGTGCGGGCTGTCCGGCGGGGCCGGGGAGCGCGTCGTACCAGCCCTCAGCGGCGGGCGCCCACCACTCCCGCACCCCCGCGCCCTCCAGATCCGCGATCCGCGCGGGCGCGAGCGGGCCGAACCGGAACCCCCGGCAGCACGCCCCGCACTGGCCGCAGTCCCACCGGGCGCCCGGCAGCGTGCGCGCGGGCTTCATCCCTGCCCCCGCGCCTGCGCTGTCATCTCTGCCCGCAGCCCCGGCAGGAAGGGCCGATCCGGCTCCGACCAGCCGATCCCGTCGAGGTCGTCCGCCGCCACGAGCTGCGCCGCGTCGTGCTCCTTCAGGATCGGCTCCCCGGCGGCGGCGCAGATCCAGACCGCCAGCCGCAGGCTCCGCTCCGGGCGCTCCACCTCCCCCAGCCGCCACAGCGGCACGACCTCCAGCCCCAGCTCCTCCATCAGCTCCCGCTGCAGGGCATCCCGCTCGCTCTCCCCCGGCTCCACCTTGCCGCCGGGGAACTCCCACAGCCCCGCGCCGGACATGCCGGGGCCGCGCCGGGCGGCGAGGACGCGGCAGCCCCCGCCGGGGTCGGGGTAGAGGACGGCGGCGCCGACGACATGCCGGAGGGGAGGGAGGGGGGCAGGGGACATGCGGGCGGATTAACCGGCGCGTCATGCCTCCACACCTGCTCTCCTGCCTCCCCGCCGATCTTCATGCCGCCCTCGCCGCCGAAGGTGTGCCGACCGACATCGGCGCCTGCCGCCGGATGCTCGCCGGGATGTGGCAGGGCGGGGCCGGGCCGGTGGCGGCGCGCCCGGTGCGGAAGGAGGTGCAGGCGCGGGTGGAGGCGTGGCGGTGGGATCGGCCGGAGGTGCTGGAGCGGGTGCGCGACCCGTCCGATCAGAGCGTGCGCTACCTGCTCCGCTCGTCCAGCGGGGCGGGCGCAGCAGCGGGCGCAGGCAGGGGCGAGGTGTTCGAGGTGGTGCGGATCCCGCTGGAGAAGCCGGGGCGGTTCACGCTCTGCCTGTCCTCGCAGGCGGGGTGCGCGATGCAGTGCGGGTTCTGCGCGACCGGGCGGCTGGGGCTGACCCGGAGCCTGCGGACGGAGGAGATCTGCGGCGCCTTCCTCGCGGTGCGGGACGACACGCTGGCGGAGCATCCTGAGGCGCGGGTGACCGGGGCGGTGTTCATGGGGCAGGGCGAGCCGCTCCACAACTACGACGCGGTGATCCAGGCGGCGAAGCTCCTGTCAGAGCCCTGCTGCGGGCGGATCGACGCGAAGAACATCAGCATCAGCACCGTGGGGCTGGTGCCGCAGATGCGCCGGTACATCGAGGAGCGGCACCCGTGGCGGCTGATCCTGTCGCTGACCTCCACGGTGCCGGCGCGGCGGGCAGCGCTGCTGCCGGTGGCGTCACGCTGGACAGTGGAGGAGGTGGCGGAGGTGTGGCGCGGCTACGCGGCGCAGGCGGGGCGGGTGACGGTGGCGTGGGTGCTGATCGGCGGGGTCAACCACGACGCGGCGGAGGTGGCGGGGCTGGCGCGGCTGTTCGACGGGGTGCCGATCCGGCTGAACCTCATCGATGTCAACGTGTCGCTGGAGGTGCTGCCGGGGGGGCGCGGCTGGTTCCGCCGGGCCACTGAGGCGGAGCGCGGGGCGTTCATGGACGCGCTCCAGCCGCTCCGCATCCCCATCGTGCGGCGCTATTCTGTCGGCAGCGCGCAGAATTCGGCCTGCGGGATGCTGGCGGCGCGGGAGGCGGGGGCGGCGGCGGGGGGTTATCCTCAACCCTCCTGACAGGAGCGAGAATGAGCGGAGAGGCGTCGGGTGCGGGGAAGAAGGCGGTGCTGCAGCGGCCTCCGGCAGAGATCCTGTACGCGGAGGAGCTGGCGCGGCTCGCCGCCTCGGACAGCGGGCCGAGGCCGCCGGGCTGGGCGCTGTCGCTGCATGCGGTGAAGAAGTTCATCCTCGGCGACCGGGCGCTCGACATCCGTCGCAAGCTGGTCTGCCCGCCCTCGCTGATCGACCGCTGCATGGTGACGCTGGCGACGAGCCGGGGCCTCATGCTGGTCGGGGAGCCGGGGACGGCCAAGTCGCTGCTGTCGGAATTGCTGACGGCGGCGATCTCGGGGCGCTCGACGCTGACGATCCAGGGCGGGGCCAGCGTCACCGAGGATCAGATCAAGTACGGCTGGAACTACGCGCTGCTGGTGGCCGAGGGGCCGAGCCTGCGCTCGCTGGTGCCCGCGCCGCTGTACCTGGGGATGCAGCACGGCTGGGTGGTGCGCTTCGAGGAGATCACGCGCTGCCCGCTGGAGGTGCAGGACTCGCTGCTGTCGATGCTCTCGGATCGGGTGCTGGCGGTGCCGGAATTGGAGGGGGCGGACGGGATGATGTTCGCCAAGGAGGGCTTCAACGTCATCGCCACCGCCAACACCCGCGACCGGGGCGTCAACGAGATGTCGTCGGCGCTGAAGCGGCGGTTCAACTTCGAGACGGTGTTCCCGATCCTCGACCACGCCGCTGAGCTCGCGCTGGTGCGCGAGGAGGCCGGGCGGCTGCTCCAGCGGTCGGGCGTGCCGATCGCGCCCGCCGAGGACGTTCTGGAGCTGCTCGTCACCACCTTCCGCGAGCTCCGCACCGGGGAGGGGACGGACGGCGCCCAGATCGAGAAGCTCTCGGCGGTGATGTCGACGGCGGAGGCGGTCAGCGTCGCGCACTCGGTCGGCGTGCGCGGCTGGTTCCTCCGCTCAGACGCCGGGACGCCCGCCGACCTCGTCGAGTGCCTCGCCGGGACAGCCGCCAAGGACAACGCCGAAGACCTGAAGAAGATCCGCCGCTACCTGGAGCAGCGCGTCGCCAAGCGCAAGGGCGATCACTGGAAGGCGTTTTTTGAGGCGCGCCACCTGCTGCCGGGCTGAGGGATCTGATGGGGCTGCACGTCCTCGGTGTCCGTCACCACTCCCCCGCCTGCGCCCGGCGCGTCACCGACGCCATCCGGCGGCTCCGGCCAAGCTATGTCCTCATCGAGGGGCCCTCCGACTTCAACGGGCGTTTTGATGAGCTGCGCCTCGGCCACCAGCTCCCCGTCGCCCTCTTCACCTGGTACCGCGCGGCGGATCGGACGTTCTCCTGCTGGACGCCGTTCTGCCGCTACTCGCCGGAGTGGGCGGGCATGCTCGCGGCGCAGGAGACCGGGGCCGATGTCCGCTTCATCGACCTCCCGGCCTGGGACAAGGTCTTCGCAGGGACGCGCAACCGCTACGCCGACCTGAAGCCGCAGCCGGAGCGCCGGGATCGCTCGGCGGAGTACGTCGATAAGCTCTGCGCGCAGGTCGGCGTCGACGACATGGACAGCCTGTGGGATCACCTGTTCGAGCAGCCGATGGACAGCGGCGAGCTGGGCCACTGGCTCAATCAGTACTTCCGCGCGCTGCGGGGCGACGCCGAGGCGGGCGACCGGGACGGGCCGCGCGAGGCGTTCATGGCGCGGTGCGTGGCGTGGGCGCTGCGCGACTGCCAACAGCGCGGCGGGGAGGTGGTGGTGATCTGCGGCGGCTGGCACCAGCCGGTATTGGAGCGGGTGCAGGCCGGCGACTCTCCGGAGGACGCTGAGTTTCCGGCTGCGCCGCCGCCGGAGATGGAGGAGCCGGAGACAGAGGCGCCAGAGATAAAAGGGCCGGAGAGAAAAGCGCCGGTATGGGGGACGTACCTCGTCCCGTACAGCTACAAGCGCCTCGACGCCTTCACCGGCTACGAGTCGGGGATGCCCTCCCCGGCGTGGTACGACCGGCTGTTCGACGCGGGGGGCGACGAGGCGGCGGAGGGGATGCTGCTGGAGGTTACAGGGCGCCTGCGGGCGAAGAAGCAGCCGATCTCGACGGCGGATCTGATCGCCTGCCTGTCTTCGGCGCGCGGGCTGGCGCGGCTGCGGGGCCACGCAGCGATGACCCGCACCGACATCCTCGACGGGATCGCCGTGGCGCTGCTCAAGGACGGCCTGGAGCAGCCCCTCCCGTGGTCGCGGCGCGGCACGCTGGCAGCGAAGACCGATCCGCTGCTCGTCGAGGTGATCCAGACCTTCTCCGGCGCGCAGGAGGGCCGCCTCGCAGCCGGGACGCCGAGGCCGCCGCTGCTGTTCGACGTGGCCGAGCGGCTGCAGAGCGCCGATCTGGAGCCGGGGCGCGCAGCGAGAGGCGTGCGCCTGGAGCTGCGGAAGCCGGAGGAGCTTGAAAAGAGCCGGCTCCTCCACCGGCTCCGCGTGCTGGGCATCAGCGGCTTCGAGCGGAAGTCCGGCCCCGACAGCGGCATCAGCGAGGAGCTTGCCGAGCAGTGGGAATTGCACCGCACCGACACGATGGAGTCGGAGCTGATCGAGGCGTCGGCCTGGGGCGCGAACCTGGAGGCGGCGGCGCTCCGCAAGCTGGAGGAGGCGCTGCTGGAGGCGCGCGGCCTGGAGGAGCAGGTGGCGCGGCTGGGGGACGCGGTGTTCGTCGGCGTCCAGGGGCTGGCGATGCGCGTGATCACGGCGGCGGCGGAGGCCGTCCACCGCGAGGGCGACTTCCGGCCGGTGGGCGGGGCGCTGGCGCGCATCCTGGGGCTGTGGCGCGGCGGGGTGCTGCTGGGGGCGGCGGGGGCGCAGCAATTGGGGACGTTGCTGGAGGCGCTGTTCGACCGGGGGCTGTGGCTGGTCGAGGGGCTGTCCGGCCCGGAGCAGCCCGCCGACGAGAAGGTGGTGGCGGGGATGCTGGCGATGCGGGACGTGGCGCGGTTCGGTTCGGGGCGGTTCGGGCCTGCGCTGGAGCTGCCGGCGGCGCGCGCGGCGGGGGTGATGCGGCGGTGCGCGGTGTCTGCGGAGGCGCCCCCGGCGGTGCGCGGCGCGGCGCTCGGGTGGCTGTTCACGACGGGGGAGGGGGAGGGCGGGAGCGCGGAGGCGGCGATCCGGGGCGCGGGGCGGCCTGAGACGTTCGGGGATTTCCTGTACGGGCTGTTCGGGATGGCGCGGGAGGAGATCGCGACGCCCGCGCTGCTGGCGGTGATGGACGGGATGATCGGGGAGATGGATCTGCAGAGCTTCCTCGTGGCGCTGCCCGGGCTGCGGCTCGCGTTCGGGTGGTTCCCGCCGCGTGAGCGGAGGAAGCTCGCTGATGCGGTGGTGGCGCTGCACGGAGGGGACGCGCGGGCGGCGCACCGGCTGCTGAAGATGAGCGTCAGCCCGCAGGAGGTGGTGCTGGGCGCGCAGTCGGAGCGGCGGGCGCGGGAGCGGGCGGCGCAGTTCGGGCTGGCGGACGGGCAGGGGTGAGGCGCCCATCCTCCCCGCCGGTTATTCCCCACCGGAGGTCTGCCGGATGGCACATGAGGACATCCCCCCGCTCACCCGATGGCGGCTGTTGCTGGGCGAGCCCGCTGAGGACAGCATGGGCGGGCTGGGCGGGCGCGCGGCGGGGATGGATCGGGCGCTCGGCTGGCTCTACGGGCGGGAGCGGGGGCTGAAGCAGTCCGACACGCGGCAGGGGGGCATCGGCCCCTCGCAGCTCACCGTGCCGGAGTGGATCAACGACGTCCACGCGCTGTTCCCGCAGGAGACGATCGAGCGGCTGGAGCAGGACGCGGTGGATCGGTACCAGATCGACGAGCTGGTGACGAACCCGGCGGTGCTGGAGCGCATCCAGCCGAACGCGACGCTGCTTCAAGCGGTGCTGCGGACGAAGCACCTGATGAACCCGGAGGTGCTGGCGCTGGCGCGGCGGCTGGTGGCGGAGGTGGTGCGGCAGCTGATGGAGAAGCTGGCGCGGGAGATCCGGCAGGCGTTCGGCGGGTCGCTGGATCGCCGGCGGCGCAGCCACTTCAAGAGCGCGCGGAACCTCGACTTCAAGGGGACGCTGCGGGCGAACCTCCGCCGCTACGACCGCGACGCCCGCCGCGTGTGCATCGAGCGGGCGCTGTTCCACTCCCGCGTCAAGCGGCACACCGAGAAGTGGCAGATCATCCTGCTGGTCGATCAGTCCGGCTCGATGCTGTCCTCGACGATCCACGCATCGATCACGGCGGCCTGCCTGTGGGGGCTGCCGGGGATGAAGACGCACCTGGTGGCCTTCGACACCGAGGTGGTCGACCTGAGCGACGACATGAGCGACCCGGTGGAGACGCTGATGAAGGTGCAGCTCGGCGGCGGCACCGACATCTGCAAGGCGGTGCAGTACGCCCGCGATCTGGTGAACGCCCCCCGGCGCGCCATCGTGGTGATCATCTCGGACTTTTTTGAGGGCGGCAGCCCGGAGCAGCTCGTCCGCGAGGTCGCGGCGCTGTGCGCGCAGGGGACGCAGGTGCTGGGGCTGGGGGCGCTCGACGAGCAGGCCAACCCGGCGCTCGACCGGGAGATGGCGCAGCGGCTGGTGAACGTCGGGGCGCAGGTCGGGGTGATGACGCCGGGGCAGCTCGCGGCGTGGATCGCGGAGAAGGTGCGTTAGATCCTTTCTGGAGATCCTGTCTGGATCGGGAGGTCGGATGCGGGCGGATCTTATGGCATTGACGGTAGAGGCGGTGGCGGCGCTCTCGAACATGGGGCTCGTCAAGCGGGCGCAGCGCGAGATCGCGGAGGGGAAGGGCCCGGCGCTGGAGGAATTGCCGGACGGGACGGTGATCGGGCGCTCGGTCGATCTCGGGAAGGAGATCGAGGCGCGGCTCCTCCCGAAGAAGGCGATCAAGGACTGCCCCTGCTCCTGCGGCGCGACGACGGTCTGCCGTCACCGGGTGGCGGTGGCGCTCGCCTACCGGGGCTGGCAGGAGGGGCTGAGCGGGGTCGCCGCAGCGACCGGCGGGGCAGAGGAGGTCGCAGCAGCCGACAAGCCCGCCGACAAGCCCGCCGACAAGCCCGCCGACAAACCCGCCGACAAGCCCGCCGACAAGCCCGCGCCCTCGCGCCCGCAATTCATGTTCTGGAACCCGGCGGCGCTCCCGGCGGACGCCCTGGCCGGGCTGCTGGGAAAAAAGGCGATGGAGGACGCGCACCGGCAGCGGCGCAAGGGGCTGGTCGTGGAGGTGCGCCTGCCCGACGCCGCCGAGCCGCACCCGCTGGCGAAGCTGCCGACCTGCACGGTGCGCTTCCTGGTGCCGATGGATCTGAGCTACGCGCGCTGCGACTGCCTGATCGGCCAGGGCTGCCCGCACATCGCGCTCGCGGTCTGGGCGTTCGCGGCGATCCCGGCGGGTCAGGGGGCGGGGGAGGGTGGGCGGCTGGAGTGGACGGTGGAGGTGCGGGATCGGGAGGAGGCGGCGCGATCCTGGCCCTCGCTGGAGGAGATGCACGGGCTGGCGCGGGGGCTGCTGCTGGAGGGGGTGGTCAACGCGCGGGAGTCGCTGGGGCAGCGGTTCGCGCTGGTGCGGGCGGCGCTGGAGAAGGAGGGGATGGTGTGGCCGCTGGTGCAGGTCGAGGAATTGGAGGAGTGCATCACCGCCTACCAGCGGCGCTCGGCCCGCTACAGCGAGGAGCAGGCGCTGGAGATCGTCGCGGGGATGGCGGCGCGGCCCCGGGCGCTCGCGCAGGGCGGGGAATTGCCGGTGAAGTACCTCACCGGCGCGGGCGAGAGCATGGAGACAAAGATGGACAAGGTGCGCCTGATCTCGCTCGGCGCGCGCGTCGAAGCGGACGGGCGCGACCGCACCGGGCGCGTCTTCCTCGCCGATCCCGACACCGGCACCGTGCTGGTCTGGGAGAAGGACTGGGACTTCACCGATCCGAAGAACCTCCCCGCGAAGGACGATCCGCCGGAGGGGCCCGCGCTGGGCGGGCGCAAGGTCGCCACCGGGACCTTCGCCATGCTGGCGCGGGGGCAGATCGTCACGCGGGTCGCGAAGCGCCGCGCGAACCGGCTGCTGCTGCTCGGGCAGAACATCGGGGGCTCCATCTCGATAACGCCCCAGAACGGCGACTGGTCGCGCCTCCCCGCGCCGCTGCTCGTGCGCTCGCTGCGCCAGCTCTCCGACGCCTGGGACAACCGCCCGCCGCTGCTGCTGCGCCCCCGGCTCCAGGCCGAGAACCTGCACGCCATCGAGGTCTCCTCGGTCGAGGCGGTCGCCTATGACAGCGGCGATCAGATCCTCCGCGCCCTCCTCCACGACCCTGAGCAGACGCCGTTCCTGCTGGAGCGCCCCCACCGCTCAGTCTGCCCGAAGGCCATCGACAACATCGCCGCCGCCCTCGCCGGGGCGCACGGCCCGGTGCGCTACGTCAGCGGCCTGCTGCGCCGCCAGGAGGGGCGGTTCGTGCTGGAGGTCGTCGCCGTCGTCGCGGATCGCGTCGTCGTGCCGGATCTGGAGGAGGGCGAGGGCGCGGCGCTGCCGACGGGGGGAGGGACCGCCCCGTCCTCAGCCACCGGCCAGGCGCTCCGGGCGGCGCGGCTGCTGCTGCAGGAGGGCGTCCACCTCGGGCTGAAGGGCCTCAGCCACAACCACGCGGGCCGCGCAGAAGAGGCGGCGGCGGGGCTGGAGGAGGTCGGGATGGGCGGCTGCGCGCTGCGGCTCCGCACTTACGGGCGCGCGATCCGCACCGCCTTCGCGGGCGACGCGGGCGGCTGGGATCTGGCCTGCCAGCGCTGGGAGGACGCGGCGATCCGCATGATGCTGGTGGAGGAGGCAGCTCAGTGACACAGCCCCTCACCGGCCTCCCGATCTCCCGCGCCGCCATCGTCCGCGCCCTCGACCGCCGCCTGATCGACGGCGCGGGCATCCCCTCCGCGCTGCTGATGGAGCATGCCGGTCACCTCGTCGCGGACGCGATCCTCGCCCGCTACCCGCAGCACCGCCGCGCCGTCGTGCTCTGCGGCCCCGGCAACAACGGCGGCGACGGCTACGTCATCGCCCGCCACCTCGCCTGCCGTGGCCTCTCTGTCCTCGCGATCCCGGTGCTGCCCCCCCGCACTGAGGAGTGCCGCCTCCACCACGACATCTGCCAGAAGCTCGGCCTCATCGCCCCCGACGCGACCGACGCGCCTCCCGGCACGACCTCTCCCGCCCTCTGGATCGACGCCCTCTACGGCACCGGGCAGCGCGCCCCGCTCAGCCTCCCGCCAATCCCTGCGCTCGCGCGCCGGGGCGCCGATCCGCTCATCGCCGTCGACGTCCCGACCGGCCTCGACGCCGACACCGGCGCCCGCACCGGCGACTTCCCGATGCCGGATCTCACCGTCTGCATCGGCAGGCTCAAGCCCTTCCTGCTCCACCACGCCCTCCCCTGGACGCTCTGCGACATCGGCCTCGCGCTCCGCGCCCCCGGCCTCCCCGACCCCGACCCGCCCGAGGCCGTCCTCACCCCCCCCGAAGATCCCTGGCCCTGCCCCCCGCTGTCCAGCAAGTGGGATCGGGGCCGCCTCTCCATCCTCGCCGGGAGCGCCCGGTACCCCG
This sequence comes from Alphaproteobacteria bacterium, assembly GCA_040376255.1. Classification (GTDB taxonomy): domain Bacteria; phylum Myxococcota_A; class UBA796; order UBA796; family SXON01; genus JBEIQZ01. The sequence goes on from JBEIQZ010000077.1 coordinate 12,557, forward strand.
GCGCTGCCGTCCTCTGCTGCCTCGGCGCGCTGCGGGGCGGAGCCGGGCTGGTCACCCTCCACGCCCCCCGCGACGCATGGCCCCGCCTCTCCAACCTCCCCCCCGAGGTCATGCTCACCGACGTCCCCGACGATCCCGCCTGGCTCCCCGCCTGCGACGCCCTCGTCATCGGCCCCGGCCTCGGCCCTGGCCTTGGGCGCGATCAGGACGCCCTCGCCCGCCACCTCTGGCTCAACCACCCCGCCCCCCTCCTCGCCGACGCCGACGCCCTCCGCGCCATCGACCCGGCGCGCTCCCCCCACCCCCGCCTCATCACCCCCCACTCAGGCGAGGCCGCCGCCCTGCTCGGCTCCCCCTGGCGCGACCTGGAGACCGACCGCCTCCGCACCGCCCGCCGCCTCTCCGACATCGCCCCCTGCATCTACAAGGGCGCCCACCCCCTCGCCGCCATCGCCGGATCGCCCATCGCCGCCTTTGAGGGGGCCCTCCCTCAGCTCGGTATCGGCGGCTCAGGGGACGCGCTCGCCGGGCTCTGCGGGGCGCTCATGGCCCGATCCAGGCCGGTCGATGACGCAGGGATGCTCCGGGTGGCGACGCAGGCGATCAGCAGGCAGATCCGGGCGGCGCAGGGGGCGGGGGTAGGGTGGCTGGTGTCGGAGATGGTGGAGAGGTTTTGACCCTACTCAAAACCAGCCTCCCCCCTCACCCCCCTCTCCATGAACCCGCTATAAAAATCCTCCGCCTCCCTGTTATCATAAATCGCGAAGTGTCCATCCTCCGCGAACTGTCCGACCCCTGCCGAGATCGGCCCGATCCATGACTGCACATTGCCTTCGACCGGCGCTCTGTCCACCCCTTCTCCGCGCAATTGCAGCCCCAGCCCCTCTGAGACCTCCTCCCCGATGATGGGCAGGCGGCCGGCGGCGGCGAGGGCCTCAGAGGTGACGGAGGGGGTATAGTCATCGAGGAGCCCTTCGGTGAGGACGACGGGGACGGGCCTCCCGGCGGCTTCGGGATCGGCGGAGAACCAGTACGGCGCGTAGTTGAGGGGGTCGGTGGCCTCGGCGAACATCTGGATGAGGCCGACGGCGGGGTGGAACGGGTCTGCGACCTCGATCTCCTGGAAACCGAGGAGGGACTCGACGGTGGCCTGGATGTCGAAGGGGTCTTTGCGGAGGGCGAGGGTGAGCGACAGGAAGCCGCCCGCGCCGGAGAAGCCGCTGACGACAATGTCCTGGCTCATGAAGGGGGCGGCGATGGCGCCGGTGAGGCCGCCCTGGGAGTGGCCGAAGTAGCCGACGCGGTCGGGGTCGAGGGGGAGGGGGCCGTCGGCGGTCTGGAAGGTGGGGGGGGTGGAGGTGAGCATCTCGGCGAGGAACACGTGATCGAGGGCGCCCTGGCGGAAGTTTGTGCGCCCGGCGGTGGGGTTGAAGTAGTTGAAGCTGTCGAGCTCAGTCTGGGTGTCGGGGGTGGCGCGGTCGTAGTGGAGGGGCTGGGAGAAGCCGATCATGGCGACGCCGTGGCGGGCCATGACAAAACCCTCGTCGGTGGCGGAGCGGGCGAAGCTCAGGTAGTCGCCGCCGGTGCCGTGGCCGTAGAGAAGGACGGGCCAGCCGCCGGGGGGCGGCTCTCCGGCGGGGACGGTGACGGCGAAGCGGATGCGCTCCCAGGCGTAGACGAGGGGGGTGCCGTCGGCGTCGAATTCGAAGCCGCCGCCCTGCTCGCGGTAGGGGCGCTGCCCGTGCTGCCAGATGGGGACGGTGATGTGGCCCTGGTAGACGCGGACGGTCTCGTAGGCGGCCACCGTCTCCAATTGAAGCTCCCAGCCGGGCAGGCCGAGGCGGGTGTGGATCTCCTCGCTGATGCGGCGCATGTCGGCGAGGGGGTCCTGGGTGGTGAAGGTGACGGCGAGGCTTATGTCTTCTGGCGGCTGATCGAGCGAGCGGAGCGTGGCGGCGACGCTCTGGAGGGCGGGGCTGTCCCAGTCCAATTCCTGCGCGCCGGGGGCGGCGACGGGCTGGCGGAGGAGGAGCGCGTAGGTGGCGCCGGGGCGCATCGGGAAGCCGGGGACGGGCAGGACGGAGAGCAGGTTTCCGGGGAGGAAGGTGGCGGGATCGGGGAGCCAGGAGAACTGGACGGGGATGATCTCGCCCTGCCACGGGCTCTGCGGATCGACGTTGACCAGCAGCACCGGGGAGCGCGGGGAGCGGGACTGCTGCGGCGTGGGGAGCAGCGCGGGGTCGATGGGGCCGGTGAAGCGCACGAAAAGCGGGGCGCTGGTGCCGAAGCCGTCCAGCACCGGCGACTCCGCGAGGTAGCGGTCGAGCAGCGGGAAGGCGCCTGCCTCCGGGAAGCCGTCGAGGTCGGGGTGGTCGCCGGAGCGGCGGGCGTCGTCGGGGAAGGGACGATCAAAGAAGTCATCCCCGTCGTTCATCGGCAGGACCCCGGTGACATCAGGAGCAGCGCAGGCCAGCAGCAGCAACATGGTGCATGTATAGCGCGGAATGCGGCAGGCTGTAAGGATGGTTCCGGCAGCGCCGTTCGGCAACCAGCGCAGAGACAGGATACGCTATGCTCCTCGTGCAGACCGGACGCCTCTACCGAACCAGCGTTTTGATGAGCGTGCTGCTCCACGCTGTGCTGTTCCTCCCGCAGAGCATCCCGCACTTTGAAGAGGAGGTGATGGAGGAGGACCCCGGCGAGATCGAGGACACCGCCGCCGCCTACGTCGCCGCGCTCTCAGAGAGCGACGATCCCGTCCATATAACGATCCTCGAAGAGGCCGCCACACCCCCGCCGCCCGTCCCGCCCGCCCCCGACGCGCCGCCCGCCCCCCCGCC
>JBEIQZ010000164.1:0-10695 GCA_040376255.1 Alphaproteobacteria bacterium
CTGCGACGGCACCGTCGATGAGGGGACGAGCGCCTGGGACGACGACGGCGACGGCTACACGGAAGAAGCAGGCGACTGCGACGACGCGCAGCCCGATGTCTACGGCACCGCCCCGGAGCTGGCGGATCTCCTCGATAACGACTGTGACGGCCTCACCGATGAGGGGACCGCCCTCTATGACGATGACGGCGACGGGCAGACCGATCAGGCCGGGGACTGCAATGACAACGACGCGGCGGTGTCCGGCACAGGCGCCGAGGTGATGGGCAACGGCGTCGACGACGACTGCGACGGGGTGGTGGACTCCGGCGAGATCGATCGGGACGGCGACGGCTACACCGGCCTCGGCGGCGACTGCCTGCCCGACGACGGCGCGAGCTGGCCCGGCGCCGCTGAGGTCCCTGACGGCGTTGACAACGACTGCGACGGCCGGATCGACGAAGGCACCGACGCCTCTGACGACGACGGCGACGGCATGAGCGAGGCCGAAGGCGACTGCAACGACGCCGACAGCACCGTCAACCCCGGCGCGCCCGAGGTCGCGGACGGGGTCGATCAGGACTGCAACGATCTTGTCGATGAAGGGACCGACGCCTCCGACGACGACGGCGACGGCTACACGGAAGAAGCAGGCGACTGCGCCGACGGCGACGCCACCCGCTACCCCGGCGCCGCCGAGCAGGCGGACGGGCTGGATCAGGACTGCGACGGGCAGACCGACGAAGGCACCTCAGACATGGACGGCGACGGCTACACCGTCGAGGCGGGCGACTGCGACGACGGGGACGGCTGGGCCAACCCCGCCGTCAATGAGGTCTGCGACAGCATCGACAACAATTGCGACGGCGAGGTCGATGAGGACTGCGGCGGGCAGGTCGAGGACAGCGGCGTGAAGAATCCCGATGTCAAGAGCTGCAGCACCGGCTCCGGCGGGGCGGGGTTCGCCCTGCTGCTGGTCTGCGCGGCGCTGCCCGTGCTCCGTCGCCGGGGGTGAGGGCGGGTGCGGCGCGCGCTCCGCTGGTGGCCGCTCTGGCTGCCCCTGCTCGCCGGGGGGGCCGGGCTGGCGTGGCTGTGGGCGCAGGACGGCGGGCGGGTCAGCGGCTATGCTCCGTTTTAGGGGTGACGGATGCAGGAGCAGGGCGGGACGGCGGGATCGGGCGGCGCAGCGCGGCGGGTGACGGGGCGGTTGGCGATGGTGTCGACGGCGCTCCTGCTGCTGGTGGTCGGCGGAGAGGCGGCGTTCAACCTGCGGGACGGCGGCGCGTTCCCGCATGTAAATTTCTATGCGCCCGATCCGGCGCTCGGGGTGCGGCTGGAGCCCCATGCCTCGATGCGGCTCGCCTTCAACGGCAACCCGGTGACGACGATCCGCACGAACGCGCTCGGCTTCCGGGGCGGGGAGTGGGAGGCGCCGCAGGCGGGCGGTTCCGGTGAGATCATCGTCGTCGGGGACTCGCAGGTGTTCGGGCTGGGGGTGGAGGAGGAGCAGACGGCCTCAGCGGTGCTGGCGGCGCGGCTAAGCGCGGGCGCGGGCGCGGGCGGCGCGCAGCCGGTGCGGAACGCCGGGGTGCCGACGTATGGGCTTCCGGAATACCTCGCGGTGCTGGAGGAGCAGCTTCGGGCGCGCCGTCCGGCGGCGGCGGTGCTGGTGCTGAACCAGTCCAACGACTGGTTCGAGTACGCGCGCCCGAACCGGGAGCGCCACGCGGTGTGGGACGGCTGGGCGGTGCATGTGGAGACGATGCCGGCGTCCATCACAGAGTTTCCGGGCCGCCGCTGGATCTACTCGCAGTCGCACCTGTTCTTCGCGCTGCGGCGGGCGTGGCATTCGGAGTGGATCGACAGGCCGGTGGAGGGGCTGCCCTCGCAGGGCGGGATCGAAGATCTGGTCGGGGATTCGGCGGCCTCCGAGCAGGCGTTCCAGGAGAAGCTGAAGGCGCACCTGGCGCGGGTGGCCGAGGAGGAGGCGCGGTATGAGGATCAGCTCACCCTGACGGCGAAGCGGCGCGCCCGGCAGGAGGATCTGCTGATCTCGGCCTCCTGGGTGCTGAGCCTTGAACAGGACGACGATCTGCTGATCCAGGCGGCGATCCGGCAGGCGCACCCCGGCGACATCGTCCGCGACCTGAACGCCGAGGAGGATCGCTCGGTGAAGGTGACGGCGGCGATGCTGAAGCGCGGCGTCGAATTGCGCCGGTCGCTCCCCGAACGCATGAAGGCGTGGGTGGAGGCCCACCCGAAGGAGCAGGCCGCCCGCGACATCGCGAAGATCCTGGAGGCGATGGCGCCGCCCCCCGCGCCGGAATTGTCGCCGCCGCCGGGCCGGGAGAGCGCGCTCGCCCCGCAGATCGCGGCGTTCGCGGCGCTCTGTAAAGAGTACGGGGCGCGGGCGGTGCTGGTGACGCTGCCGCTGGACGTCGTCGTGGATCGGCAGGAATGGAAGAAATACGGCGAAGACCCGGCGCAGATGCCGGACATGGCCGAGACTGAGGTGCTGCTGTTGGAGGCGCGGGAGGTCGCCGCGCGGCTCGGCGTCACCCCGGTCGATCCGATGGCGCTGCTCCGGGCGGCGCAGCCGGGCGCGTTTCTGTACGGGGACATCCACCTGTCCGTCACCGGTCAGGCGGCGCTCGCGCAGGCGATCGATGAGCAGGTGTTTGCTCCAGTCAGCACCCCGGTCAGCACCCCCTGATCAGAGCATCCCCCACGCATCCAGCAGCTCAGCATTTGCGATGGCGCCCCCCGCCGCGCCCCGGATCGCGTTGTGGGCCAGCGCGAAGAACTTGACGGTGAACACCTCGCAGCGCTCCACCCGGCCCACGGTGATCGCCATGCCGCCGCCGGCCTGGGCGTCGAGGCGGGGCTGGGGGCGGTCGCGGCGCTCATGGATGCGGATCAGCGGGACGGGGGAGGAGGGCAGGGGGACGGCGGCCTGGAAGCTCCGGATCGCGTCGGCGATCTGCTCCAGCGGCACCTCGCGCGCCAATTCGACCTGCACCGCGATCAGGTGGCCGTCGGTCACCGGGACGCGCACGCAACGCGCCGAGATCGGGAAGGGCGCGGGCAGGATCGCGGTTCCGTCGCGGGTGCCGAGGATCTTCTTCGGCTCCTCGGCCACCTTCTGCTCCTCGTCGCCGGGGTGCGGCCGGACGTTGCCGAGGATGTCCCAGGCGCTCTCGCCAGGGTAGCCCGCGCCGGACACCGCCTGGTAGCTCGCGCAGCAGACGCGCAGCACGCCGAATTCCCGGTGGAGCGGCGCCAGAACCACGGTCATCGGGATGCAGGTGCAGTTGGGGTTGCAGACGATGTAGCCCCGCGACGGATCGAGGATGCGGGCGTGGTCAGGGTTCAAGTCCGGGATCAGCAGCGGCACATCCTCAGCCATGCGGAAGGCCGAGGCGTTGGAGATGACGCGGAAGCCGGCGTCCCGGAAGCGCGGCTCGATCTCGCGGGCGGCGTCCTTGTCGAGCGCAGAGAAGGCGATGCGCGTCCCCCCCGCCCCGCCGGCCACCGCGTCCGGATCGCAGGGCAGCACGACATCGTCCCCGCGCAGCGCCGGGCTGTCCAGCCGCCAGGGCGCCACCTCCCCGTAGCGCCGCCCCGCCGAGCGGTCGGAGGCGCACAGGTGGCTCACCCGGAAGCGCGGGTGGCCGTCCAGCAATTGCAGGAAGCGCTGGCCGACCATGCCGGTCGCGCCGAGGACGGCGACATCGAGGAGTGCAGGCTCATCGGTCATAGGCATCCCGCGCAGCTAACCCGCTCCCCGCTCCCCGCCCCCCGCTCCCCTCCACCATCCCCCCACCCCCCATCCCCGCCCCCCCTCCACCATCCCCGATCAGCAACCACCCATCGGCAATTCAGATACCCAAGCCCACGACAAACCAGCCAACATTGAGGCGGGGGTGAATGTTCCGCTGGGGATGCGGGTGAGGGGCGCCAGCCTACCTCACCCACATCCTCAGCGGAACATTCACCCCCGCCGGATTATGGTCGCCCCAGGGGTTGAGATCCCAGGGGTCGACGATAAAGCTGGTGCCGTATGGATCGTTGAGCGGGCAGCCCAGCTGCTTGTTCTGGCCGCTCCAGGCCGGGCCGGTGGCGATCTCGCTGTCCGCGCAGGGGAGGAGGCCGCCCTCCCAGTCGATGGGGTGGATGTAGAGGTTGGTGCTGCAGAGATCGGGGTCGGTGAGGTTGCCCTCAGTCATCGGCCATTCGTAGCCGGTCTCTACGCCGCAGTTGTGGAGGGGGACGGCCGCCTGGAAGGTGTGGTAGTCGGTGCGGAGATCGCCGACGCCTGCATAGACCGCGTACTCTTCGCCGGTCTCGAAGCGCAGATCGGCGAAGAGGACGCTGCCGAAGGCGGGGCTCTTGTAGTCGGCGGTGAGGGAGGGGTCGCCGAAGGGTTCGGCGGAGAGGATGTTCTCCTCGGTCCACACGCCGCGCCAGGCGTTGGTGGCGATCAGCGTCCAGCCGCCGCCGGCTCCGGTGAAGCTGCAGAAGGTGTCGAAGGGGGCGGCAGCGGCGGTTTCGTCGGGCTGGAGGGTGTAGAGGCCGTCGGCGGCGTCGGGCCAGGCGCGCTGGATGGCCGCGCAGGAGCTGCACCAGCGGGGCTCGCCGGCCGTCTCTCCGCAGGAGTAGGGAGTGGCGCTGTCGGCGGGGGAGTCGGAGGCGCCCGTTTTGGAAGAGTCTGTCGCTGGATCGCAGGCGAGCAGGGAGGTGAGCAGGGAGGTTGACAGGAAGGAGAGGGGGGTCAACATGGCCGGGTTATAACATAGGAATGATCAGTCTCCTCCTGCACATGCACCAGCCCGATTACCGCGATCCCGCGACAGGTCGCCCGATCATGCCGTGGGTACGGCTCCACGCCTGTCGGGGCTACCGTGATGTCCCCTGGATCATCCGTCAGACCGGCGCGCAGGTGACGATCAACCTCGTCCCGACGCTGATCGAGCAGATCGAGAATTACGCCGCAGCGGACGGCAAGGGCGAGGATCTGCATCAGCAGTTTGCTGAGCGCGCCCCGGACACGCTCAACGCGGCGGAGCGGAAGTGGCTATTGGGTAATTTTTTTCACGGACACCCGGGCAGTTTCCGCTGGTTCCCCGCCTGGGGTGCGTTGCGCCAGCGGCTCGGCGGTGCCGATGGCGGGCGTGCCGCGACCGATCAGGACATCCTGGATGTGCAGGTGTGGAGCCAGCTCGCGTGGTTCGGCTTCTCGGCGGTCGCCGACTGGCCGGAGCTCGCGGCGCTCCGGCGGAAGGGGGCGGGGTTCACCGCCGATGAGAAGCGGCATGTGATGGACATCCAGCGGCAGATCCTCCGGGGTCTGCGCGCGCAGTACCGCGATCTGCCGGAGCTGTCGGCGTCGCCCGCCTGCCACCCGATCCTGCCGCTGCTGGTCGATACCGCGCATGCGCAGCGCTGCATGCCGGGGCTGCCCGATCCGGGTTTTGTGTACCCGGAGGACGCGCGCTGGCAATTGCGCGAAGGGCGGCGCGCGGTCGGCGCGTGGGCCGGGGCGGGGATCACCGGGCTGTGGCCATCGGAGGGGTCGGTGAGTCCGGAGGTGCTGGAGCTGGCGGCGGAGGCCGGGTTCGGGTGGCTGGCGACGGATCAGGATATCTGGGAGCGGAGCGCCCGACAGGGGCGGGCGGGCGCAGGCGGGGGGGCAGCGTTCCGGGGGAGCTGGCAGGCGGGCGGGATGCGGGTGCTGTTCCGGGATCGGGGGCTCTCGGATCGGATCGGGTTCGTCTATGGCGGCTGGGAGGGCGGGGCGGCGGCGGCGGATCTGCTGGCGCGGCTGCCAGAGGGGCCGGCGCTGCTGGCGCTGGACGGGGAGAACCCGTGGGAGGGGTACGCGGACGCGGGGGAGGCGTTCTTGAGGGCGTTCCTCACGCGGGCGCCGCTCCATACCTGCGCGGCGCAGGCGGCGGAGGCGCCCGCCGGGACGATCCGGCGGATCCACACCGGGTCGTGGATCCGGGCGGACTTCGGCATCTGGATCGGGCAGGAGGAGGATCGGCGCGCGTGGTCGCTGCTCGCGGCGGCGCGGGCGGCGTGGGCGGCGGCGGGGCGCCCGGAGGCGGCGCGGGCGTCGATGATGGCGGCGGAGGGGTCGGACTGGTTCTGGTGGTTCGGGGATGATTTTTCTACGCCGTTCGCGCTGGAGTTCGACCGGCTGTTCCGGCTCCACCTCATCGCCGTCTATGAACGCTCCGGGCTGCCGGTGCCGGAGGCGCTGCACTGCCCGATCAAGCGGCAGCAGCTCATCGGGGCCGCGCCGACAGGGCCGGTCGGCGGGCCGGTCGGCGGGCCGGGGACGTGGGCGGAGTATGCCCGCTCCGGGTGGGTCGATCTGCGATCTTCGGCGATGGCGCCGCTGCCGGGGATGCCGGAGCGGCTCCGCTATGGCTGGCGGGGGGAGGAGGCGGTGTGCTGGGTGGAGGGCGGAGATGCGGGGACAGGGGAGGGCGGAGGGCTGGCAGAGGGCTGGCGGCTGGAGGGGCCGGACGGGCAGTCGGCGGCGCTCGCGGGTGGCAGAGGGTCGGTGCGCGGCGGGCAGGCGCTGTCTGTGGTGCTGGTCGGGCCGCAGGGGCACCGGCTCCCCGCCGATGGGCGGCTCTGGCTGGACGCGGAGCGGCCGGTGATCGTCGACGCGCAGCTCGGGCCGATCCCCGCCGGGGGCCGTTGATGGACGCGCGCCGCCTGCTCCTGCTCGGGGCGCTCTACCTGGCGCAGGGGCTTCCCTACGGCTTTTTTACGCAGTACCTCCCGGCCACGATGCGGATGAACGGCTTCTCCAAAGAAGAGATCGGGCGGCTCGGCATCCTCGCGCTGCCGTGGACGCTCAAGTTTCTGTGGGCGCCGCTCGTCGACCGGTACGGATCGGCGCGCTTCGGGCGGCGGCGCAGCTTCATCCTGCCGCTCCAGGCGCTCACCGTCGCGGTCATGATCGGCCTCGCGGTGATGCTGCCGGAGGGGAGCGGGATGCCGCCGCTGGCCCCGATGATGGCGGCGGTGTTCCTCACCAACCTGCTCGCCGCCACCCAGGACGTCGCCACGGACGGCCTCGCCGTCGGCCTCCTGTCCGAGCGGGAGCGCGGCCTCGGGAACGCGATCCAGGTCGCTGGCTACCGCGTCGGCATGATCATCGGCGGCGGCGTGCTGCTGGTGTGGATGGGGACGCTCGGGTGGTCGGGGACGTTCGCCGCGATGGCGGTCATCCTCGCGATCTGTACGCTGCCGGTGCTTTTTCATCGGGAGGCGCCCGCACGTCATGCAGAATTGCCGGTGATCTCGCTGGACTGGTTCTACCGGCCGGGGCTCGGCGGCTGGCTGCTGATTTTACTCATTTACAAGGCCGGGGACGCGATGGCGTCGCCGATGGTGAAGCCGCTGCTCGTCGACCGGGGCTATACGCTGGAGGACATCGGCTGGCTCAGCGGGACGCTCGGATCGGTCATGGGGCTCGCCGGGGCGCTGCTCGGGGGCTGGCTCGCGGGCAGCATCGGGCGGACGCGGGCGCTGCTGCTGTGCGGGGGGCTGCAGATGGTGTCCGTCCTCGGCTACGCGGCGGCTGCTGCGTGGGGGAGCGATCTGCGGGTGCAGGCGGCGGTCGCGTTCGAACACCTCGCGGGCGGGATGGCGACGGTCGCGCTGTTCACGGCGATGATGGATCGGTGCAGGCCGGATCGGGAGGCGACGGACTACACGGTGCAGGCGAGCGTGGTGGTGCTGGCGACGGGGGTGGCGGGGTATATCGGGGGGGTGGTGGCGGATAGAGTGGAGTATCCTTTGTTTTTTGTGGGGTGTGCGGTGGTGTGTGGGGGGGGGCTGGGGTGGGTGGGGAGGGCGGGGGGGAGGTGAGGGAAGGAGGGGATCACGACGGCACGACGGCACGGGGAAAGGCGAAAGGCGAAAGGCGAAAGGCGGAAAGGCGAAAGGCGGAAAGGCGGAAAGGCGAAAGGCGGGTTTGGGAGGCGCAGAGGCGCAGAGGTCACAGAGGAAAGGCGAAAGGCGGAAAGGCGGAAAGGCGGAAAGGCGGAAAGGCGAAAGGCGGAAAGGCGAAAGGCGGAAAGGTGGTATGGGAGGCACAGAGGCGGGGGGAAAGGCGTGATAGAGTGGGGCAGAGGATCTGAGATGCGCTTGTTTGGATTGCTGGTTTTCCTGGTCGGGTGTCCGGATACTAAGCCGGAGGACACGAAGAAGCTGCCGGAGGACACGGCGGACACGGCGGTGTTCGATGTGGACGGGGACGGGTTCTCGCCGGAGGAGGGGGACTGCGATGACATGGAGCCGGGGGTGTATCCGGGGGCGGAAGAGATCTGTGACGGGGTGGATAACAACTGTGACGGGGGGGCGGACGAGGGGCTGGAGCAGGACTGGTACCCGGACGGGGACGGGGACGGGTATGGGGACGGGGGCGGGGCGGTGTCGGCGTGCGCGCAGCCGGAGGGGCATGTGGCGGACGGGACGGACTGCGATGACGGGGACGCGGCGTACAACCCTGGGGCTTCAGAGGCGGACTGCGCCGATCCGAACGACTACAACTGCGACGGCAGCACCGGCTACTCCGACAACGACGGCGACGGCTACGCGGCCTGTGAGGAGTGCGACGACGGCGCGGCGGCGGTGAACCCGGCGGTGGCGGAGGTGTGTAACGGGGTGGATGACAACTGCGACGGCACGGCGGACGGGTCGGACGCGGCAGGGCAGGGGGACTGGTACCTCGACGGGGACAGCGACGGCTACGGCGATCCGGCGGTGATGATCTCCGCCTGCGCGCAGCCCGCCGGGTATGTGGCGGACGGGACGGACTGTGAGGACGGGGACGCGCTGTTCCACCCGGACGCGGCAGAGGCGGACTGCACCGATCCGAACGACTACAATTGCGACGGGGCGGTCGCCTATGCGGACGGGGACGGGGACGGCTTCGCGGCCTGCGCGGACTGCGATGATGGCTCGGCGGCGGTGCGGCCCGGCGCGACAGAGACCTGCAACGGGATCGATGACAACTGCGACGGTACGGCGGACGGGACATCGGAGGTCGCGTATCAGGCGTGGTACGCCGACACCGATTCGGACAGCTACGGCGATCCGGCGGCGATGGTCTCTGCCTGTTCGCAGCCTGCGGGGCATGTGGCGGACGGGACGGACTGCGACGACGGGGACGCGCTGTTCCATCCGGGGGCGCTGGAGGCGGACTGCACCGACCCGGATGATTACAACTGCGACGGGGCGGTCGCCTATGCGGACGGGGACGGGGACGGCTTCGCGGCCTGTGTGGACTGCGACGACGGCTCTGCGGCGGTGCGGCCCGGCGCGACAGAGCTGTGCAACGGGATCGATGACAACTGCGACGGTACGGCGGACGGGACATCGGAGGTCGTGTATCAGGCGTGGTACGCCGACGCCGACGCGGACGGCTACGGCGACGCGCAGGCGATGGTCTCTACCTGTTCGCAGCCTGCGCGCTATGTCGCCAATTCCACCGACTGCAATGACAGCAGCGCCGCCATCAGCCCCGCCGCTCAGGAGATCTGCGATGCTGGCAACACCGATGAGGACTGCGACGGCGCTGCCGACAACAACGACAGCAGCGCCGCTGCCGCCGGGAAGACCACATGGTACCGCGACAGCGACAGCGACAGCTACGGCTCCGCCGCCGGGACGCTGTTCTGCGATCAGCCCGCAGGCTACGCCGCCACTTCCACTGACTGTAATGACACCGTCGCCGCCATCAACCCCGCCGCCCAGGAGATCTGCGACGGCGCCAACACCGACGAGGACTGCGACGGCGCCGCCGACAACAACGACAGCAGCGCCGCCGCCGCCGGGAAGACCACCTGGTACCGCGACAGCGACAGCGACGGCTATGGCTCCGCCGCCGGGGCGCTGTTCTGCGATCAGCCGGTCGGGTATGTAGCCAGCGCTACCGACTGCAACGACACCGTCGCCGCCATCAGCCCCGCCGCCCAGGAGATCTGCGACAGCCTCAACACCGATGAGGACTGCGACGGATTCGCCGACAACAACGACAGCAGCGCCGCCGCCGCCGGGAAGACCACCTGGTACGTCGACGCCGACAACGACGGCTACGGCTCCACCACCGGGGCGCTGTTCTGCGATCAGCCCTCCGGCTACGCCGCCAATTCCACCGACTGTGACGACAGCAGCGCCTCGGCCTATCCGGGCCACCCGGCCCCCGGCAGCCAGATCTTCAGCTACACCGGCGCCCAGCAGACGTTCAGCGTCCCCAATTGCGCCACCCAGGTCACCATCACCGCCTACGGGGCGCAGGGGACGGCGGCCTACACCACCTACGGCTACCTGCCCGGCTACGGCGGCATGGCCCGGGGCGTCCTCAGCGCCAGCAGCGGCTCGACCCTCTACGTCTATGTCGGCGGCTCCGGCGGCTTCAACGGCGGCGGCAGCGGCTGGAGCGGCTCCACCCGCGCCAGCAACGGCGGCGGCGCCAGCGATGTCCGCGTCGGCGGCGCCGCGCTCACCGATCGCGTGATCGTCGCCGGCGGCGGCGGCGGCGTCTCCGGAGAGGTCAACTGGGGCAACGGCGGCGACGGCGGCGGCGGCACCTGCGGCGCCAACTACTGCGGCGGCGAGGGCAGGGTCGGTTACCCCACCACCGCCGGGGGCAACGGCGGCACCACCGGCGGCGCCGGCATCACCGGCTGCCAC
>JBEIQZ010000487.1:0-4803 GCA_040376255.1 Alphaproteobacteria bacterium
CCGGGATCGACGGAGAGGCGGCGCGGGCGGCGGCGGTGGCGGGCTGGGCGGCGGCGCCGCTGATCCTGCTGGCGGGGCGGCGGCCGACCGGGGCGCTGCTGCTGCTGGCGGCCCCGGCGTGGACGGAGGTGCTGACCCGGCGCGGGGGGGAGGGGCTGGCGGCGGCGCTGCTGTGCGCGATGGCGCTGAGTGCCGATCAGCGCGCGGAGGGGTCGCGCCCTTCGCCCCGGCAGGCGTGGTGGCGGGCGGCGGGCGGGGCTGCGCTGCTCGGATTGCAGGAGCAGACGGCGTTCGCGGCCGGGATCCTTGCGGTGCTGTCGCGGCGGACGGGGGGGAGCCTGCTGCACGGCGCGGCGCTGCCGGGGGGGGCGCTCGCCGGGGCGGCGCTGCTGCTCGCGGCGTGGAGCGGGCGGCTGGCGGTCGCGCCGGGGGAGTGGCTGGCGGGGATCGGGGGCTGGGCGTGGGGGATGCCGCTGCTGGCGCGGTCGCGGGCCGGGCTGGTGCCGGGGGTGGCGGCGGCGGCGGCCGGGTGGATCGGCGGGGCGGAGATCGGGGGGATCGGGGTGGTGGTCGCGCTGATCGGGCTGGCGATCCTGCACCCGGAGCGGCGGGCGCACTTCATCGGGGCGCTGCTGGCGTCGGGGGCGTCGGGCGGATCGGCAGGGATGCTGCCGGGGTGGCTGCTGCTCTGCGCGGGGGCGGACGGGGCGGGGCCGGACAGAGCGGAGGCGGGCGGCGCAGCGGGGGCGCGGCAGGAGACAGAGGCGCAGCAGGCAGGGGCGCGGCAGGAGCTCCGCGCGGCGCGGGCCGCCGGACTCGCCGGGGCGCTGCTCTTTGTCCTGCCGCAGTGGTCGGAGGCGGGCCTGGAGCGGGAGCTGCAGCGGCGGGAGTGGGCGCTCCAGCGACAATTCCTGGAGGACTTCTATCCGCCCGCTGTCAGCGCGCTCTACATCCCGGGCGGCGTGTTCCCGCCGGAATTGGACGTCCTGTACTGGGTGCAGCGCGGCGCTGTCCTCGCCGGGGCGCCGCCGGAGGGCCGCCGCCCGATGCGGATCGGGGTGCTTTCGGGGGTGTGGGGCGATCTGATCCCCGTCGCCCCGCCACTCACCAGCCCAGCTTCTTCAGCCCCGCCTCTGCCGCCTTCCGCACCGCCGGATCCGGATCCTGCTGGAGCGGGCGGAGCGACGGCCCCATAGACGGCCCCGCGAGCGCCGCGATGGCCTCGCAGGCCGCGATCCGCACCCCGGCGTCCTTGTGGCCGAGCATCCCGCGCAGGCTGGTCGCCGCCGCCTTCCAGTTCGTCGCCTGCGCCGCCCGGCAGACGAACGCCGCCTGCCCCGGGTCGCTGCTCCCCATCCACAGCCGGAGCCGGTCGCGGTGCGCCGACTGCAATTCCTTCCCCTGCAGCAGCGCGATCGCCTCGTCGTAGCGCCCCTGCGCCGCCGATTCCCACGGGTCGACCGGCGCCGCCTCCGCCGGGGCGGGCGGGATGGTCGCCAGCGAGGTCTCCTCGACCGTCAGCGCCCCGTCCGGATACCGCTGGCCGAGCAGGAAGCAGAGCGCTGCCAGATCCGGCAGCGGCAATTCCACCGTCGCCCGCGCGATCACGCCGTCCCCCAGCGCGGACGGCACCAGCGGCAGCGGGAGATCCGCGAGCTCGTCGGCGGAGAGCGGGGCGGGGCGGGAGAGCAGGATGGTCGGCATGGGGGCTCCAGCGAGGGAGCATAACCGGAGCGGCGCTCGCTGCGGGAGGCGGTGCCGGCTGGATAGCCCCGCCCCGGACGGGTTACGCCGCCGCTGGAGTCCCTATGCGCCCCATCCTCATCTCTCTCCGCGATCCTGACGACCCGATGGCCGCCCAGGAGCTGCGCTGCTTCCAGGAGTCGGCGCTGCTGCCGGAATTGACAAAGATCCACGCCGCTGAGACGCCGCTGGATGACCGGCTCTTTGAGCGGTACGATCTGTTCTTCTTCGGCGGTTCGGGCGCCTACTCGGTGCTGGACACGCACGGGTGGGTGCGGAACATGCTGGACTTCTTCGTGCGGGTCGTCGACCGGAAGGTTCCGGCGTGGGCCTCCTGCTTCGGGTTCCAGGGGCTCTCGCTGGCGCTGGGCGGCGAGGTGAACCGGGACGACGACCGGCAGGAATTGGGCGCGTTCCCGGTGGATCTGACGGAGGCGGGCCGCGATGATCCGCTGTTCGGGGCGCTGCCGGATACGTTCCCGGTGCAATTGGGCCACCACGATCACGTGGATCGGCTGCCATCGGGCGTGACGCTGCTGGTGACGGGGCGGAAGATCCGCAACCAGGCGTTCAAGGTGGACGGGGCGCCGTTCTGGGCCAGCCAGTTCCACCCGGAATTGCGGAAGCACACCACAATCGAGCGCTGGAATTACTACAAGGAGCACTACGCCGACCCGGCGACGGCGCGCGAGATCGAGGCGGTGTTCGCCGCCTCGCCGGACACGGAGGAGGTCCAGAGCGTGCTGGCGCGGTTCGTGGCGCTGCACCGGGCGGGCGCGCTCACCGGATGAACCTGCTGCCGATCCAGCAGGTGCCGCTGGCGCGGATCCGGCCCAACCCCGATCAGCCGCGCGACACCTTCGATCCGGCGAGGCTGGCGGAGCTGGCGGCCTCGATCCGCCAGTACGGCGTGCTGCTGCCGCTGGTGGGGTACGCGGGCGGAACAGCGGACGGAACAGCAGACGGGAGCATCGTGCTGGTGGCCGGGGAGCGGCGGCTGCGGGCGGCGGGGCTGGCCGGGCTGGAGACGGTGCCGGTGCGGCTGCTGGCGGAGGCGCCGTCGCCGCTGCTGCGGCTGGAATTGGCGCTCATCGAGAACCTCCAGCGCGCCGACCTCGATCCGCTGGAGGCGGCGGCGGGCTGCCAGCGGCTGATCCAGCAGCACGGCTACACCCACGAGCAGGTCGCCGAGCGCGTCGGTATGGAGCGCGCCAGCGTCAGCAACCTGCTGCGGCTGCTGCGGCTGCCTGAGGAGGGACAGGCGGCGCTCAGGTCGGGCCGGATCAGCGCGGGCCATGCGCGGGCGCTGGTCGGGATCAGCGATCCGGAGCGGTTCCGGGCGCTGCTGAACCGCACGATCAAGGAACACCTGTCGGTGCGGGCGGTGGAGCGGCTGGCGGCGCAGGAGGAGCGGAGCGGCCAGCGGGGCGATCAGCGGGGCGGCCCGGCTCCCGGCGCGAAGGGGCCGATGGAGCGGCTGGAGCGGCACCTGTGCCGGATCTGGGGGGGGCGCGTGCAGGTGCAGGAGAACCAGGAGGGAGGGGGGCGGATCGTGCTGCACTACCGGGACGCGGAGGATCGGGAGCGCATCCTGTCGCTCATGGAGGGGGCATGAGCCGGGAACAGCGCCCGCTCTCCGCGCTGCTCGGCCAGGGCGCGACCTGGAGCGGGAACCTGTCCTTCGAGGGGCGCGTCCGCATCGACGGCATCTACCGGGGGCGGATCTTCACCCAGGACGTGCTGGAGATCGGCAGCGGCGGGCTGGTCAGCGGCGAATTGGACGTGGCGACCCTCATCGTCTCCGGCACCGCCGAGGGCACCATCCGGGCGCGGGAGCGGCTGATCGTCGAGTCCACCGGGACGGTGCGGGGGAAGATCGAGGCGCTGGTGCTGGAGGCGCGCCCGGGGGCGCGGATCGATGCGACGGTGAAGATCGGCACGTGAGCCGGGATGGAGATCAGAGAAATTGAACCCACTGCGCGAGCGCCTTGACCATACCATCGTCCAGCCAGTTCAGGAAACGATGCTGGAGCTTGCCGGTGTCTTCTTCGATTGAAAAGCTCAGCGGATCGGCGACGCTCTGCATGGGCGCGTGATCGCTGAAGCGCTCTCCGTGCGCGCGATGCTGGAGGAAGAGGACGGCGACACCGATATGGGTGGAGGGGTTGCCGACCATGTGGCAGGCGACGACGATGTCTGTGACCCCGCCGTCCTGCAATTGCATCCGGAGCCATTCTCTATGGTTGTTCATATCTGCCCAATACTGATTCTCTTTACCAATTTGAGTCAGTTGGCTTCTGTACCAATACATCGTATCTTTTGTGGCGCTTGATATTTTTATTTGAATGTCTGGAATATTTTGAATTTTTAATTTTAATTCATTCATTTTCAATAATGACTTTCCGATTAAAAATGAAATTCTATCTTTTGTTTTCTGTACAGGTTGCTCTTTTCTATGTTCACGTTTCTGGATGGCTGTCAAAACAATCGAATCAATATTTGATTTATTGTTGATTTCATCCTCTACTTCAGAGAGCGCTTTGAGCAGGATGGATTTTTGCGTATCAGCGAAATATTTTATCAATTCAATTAAATTTCCCGTGTCTGCCATCCGCAGCGCGTCCAGATACCGGCCCCGATCCGCCCGCTTGATAACCATCGGGAAGAGGCCAGACTTTATAAAATCGATGCTCGCCAATGCGAGCGCGACACGCCCGTTTCCGTCCCGGAACGGATGGATCTGCATGAATGCGTGGTGCGACCATGCCGCGCGCAGCTCAGGCCATTCAGGCAATTGATGGTACAGCTCCACGAACCGCTCCATCTCAGCGGTGACCTGCTCAGACGGACAATCTTCGCGGGTCGCAGCGGCGGGTCGGTGCTGTGTCAGCATCGCGTGGAGCTCTCTGATCCAGCCGACCGTCAGCGCGCTTGTTCCCCCCGCGACATCCATCACCAGATCCAGCGCGTCCCGATGAGCGTTCAGGATCGCGATCAGCTCTTCGGGAGCCGGATCCGTCCCGCCGTACGCGATGAGACCCGCTTCAAAACCGTGTCCGA
>JBEIQZ010000516.1:0-4479 GCA_040376255.1 Alphaproteobacteria bacterium
CGAGGAGGACGTGCGGAAGGTCGCCGCCGACGCGCACTTCCGCTACCCGCCCATCGGAGAGACCCCGCAGTCCGTCCCGGAAGAAGGCGCTGCCAGCCACCCGCTCACGCCTGAGGCGCGTCCCAACTGGGAGCGCGACGCCAGCCCCGATCTCCCCGATCCCTGAGCCGCCCCCGCTCCGCCGCTACTCCTCCGGCACCGTGCGGCGCTGCCCGATCAGCCAGCGCTTCAGCTCCTCCCGATCCTGTGCCGCCTCCAGCGCCTCGACGACGGCGACCTCGTTGCGCTCCAGCAGCATGCGGAGGCTGTCGTCCATCGTCTGCATGCCGGTCCCCTGCGAGACGCTCATCAGCCCCGAGAGCTGGCCGAGCTTCCACTCCCGGATCACCGACGCCACCGACGGCGATCCGAGCAGGAGCTCGATGGCCGGGACGCGCCCGCCCTTCGACCGCTGGAGCAGGTGCTGGCAGAGGACGCCGCGCAGGACGCCTGCGAGCACGCTCCGCAGGGTCTCATGCCGATCCGCAGGGAAGCTGTAGATGATCCGCTCGATGGTGCGGACGGCGCCCGCCGTGTCGAGCATGGCGAACACCAGCCGCCCCGCCTCCGCCGCCCGGAGCAGCAGCTCGAATTCCTCCGCCTGCTTCGGGTGACCGACCACGATGACGTCCGGATCCTCGCGCATCGCTGCCCGGATGCCCTCTGCGAGATCGCGCGCATGCAGTCCGATCTCCCGCTGGCTGATCAGCGCGCGCTGCCCGGTGTGGACGAACTCGATGGGATCTTCCAGCGTGAGGATATGGACCGGGCGCTGCCGGTTGATGGTGTCGAGGATGGCCGCCAGCGTCGTGCTGCGGCCGGAGCCGTTCGGGCCGGTGATCAGGATCAGCCCCTCGGTCGGCAGGGTCAGCCGCTCCACCAGCACCGGCAGGCTGAGCTGGGCGATGCCCATGACCTCGCGCGGGATCTCCCGGAAGATCGCGCCCATCCCGCGCTGCTGCTCCAGCAGGCTGACGCGGAACCGGCACACCCCCGGCAGCGAGTAGGCGAAGTCCACCGCCCCCTGCGCCTTGAACACCTCCCACAGCGGCTCCGGTGCGATGGGCCGGAGCATCTCGCGCAGCCCCTGCTCAGTCAGCACCTCGTAGCGCAGCCACTCCAATTGCCCGCTCCGCCGCAGCGCGGGCGCCCGGCCGACCGACAGGTGCAGATCCGACGCGCCCCGATCGTTCATCAACCTGAGAAGGTGATCCAGCTCGTAGCCCATCTGCGCCCCCCCCTGTCTCTGCTCTGTTTCTACCAGCGCCCCGTCGCCACCAGCAGATCGATGATCGCCAGATCCCGGTTGGCCCGCTCCGCCGCCAGCGCCATCCGGCTCGCCTTCAGCCCGAGCCGCGCGTCCTCCAATTCCAGGAAGGTCAGCGTCCCTGCGCCCCACGCCGCCTCGGCCAGCCGCAGGTTCTCTGCCGCCAGCGCCGCCTCCTCCTCGACGAGCGTCAGCGTCGCGAGGCTCTGCTGGTACCGCTCCCACGCCACCCGGATCTGCTGCCCGGCCTCCTCCCGCGCCTTGCGCTCAGCCTCCGTCGCCTGCCGGTACTGGCTCGCCGCTACCTGGTTCGCCCCGATCCGCATCCCGCCGTCCCAGAGGTTCCACTGGGCGTTGAGGATCAGCCGCCACCGGCTGCCGTCGGGGTTGAAGCCGGTCTCCGGGCTCTGGTTGTAGCGGAACACCCCGTTGAGCGAGGGCGCCCACCCCATGTAGGAGATCGTGCGGCTCGCCGCCGCCGCCGCGCTGCGGTGCTCCGCCGCCGCCAGATCCTGCCGCCCCGACAGCCCCGCCAGCGCCTCCTCCAGCGACCCGAACGGCAGCGCCGGGGTCTCCGGCATCGCCAATTCCCCCGCGAGCGCCTGCTCGATCTCCGGCGTCGCCCCCATCAGCGTCCGCAGCGCTGACTCCGCCTGCACCACCCCCGCCCGCGCCGCCGCCACCTCCCGCTGCGCCCGCGTCACCGCGAGCTGCGCCTGCAGCCGCGCCGTCGGCGCCGCCACCCCGGTCGCCACCTGCACCTCCACCTGCTCCGCATGCTTGCGCGCCTGCGCCAGCGCCTCCCCGGCGAGCCGCTCCCCCTCCCGCGCCAGCAGCGTCCCGTACCACGCCTTCGCCAGCCCGCCCCGGAGCTGGCTCCGGATGCTCTGCTCCTCCGCCTCAGTCGCCTGCAGGTTGTGGCCCACCGCCCGCAGGCCGGGGATCGCCTGACCGTTGAGGAGCGGCTGCACCACCTGGATCTCCAGCGTCGGATACGCCTTCTCTTCCAGCACGATCGGCGGGATCTCCACCCCTTCAAAGAGCGGCGCGAACTCCGGTGGCAGCGCATCGAACAGGCCCGACCCCAGATCGGCGGTCGTCTCATGGTCGTTGATGATGTAATTGCCCGTCAGCGACACCTGCGGCAGCACCGCCGCGAACGCCTGCGTCCGGTAGCCCCGCGCCTGCACCACCTGCTCGTGTACCAGCGCCAACGCGGCGCTGTTCTGCTGCGTGGCCTCCCACGCCTCCTCAAACGTCAGCGCCCAGCCCATCGAACAGATGAACAGCATCCTCTCTCCGGCCTGCCGGTTAACCTGTCCGGGCTCGTCCGGCTGAGGCACTCCGCGCTATGCTCTCTCTCCTCTCCCTGCTCTCCCTCCTCTCTGTCTCCTCCGCTGCCCCCCGGTGCAGCCTCGCCACGGATCGGTACGTCACCACCGCCGACGGCGCCACCGTCGCCCTGCACCACCACCCCGGCAGCGGGCCGCCCGTGCTGGCGGTTCACGGGATCTCCTCCAACCACCGGTTCTGGGATCTCGACGACGACCACTCCCTCGCCGTCTGGCTGAACCGCGAGGGCTTCGACGTGTGGCTCCTCGATCTGCGCGGCCACGGCCAGGCCACTACCGCCGGGGACGGCTCCCCGCAGCCGCCGGGCTGGGACATCGACGACTACGGGCGCTACGATGTCCCGGCCGCCGTCGACCACATCCGCGCCTGCACCGGCCGCTCCGTCGCCTATGTCGGCCACTCCATGGGCGGCATCGTCGCCGCCATCGCCCTCGCCACCGGCTCGACCACCTTCTCTTCGCTCATCACCGTCGGCTCCCCGGTGGCGTTCGCGCCGGAGGCGAACCCGCTCATGAAGCTGGCGCGGCTCGGCTTCGGCTTCGGCGGCGCGGTGATGTTCCGGGTCGGGACGCCGATCCTCGGCGACCTCGCCGCCCTCCTCGGCCCCGCCACACCGGGACGGCTCCACGAGCGGCTCTATAACCCCGCCAACATCGAGCCCCGGGCCGTCGACCCGATGCTCCAGACCA
Organism: Alphaproteobacteria bacterium; assembly: GCA_040376255.1. GTDB lineage: Bacteria > Myxococcota_A > UBA796 > UBA796 > SXON01 > JBEIQZ01. The sequence continues at coordinate 3,349 of JBEIQZ010000516.1, forward strand.
TCGTCAGCCCCGTATGGCGCGGAGAGATGCGCCAGTTCTCCCGCATGCTCCGCGACGGGCGGCTCACCGACGCCGCCGGACAGATCGACTACTTCGCGCAGCTCAGCGATGTCACCGTCCCCGCCCTCATCATCGCCGGAGCCGGGGATCAGGTCGCCCCGCCGGGCTGGGTCGAGCCCTGGATCGGCGCGCTCGGCGGCCCGACCCGCTTCGTCACCGCCGGGAAGACCACCGGCTTCAAGGAGGACTACGGCCACCTCGATCTGGGGCTCGGGCGCGACGCAGACCGCGAGATTTTCCCGATGATCGCAGCGTGGCTCAGGGCGTATCCTTCGCCGGAGCGGGCAGGCCCGGCGCGCTGATCACCGCGATTATCTCTGCCCGGTACGCCGCGACCTGCTGCCGGTAGCGCCGCGTCCGCACCTCCACGCCCTCCGGCGGCTCCGGGACCGCCGCCAGCGCCTCGTCCAGCGCCCGGATCGCCCCCGGCACGTCCCCGAGCGCTTTTCTGAGCTTCGCCAGCGACAGCCCCGCCCGCAGCTTCTGATCCCCCGCCGCCACGGCCCACGCCCGCTCCGCCGGGGCCAGCGCCTCCTGCGTGCGCCCCAGATCGGCCAGCGTCCGCGACAGCGCGTTGTGGAACGTGAACTCCTCCGGCCACCGCTCCGCGCCCTGCCGGAGCAGCCGCACCGCCGCCTCCGGCTGCCCCGCCCGCACCTGGAGCGAGGCCAGATCCAGCCAGTAGCCGCGATCCCGCTCCGGGTCGCCGGAGAGCGACGCATGCAGCAGCACCAGCGCCGCCCCCGAAAGCGCCGGATCGTCCCCCGCCAGCATGTCCAGCCAGCCCGCCGCCTCCAGCCCCGGCGCCACCGTCATCACCGGAAGGAGCAGCGGCATCGCCGCCGCCCGATCCGCCGGGGTTTTTACCAGCACATCGATCGCGGTGTACACCCAGTCCCCGCCCGCGACCGCCCCGCCCTGCCCTCCTGCCTGCCCTCCTGCCTGCTCTCCGACCCGCTCCAGCAGCCAGCGCGCGTCCTCCGGCCGCTCCTCCACCAGCAGCCGCGCCACCCGGAGATCGGGGCCGTCCGCGCCCGCCAGCGCGGGCAGGGCCAGCAGCGCCGCCGCCTC
>JBEIQZ010000160.1:0-10873 GCA_040376255.1 Alphaproteobacteria bacterium
CTCGCAGACGCGACCGACTACGGGCTGGCCGCCGGGGTGTGGACGCAGAATGTCGGGCGGGCGCACAGCCTCGCGAAGCGGCTGCGGGCGGGGACGGTGTGGATCAACTGCTACAACCTGTTCGATGTGGGGAGTCCCTACGGCGGCTACAAGCAGTCCGGCTTCGGGCGCGAGAACGGGCGGGCGGTGCTGGAGGAGTACTCACAGATGAAGTCGGTGTGGGTGGGCTTGTAAGGCGGGCCGGGGATGTGGGCGGGCATCCGGCTCTCCATCCAGGACGCGCTGCCGTGGTCGCTGCCGGTGCGGCTGGAGCGGCGGACGCGGGGATCGGAGGAGCGGGCGCGGGCGTGGGCGCGGCTGCCGGGGGCCGATGTCGCGGGCTGCGAGCGGCGTTGGGCGGAGCTGGCGGCGCGGTACCCGCTGGAGCTGCTCGATCTCTGCGGGGACATCGAATTCGTGGAGAGCCTCTACGCGCTCGACCTGCTGGATCGGCATGCGCGGGGGGCGCCGCCGGGGCCGGGGCTGGACGTCGGGGCCAAGTACGGCGCGATGCTGCCGGGGCAGGCGGCGTTCCGGCCGGGGTGGACGGCGGTGGAGCGGCTGGCGCATGCGCGCTACCTCGACACGCGCACGCGGCGGGCGTGGGGGGAGGCGTTCGCGGCGGCGCTGCCGGGGTGCAGGTATGTGGCGGGCGATGTCCGGGAGATCCTTCTTCCGGAGGGGTTCGCGGTGATCACCTGGTTCCTGCCGTTCCTGTTCGACGATCCCGCCGAGGCGTGGGGCTTCCCGCTGCCGCTGCTCCAGCCTGAGGCGACGCTCCGGCATGTGCTGGGGCTGCTCCAGCCGGGCGGGGTGCTGCTGGTGGTGAACCAGGGCGCGGAGGAGCAGGCGGAGCAGGGGCGGCTGCTGCGGGAAGCCGGGGCGGCGGCGGAGCCGGCGGGCGTGGAGAGCTGCTTCTCGCCCTACCGCCGCCCCCGGACGGGGTGGAAAATCTGCAAAGAGCGCTCTCCGGTGTAGCGGTCGTCGATATAGAAGACTACCATGAAATATGATTTTTCTGTTTGCATGTGTGTCCACATCGGCGCCTGACCCGTCAACATCGCCCGCTGATTCGCGCGGGCAGGACAGCGCGGCCGACAGCGCGGAGGACAGCGCGGCCGACAGCGACAGCGGCACCGACAGCGGCGCAGACAGCGACACCAGCGGCGGCACAGACAGCGGCACCGACAGCCAGCCGGACACCGGCGATCCGGCGCCGGACGACTGGGACTTCCTGCGGGACATCGATTTTGAGAACGTGATCATCGTCGACGTCGACACGATGCGCGCCGATCACCTCCCGTTCTACGGCTACGCGCGCGACACGACGCCGCTGCTGTCGACCCGGAGCGGGGTGGCGGTCATGCGCCACCACCGCGCGACCGGCGGCTGGACGCCCCCGGCGGTGGCCTCGCTGCTGACCGGGCTGGAGCCCTGGCAGCACCGGGTGATCGCGCCGGTGGAGGGGTGGGGGACGCTGAACGGCGAGAGCTGGGCGATCCCGCTCGACAACGCCGGGGTGGCGACCCGCTTCTTCAACGCGAACGGGATGCTTGTGGAGACCGACCTGCTCCAGAGCTGGCGCAGCTACCAGCACGATGTCCACGACACCTCCGGCGATCTGGAGGCGGATCTCCTCGGGTGGATCGACGGCCTGCCTGCCGGACAGCCCTTCCTGGCGATCCTCCAGCCGATGGAGATCCACCAGCCCTGGCAGCCGATGGCGGAGGACATGGGCGTCTGGAGCGTGGACTCCACGCTGCCGATGGGGGACCTGCTCAACACACAGACCCCCTACGTCGAACAGCAGGCGCAGGAGGCCACGGATGAGGCGTTCGCGGTGCTGAAGCAGGACATCATCGACGTCTACGACGAGGAGATTCTGTCTATTGATCGGACGGTCTCCGCGCTGCTGGACGGGCTGGAGGCGCGCGGGATGTCTGAGAATACGCTGGTGATCCTCACCGCTGATCACGGGGAGACGCTGTTCGACGCGGATCGCACCTGGGGCCACGCGATGACGATCCGTGAGGAATTGCTGCACATCCCGCTGATCCTGTTCCACCCCTCGCTCGCCGGGCAGGAGGTCGACTGCATGAGCAGCCAGGCCGATCTGATCGCCACGCTGGCCGATCTGCGCGGCTGGCCCGCCCCTGCGGGGCTCGCGCCCCGATCCCTGATCGGCACCTGCAGGCAGCAGGCGCCGACGCTCCACCTGCTGGTCGACAACCAGGCGGAGGTGCCGTTCATGTGGGGCTACGAGGCCACCGCCGCCGGGACGCGCTGGCGGCTCGACAGCGACTGCGCCGGCGGGCTGATCGCCTACGATCTGCGCTCCGATCCGGCGATGGCTGTGCCGCTCCCCTACGACCCGACCGAGCCCGCGCTGGCGGAGCTGTATGACGCGCTGAGCGCCTACCTCGACACCGCGCAGGCTGAGGTCCCCACCGTCAACTGTCGCCTGTGATCTCCTCCGGCCCCACCTGCACCCGGATGCGCCCCCGCCCCTCGGCCAGCAGGATCTCCAGCCACTCGCCGGGCCGCACCTCGGCGGCGTCCCGGATGATCCGGGGGCCGCGCAGCACGATGGCGTAGCCGCGCTGCTGGATGGCGCGCGGGGAGAGGATCTGGATCTGGCGCTCCAGCGCGCCGGTGTGCCGCCGCCGCCCCTGCATGTACAGCCGGAGCGCCGCGCTGAGCCGCGCCTCCAGCCGCTCTGTCCGGGAACGGTAGTCCCAGACCCGGAAGGTCTGCTGCGGCACCCGGCGCTCCAGCACCGTCTCCCGCCGCCGCTTCAGGATCGCCCGCATCGCCGCCGTCAGCCGCGCCGCGAGATCCCCGTGGCGCGCCTGCGCCGCCTCCAGCCGCCGCCTCGGGTGGAGGTGATCGACCTGCACCTGCAGCCGCTCCACGCCCGCCCGCCGCTGCCGCATCAGCGTCTGCACCCGCTCCTGCATCCGGATCAGCCGCGCCGTCAGCACCTGGCGCCACTCCGGCAGCGCCCGGGGCGTCACCAATTCCGCCGCCTGCGACGGGGTCGCCGCCCGGCTGGTCGCCGCCAGATCGCAGAGCACGTGATCGACCTCGTGGCCCACCGCCGAGATCACCGGGATGCGGCTCGCCGCCACCGCCCGCACCACCCGCTCGTCGTTGAACGCCCACAGATCCTCCACCGACCCGCCCCCGCGCCCGACGATCAGCACCTCCGCCTGCCCGTGCCGGTTCAGCAGCTGGATCGCCGCGACGATCTCCTCCGGCGCCTCGATCCCCTGGACGCGGCAGGGCGCCACATAGATCGTCATCAGCGGGAACCGCGTCTCCACCACCTTGATGATGTCGCGGATCACCGCCCCGGTCGCGCTCGTCACCACCCCGATCCGCGCCGGAAATTCCGGCAGCGGCGGCTTGCGCCCCGGCTCGAACAGCCCTTCAGCCTGCAATCTCCGCCGCAGCTCCTCCTTGCGCCGGAGCAATTCGCCCTCGCCGATCGGCTGGAGCAGCCGCACCGTGAGCTGCCCCTTCCCGAACCGCGCGAAGTAGTCCGCCATCCCGAGCGCCATCACCCGGTCGCCGTCGCGCGGCACGAAGTCGGGGCGGTTCTGCGCGTAGATCACGCAGGGCAGGACGGACTGCGCGTCCTTCAGGTTGAAGTACCAGTGGCCGCTGGCAGGCCGGGACAGCCCGCTGATCTCCCCCTCCACCAGCAGCTCCGGCAGGCACTGGTTCAGCACCTGCTTGATCAGGCTCGTCGCCTGGCTCACCGTCAGTCTCATGTCCCCGCCCTCCGTCCGCCTGTCGCCAACGCCCACCCCAGCATCCCGATCATCCCCAGCCCCGCCGCCGGCAGCAGCCGCCCCGCCCGCCCCGGATCGAACCGGAACCGGATCGTGTGCGCCCCCGCCGACACCACCACCGCCCGGAACAGCAGATCCGCGCGCAGGATCGGCACCTCCTGCGCCGCCCCGCCCGCCCCGCCCGCCGCCCCGCCCGGCTCCACCGTCGCCCGCCAGCCCGGATACCAGCTGTCCGCCAGCACCAGCACCCCCGGCCCCGTCGCCGCGATCTCCACCGACTGCGGCTGATAGTCCACGATCCGGGCCTCCCCCGGCCACGCCGCTCCATCTGTTATCCCGGCCCCGATCCCGGCGCCTGTCCCTGCCGCACACTGCTCCGCGCGCTCCGTCCCGTCCTCGATCAGCACCGTCCGCGCCGGATCGGCCCCGTCGAGGCCCGCCCACACCGCCTCCGGCCCCGCCACCTGCCGCCAGCACGGCACCATCCTGGCCCTCGGCAGCGCGCCCGTGTCCGCGTACAGCCGCACCGGATCCGTCCCCGGCCCGGGCTCCCCGGTTCGCATCAGCTCCTGCAGGCCGGGGATCTCGTGCCGGGAGAGCAGCCACCGCACCCCCATCCGGCGCGCCCACGCCTGCCGCCTCAGATACCGCTGCACCTTGACAGAACCCTTGTCGCCGATGTCCAGCCCGGTCGCGGCGAGAAAAGCGTCGTTCCGAACCATCAGCAGCGGGCTGGGCAGGATCACGTCCTGCGTCCCCCACACCAGCCCGAGGCTCGCGCTCAGCAATTGCCCGTCCAATTCCTCCGGCCCGCGCCGATCCAGCACCGTCAGCCGCCAGCCCCCCGGCTCCGTAAGGTTGCTGCTGAGCCACTCCGGGCGCTGCAGGACCTCCCCCGGCGGGGCGAGCCGCTGGTAGCCGTGCCCGAACCACCACAGGTCGGCCAGGATCAGCAGCGGCAACCACCCGGGCCGCCGCAACCCCCACGCCAGCAGCAGCAGCGTCAGCGCGGGCCACCACACCTCCGGCGCCGCCAGCGAGACGTCCCGCCGCAGCCCCGCCACGATCCGATCCACCTTGTACGGGATCAGCGCCGCCACCTCCGGCTCCGGGGGCGGGAGCGCCGCCGCGAGCATCGGGGAGGCCGGCGGGGCCGCCTCTACCTGATGTGTCCCTGCCTGCTCCGCCTGCTGCGCCACCTTCCGCTCAAACCGCGCCGTCAGCGCCGCGCGCATCCGGGGCTCCGCCGCCTCCAGCGCCACCGTCCCGAGCCCCGCCCCCGCCAGCGCCAGCGCCAGCCCCGCGATCACCGCCGCCCGGATCTGCCGCAATTCCCGGGGCTCCGGGATGATCCCGGCGCTGACCCCGATCCCGATCCGCGCGCTCAGCTGCAGGCGCGCCGCCCGCTCCCAGCCCCCGGCCGCGAGGATCGCCGCCGCCATGCTCACGCCCATCGCGAACCGCGCAGGGAACCGGAACCAGCCGAACCCCGGCAGCAGCCGCACGAGATCCCACAGCGGCCCCCCCGCCATCAACAGCAGGCAGATCAGCCCCCCCGCCGCCCACCCCCGGCTCCGCCGCGCCCCGATGATTGCCAGGATCACCACCGGGAAGCCCAGAAAAAAGCACATCTCCCAGTGGTTGACGCCCTGCCCCCAGTACCCCGGCCCCCGGTGGTAGTAGGTCTCCGTCACATCCCCCGGCCGGTCGAAGCCGAAGAACGACGGCAGCACCGCGCCGATCCACTCCTGGATCGGCATCGCCCCGATCCCGGCGAACCCCGCGTCCACCCCCCCGTCCCGCATCGACGACCGGGACAATTCCAGCGTCGCCACCAATTGCGGCGAGGCCAGCGCCGCCCCGCCCGCCGCCGCGAGCCCCCACCGCGCGATCTCCCCCGGCCGCCGCAGCGCCCCCGCCGCATGCACCGCCCCGATCAGCCCGAGGAACGCCGCCGCCTGCGGATGCCCCGCCAGCCCGATCATCCCCACGCACAGCGACACCACCGGCCAGCGCCGATCCAGCGTCGCCCACAGCAACCAGCCGCCCCACGCCAGCGCGTTCTGCATCCCCAGGTAGAGGGTGTGCGACACCATGAATCCGGAGAACATCCACACGATCCCGGCTACATAGGGCGCCATCCCTCGCATCCCTCTCCGGTGCGCGTACAGGTGCATCCCCAGCCCCGCCCACGCCTGATGCCCCAGGATGTTCACCGTCAGCGCCGCCGGCGCCGGGAACAGCAGGAACGGCAGCATCCCCGGCGGGTACAGGAACCCGCCCTGCCCCTCCGCCAGCAGCGGGAAGCCGTTGGCCGCCCCCGGCGCCCACCATGGCACCCGCCCCGCCAGCCACTCCGCCGCCGCCCACGCCCGCCACGGGAGGTGGTGGTGGCGCAGATCGTGGTACCAGAAGAAGCCCTGTCCGGTCGCCGCCTCTGGCGTGAAAAGAACCGTCAAAAGAATATAGATTCCTGCCGCCTGGATCAGCGTCCATGCCCTGATCCGCCCGTCACTCAAGGCAGCCGCCCCCGCTGACCGGCGTCTTGCCGGAGGCGCCCGCCTGCCCGTCGTCCGGGCCGCTCACATAGCCGAGCTGCTCCAGCCGCTCGCGCGTCGCCGCGTCCAGCACCGGCGCCCGGGTCGGCACCCGCTTCAACGTCTCCACGTTCCGTCGCCCGATCTCCACGCCGCGCGTCTGCTGGTCGGCGACGTTCTTTGTTTCGAGGGGATCGATGGTAAGATCATAGAACTCTTCTGTTCCATCTTCATGCTGGATGTATTTTGCCCCGTTCGGAGAGCGGACCCCGTACATCATCCCCTCTGAGAGCGACATGCCCTCCCGGCCCATCAGCAATTCGCTGTCTGGCCGCATCGAGGCGCCCATCAGCCGGTTCACCAGCGACTCCGAGAGCGTCTCGCCCATCTGCGTCAGCCCCGCCGCGCCGAGCAGCGTGTTCGCCACGTCCATCACCGTCGCCTGACCCTGCACGCGCCCGCCTGGAGTCCAGGCGGGGCCGCTGCTCCAGAACAGGAACGGCACCCGCACCGCGCCCTCGTAGAGCCCGTGGTGGTTGAAGTGCAGCCCCGCCCTGCCCTCCATCTCCCCCAGCATCTACCCGTGATCGGCCACCAGCAGGACGGTCGCTTCCTCCATCCGGCCCCGCGCCCGCAGCCCGTCGAGCAGCACCCCGATCTGCGCGTCGGTGTACTCCACTTCCAGCCGGTACAGATCGCGCAGCGCGGCGGTCTCAGCCCCGCTGTAGCCGTAGCCCGGCTCCTGCGCGAGGATCGCCCGGTGATCGATCGGGGCAGGCTGTCCGTCGTGGCGGTCGTAGGGGGAGTGCGGCTCGAACAGATGGACCCACAGGAAGAACGGCCCGCTCCCCGCGTCGACCCAGGAGAGCGCCCGCGCGATGGTCTCCGGCGCCGCGCGCTCCAGCAATTCGGGGTGATCGGCGGGATCCCCGAACCGCATCAGCAGCTTCAGCCCGATCAGCCCCGCCCGGAGCTGAGAGAGGCCGCGCAGCAGCGGGAAGAAGTCATCATCGTAGATCTGGAACCCCTGGTTCAGCCCGGTCGAAGAGTCGACGGCGAAGGCCGAGACGAAGGCGCCCGTCCGGTAGCCCTGCAGCGACAGGTGCTCCGCCAGCGTGATCCGGTTGCCGGACAGCCGCATCCCGTTCGAGGTCAGCCGGTGCTCGGCCGGGTGGCGCCCGGTGAACATCGACGCATGCGAGGGCGCGGTCTCCGGCAGCAGCGCGATCGCGTCCTCCACTACCGCCCCCTCCCGCCCCAGCCGATCCATGTTCGGCGTGTGGACCGATCCGCCGTAGACGCCGAGGTGATCGCGCCGCAGCGTGTCGACCGTGATCAGGATGAGGTTCGCGCCGTCCTGCGCCGGAAACTCCACCTGCGGGATCCGGTAGAGCAGCGGCGACACCAGCCCCGCCAGCCCCCCCGCGATCAGGGTCCCCGCCCGGAAGCCCAGCGACGGCCCCGCCCCGATCATCTGCCGCCGGAACCAGTAGCCTGAGTTGACCCAGGCCGTCACAGGGATGCAGAGCGCGAGCAGCAGCACCGAACCCGCCCGCGTCGGGGTGTCCGTCCGCAACATCTCCCGCGCGATCGGCAACAGATATAACATAGACAGCAGCGTGATCATCGCGCTGAACGCCGACTTATAGCGGATCAGCGGCTTGCGGCCCCGCAGCGCCCCCCCGAGCGCCCCCCCGAGCAGCCCGCAGCCCGCGCCGAACACCCCGTTGAACGCCATCGCCGTCAGCGCCAGCCCCCATATCTCCGCCCGGTGCGCCATCAGGTCGAGCTGCGCCGCCACGACACATGCCTCGATCCCGCCCGTCAACACCCCGGCGCCCGCCCCGAGGCCGGCCATCCACAGCGGGACGCGCCGATCCGGCATCAGCGACTCTTCGAACAGATCATCCACCATCGCACGTCCTCACTTCCTGTCCGGTATCGGCGCATCCGGCGCGGGCGCATCCGGCGCGGGCGCATCCGGCACGGGTTCATCCACGTAGCCGAGCAGCCGCAGCATGTCGGTCGTCTGGGCGTCCTGTTCCGGCAGAACTCCGCTGCTCCCGGTAGAGAGCAGGGTCTTCAATAACAGGAGAGATGGCTGAGCATCTTCATGATTTTGAAGGATATTCAGCTCACCAGGGTCTGCGACCAGATCGAAGAAGCTGCTGCTCCCGTCCGCCTGCAGGATCAGCTTGCTGCCAGGGTTCCGGAGCGCGTGGGCGATGGGCGGCGGATCGACCATGCGTCCGGCGACGGTGCTGGCGATGATCGGCCGCCCCTGGCAGGCGCCCCCCGCCAGCTCCTGCGTGCGTGCGACCCCGTCCAGCCCCTGCGGAACCGGCTGATCCAGGAGCGCCAGCAGCGTCGGCGCGAGATCCACCCCGCCCACCATGCAGTCCACCCGCCGCCCCGCCGGGACGCGCCCTGGCCAGCGCACGATCAGCGGCACGCGCAGCTCAGGATCGTAGAGGTTGTCCCCGTGATCAAAGAGGTAGCCGTGCTCGTCGAGGCTCTCCCCGTGGTCAGCGGTGACGACGATCAGGGCGTCGTCCAGCCGGGGGCCGAGCGCGTCCAGCACCTCCCCGATGGCGGCGTCGACGTACCGGATCTCCTCGTCATAGGCCCGCTTCAGGTAGTCGATGCTCCGGATCTCCTGCTGATCCGGCGGCCAGTAGAACGGCAGGGCCAGCCGCTCCCCGCCCTCGCGCGGCGGCGGCCCCAGCGTCGAGCCGGGGGCGGTGTAGGGGCCGTGGACGTCGTAGAAGTGCAGGAAGGCGAAGAAGCTGTGATCGCGGTTCTTCCCGATCCAGGGCAGCGCCCGCGACAGCACCCCCGCCGCCGTCCGCTCGCGCAACGTGTGTTCGCGGATCAGCACCTGATCCGCCACCTTCACCAGCGAGAGCCGGTGCAGCCCCGGCCAGTCCCCGAAGTCGTCGTCGTACAGATCCATCCCCTGCGCCCAGCCGTAGCGGCTGTGCAGCGGGAAGCCCGCCACGAACCCGCCGGTGAGCCAGCCCGCCTCCTGCAGCCGCTCCCACACCAGCGCCCGATCTCCCAGCATCGTCCCGTTGGTCACCACCCCCGACCGGAACGGCGCGATCCCGGTGAACATCGCGAGGTGCGAGGGCTCCGTGATCGGCGCGGCGGCGATGGCCTGCGTGAACACCGTGCCTTCGCGCGCCAGCCGCTCCAGGTTCGGCAGGGCGATAGCGTGGCCGTAGGGCGAGAGCCGATCCATCCGGGTCGTGTCCAGGCTGATCACGATGACCGGCGGCAGGTCGTCGCGCCGGGCCTGAACCGGGCCGCTGCGGACTACAGATGCCAACGAGAGTACAACACATGAAATCAGCATGTATTTCAATGAGATACGGCGCAGCACTTGATCCAGTATCAAGCCAAGAATCAGGCTCCCCGCGCCGATGCCGAGCAGCCCGCCCCAGACGACAGGATCCTTGATAAACTCGTTCAGGAAAAGTTCAAAACGGTAGTTGATACCTGCCTGTATTGCCAGAATAATCCCGAACAGCAGCCCGATCTCCCGCCCCCGCATCGGGCCGGGCAGCAGGCCGCGCGCCAGCCCGGACGCCGCCCCGATGAGCAGCCCGCACGCCCCGTTCAGCAGGAGCGCGACAGCGAGCCAGCGGAGGTGCGCGGACAGCAGCAGCCCGGCGAGCGGCCCGGCCCGGCATGCCGCTTCGAGCGCCCCTGTCATCAGCCCCAGGCAGAGGCCCGTCATCGCCGTCCGGTAAACCGTCACCGCTCCACTGTAACCCGCCGCCTGTCCGGCTGCGGGGTCAGCCCTGCTCCGCCACCTGCTTGATGTGCTTCAGCACGCGGGTGTGGATGGCGTGGATGCTGGCGTCGCTCCACATCCCCCAGTAGGGCTCCGGGGCCATGTCGAAGCGGTACCAGGTGTGTCCGGTCAGCCGGGTGCCGCCGTCGGGCAGCGGCTCCAGCAGGAATTCGCCGTGCTTCGACACGAGGATGCCGTCGAGGTGGGGCGCGTGGACGCGCGCGTAGGGGCTCCACTCGTGCATCGTCGGGGGGCTCTCGCGCACATCGAAGGCGAGGTGGCGGGGCGGATCCCAGACGGTGATCGGCTCGACGAAGGGGCCGGTGGAGAACTCGCAGTAGCGCACCGCGCCGACGCCGACGCCGGTCTCCAGTCCCTCGATCCGGGCGCGGATCGGGTAGGCGATGCCGAGGTGGAAGAACCACTCGGGCGGCGGCGCCAACTCCACACCGCCGAAGCCCACGACCGCCTCCCACACCGCCTCAGGCGGCGCCTGGATCTCGATCACCGTCTCCACCATCCGATCCTGGGTCGGCGGCGGTTCGAGGAACATCAGCGCGGGCAGGAGCACCTGCGCCCCCAGCACCGCCCCCCGGCCCTCCACCCGCGCCAATTCCCGGCCGAGCAGCACCCCCAGCACTGAGAGCACCATGCAGATCGGCGCCGCCATCGCGAGGCAGATCGCCCCCTCCAGCGCGAACACCAGC
>JBEIQZ010000501.1:0-4639 GCA_040376255.1 Alphaproteobacteria bacterium
AAGGGGCGGTAATATCTGTGATGTCGGGGGCTCTCTCGGGGTTTACGCCCCTTCCGTCCACCGGGCCAGCCGGGGCGGGTCAGGGAACACGGTCGGGCAGAGAGGTTCGGAAGTATCTGGGATGACGAGGTCCATAGGAAAAGTCCTTCCTCTCCGTCCCCTCGCCCGCCACGCGGGAGGGCCGAAGGGGCCGCAGGCACGCAAGTCGCGTAAGCCGGGTGGCGCGTCAGCGCCGGGTGAGGGCAGCAACAAAAGTCCTTCCCCCTACACCGCCGGCAGCTCCGCCCGCCCCGCCAGCCACACCGCCGCCACCCACCCCGCCCCCCTGAGCCGGCTCCCGCCCACCACACACAGCGCCAGCAGCGCCGCCTCAGGCAGCCCCGCGTACCAGTGGCCGAGCAGCGCGAGCAGCAGCAGCGGCAGCGGCGAGGTGCTGCCCGTGAGCGTCGCGGCAGCGGCGGCGCCAAGCGCGATCATGCTGAGGCGGGCCGATCCGCCGCCCAGCAGGGTGATCGCGCTGAGCGCCCCGATCCCGGCGGCGCGCCGGCGGCTGCTCCAGCCCGGCTCCTCCTCCGGCCCGGCAGCGGCAGCGGCGACAGCGACGAGGGCGAGGCCCGGCCACGCGGCTGTGTCCTGCGGCAGCGTGTACCAGCCGATCAGGACGGCTGCTGCGCCACGGATCACCCACACCAGGCGCTCCGGCACCCGCCCGCGCAGCAGGGCGTCCGCGACCGCGACACTGAGCGCGCCCGCTGCAGCGATATGGATCGCGTGGAGCGCCCCGATCCCCTGCACCCCGACCGCCGCCGCGAGCATGCCCGCCGCCGCCCCGATCTGCGCGAGGGGGTACAGCGGGAGCCGCCGCCCCATAAACAGGAACAGCAGCCCGGTGAACACCGGCCCGATCAGCGCGTCCCGCAGCATTCCGAAGAGCATCAGCTTGTGAACATGAGCATATCGCGCCGGGTCTCTGAGTAGATGACGGGCGAGAGGTTCCGGATGCGGTCGCTGAACAGCACCGGCCCGACGGGGATCTCAGCGTCGCCCGGCTGGCCGATGGGGTTCTCTCCGAGGGAGATTGTCGCCACGCCGTCGCGGAAGCGGCGCTCGAAGTGGACGTTGCGCCCGAGCTTCAGCGTCCAGCCCCGGTGTTCGAGCGCCCCCCGGAGCTTGCCCCACGGCACCGACAATTCCGGCAGGTCGGGGAGGATCTGGCGGTTCTGCTCGTCAGGGGAGGGGCGGAAGCACTCGCGCCCGGCCTGCGGGAAGGGCTGCATGATGCCGTAGTCGCCGATGATCTCCTGCCAGCGGGACAGGTCGGGGAGTTCGAGCGGGTGGGGGACGCCGATGCGCGCGTAGTCGGGCAGGGAGAGCGTCTGATCGTCGCTGTCAGCGAAGGAGCCGTCCTCGGCGATGCGGAACGGGCGGTAGCGGCCCCCCTCCCACTGCCCCCAGAGCAGGCGGCGGGCGACGAGGGAGAGCAGGGGGTGCTGCAGGAACAGGGTGCGGAAGGCGCCGCGCTTCCACAGGCGGCGCTCCAGCATTGCCCGCTCCAGGCGGCGGCGGATCTGGGTGGTGACGGTGCGGGCGTCGGCCTTCAGGCCCTTCCAGCGCTCGGCGGCGGCGGCGGCCTTCGCCGGGTCGTCGGTGCGGGCGGGGCGGGGGAGGGCGCGGAGGCGCTCGCGGGTGTCGGGATCGAAGATCTGGGGGACGAGGTGCTCGTCGAAGCGCACCTCGAAGCGGCGGGGGCCGAAGTCGAGGGCGCAGCCGCCGTCCGGGTCGAGGTCGAGATCGGGGATCAGGCGCTCCTCCAGCTCCTCCGGGTCGAGGTTCTGGATGCGGGCGAGCTTCTGGATGAGCTCCTGCGCGCGGCGCTCGATAGGGCCGCTGCCCCGGCTCAGGCTGCCGAGGTGGAGCAGGGCGATGTCGCGGGGGATCATCCCCAGCACCTCCACCCCGATCATCGCGGCGGCGCTCTGGCCCTCGCGGAGCTTCTTGCGGATCCAGGGCGTGAGCCTGCGGGGGATGCCGTCGCTGCCGAGGTGGCCCATCGCGAGGAACATCCAGCCGTGCGGGGTGGCCATGCCGTGATCGACCCACTCCATCGCGAGCGCCCAGCAGAAGGCGTCGAGGCTGGCAGGATCGCAGGCCTCCCGGATGGCGATCAGCCCGATGTAGGCGGGGAAGCGCGGGCTGAAGGAGAGCATCTCCAGCAGCACGTCCACCGCTGCGAGCGGCAGGGCGGGGCCGCTCCTGAGGTGCGGGCGGGGCAGCCCCTTCGCGACGAGGAAGGCCGGGAGCTTCGCCGCCTGGGATGGACACTCCAGCAACATGTCCATGTCAAAGCAGCGGAGGACGGCCTGCTTGTCGCGCGGGTGGAGGTGGGAGAGGGTCTGGGGGTCGATCCCGTGCAGGTAGCGCAGCAGGGCGATGGCGGGGCCGCGATGCGGGTTCTTCGTGAGGGCGATGTCCGCGATCTGCCGGACGCGGTCGCGCTTACCGGTGAAGTAGGCGTCGTTGTCGGCGGCCCGGTTCCGGTTGAGCAGCGCGTGGAGCGTGAGCTCATCGACGGGGCGGTCTTCAAAGACCGGCAGATCGACCCAGATGTCCGGGGCGTCGGGCGCGGGGCGCCAGGGCGGGGCGCGCAGGATGAGCGGCAGCTCGTCGGGGTCGGCCTCCTGCTCGTCCATGTCGAGGATGCGCTGGAGCCGCGCGGCGTTGCGCGGGTCGAGCTCCGGCAGGACGCGCCGGATGGCGGCGGGGTGGAGCCGGGTCAGCCCGGTGAGCAGCGCGGCGGCGCGCTGCGCCTTCTGGGTGCGGAGGCTCAGGCTGTCTGCGAGGTGGAGCGCGGCCTGATCGGGGTGGCGCTCAAAGAACGCCTCAGCGACGGCGGCGCAGGCGGGGTGGTCGAGCAGCGGCGCGAAGGTGCGGGCGGACTCCGGGTAGAGCGCGAGGGCGAGCAGCAGCGGGTCGAGGCCCGGCGCGACCGGCAGCGCGAGCAGGCGCGACAGCAGCGCCTCCAGCGGCGCGCGGGCCGCGTGCGCGAGCAGGCGGGCCAGCTCAGGGGCGTAGCGGACGGCGGCGTGATCGTCGGCGCGGCTCCAGACGGCGAGCGCCAGATCGGGCGGGAGATCCGCCGTGAGCAGCAGCGGCTCCATGAAACAGGCGACGGGCTCAGCGAGGCTCCGGCGGGCGGTCTCTGCGGCGCCCCCGGTGTCGGTGGGGAGCAGCCAGCTCAGCACGCAGCGCTCTGAGAGGGTGCAGGCGTCGCGGAAGGGCGCCACCTCCGCCGCGAGGGCCGCCAGCTCCTCCGGCGGGCGGGCGAGGATGTCGGTCCGGGTGCTGCCCCAGTGCCAGGGGAGCGCCTGATCCATGTTGGCCTGGAAGCCGCCGGTGCGGAAGCACATCCGATCCCCGTCGCTCTCCATCCGGATCAGCAGCCCCCGGATCAGCACCTCCAGCGCGCGGGCGGGGCCGGAGATCACCAGCACCGCCCGCACGATGTCATCCATGGAGCAGCCGGGCGTGTACTCCGTGCAGGGCAGCAGCATCGCGACATCGCCGGGATCGGCGTTCTGGAGGATGGCCTTCAGATCCTTCCGGATGATGTGCTGCCACGACTGCAGGCAGGCCGTCTGCGGGGAGGGGAGGAGCAGCCTGCACAGCTCCGGCAGCCGATCCCCCAGCGCCTCCGAGATGCGGGTCCAGCCTGCCTTCAGCTTCCGGCGCTCAGGCTTCGGTCGCTGCAGCAGCAGGCGGCTGATCTCCGGGAACCAATGCATCGCTTCTCCTGCTGCCTGTGTATCTATCGGCGCTTCTGGACACCGGCCAAGCGGCCGGGCCAGAAGCTGTCCGCTCAGGCCGCCTGCCGGGTCGGGGCGCGGCGCTGCGGGCGGAGCGGGGCGCTCCAGCGGGCGAACACCTCCCCGCTCAGGTGGTAGCGCGCCTCCTGCTCCAGCCCGTCGAGCGCCCGGCGCAGCGCCGCCTCAGCCGCGACCGCCTCCTCGACAGCGGCGTCGAGCCGGTTGTGCGCCTGCTCCTTCTCCTGAACGAGCAGCGCGAAGCCGGAGATGGCCGCGCGGAGCTGCTCACCCATCTGCTGCGCCGCCGCCGGGAGCAGCGTGATCACCAGCCCGTCCGCGAACGCCTCGTACTGCGTGAGCTGCGGGCGCCCGCTCTTCTGCGTCAGGCTCCGCATCCCCTCCGGCAGGAACCGCGCCCGCGCGGCCGCCGCCGCCGTGTCGCCCGCGAAGGCCAGCCCCTGCAGGAACAGGTTCAGCGCGGCGATGCGGCGCCCGACGCTGATCTCCTCAGCGGTCGCCGAGGCGGAGAGGACGGAGAGCGCCGTTGTCGCGTCCTTGCGCTCCGTGTTGGCCGAGATCATGCGGCTGACGCTGATCTGGAGGCCCAGGAGCGCCTCCCGGAAGCTGTCGGCGTCGGAGAGCGTCGCGCTGCTGTTCAGCAGGGTGCGGGCGGCGGTGAGGAGGGAGGATCTGGATGTGAGGCTACGCGTAGACATGCATGCTCCTTTGAACAAAGTTGGTCTGATACCGAACCGGGAAACAGACTGCCGAGGTGCGCCCTCCGTCCCTTCGCCCCCTGGGGGAGAAGGTGGCCCGCAGGGCCGGATGAGGGGCGT
>JBEIQZ010000437.1:0-5454 GCA_040376255.1 Alphaproteobacteria bacterium
CATCCCCTGGAAGTTGTGGATGGTGAAGGCGCGGACGTCCTCCTCCCGATCCTCCTCGGCCCACCGGTCGAGCGCCGCCATGACCTCAAACACCGAGCCGAACTGCGCGCCCGGCTGCTTCACCTCGCCCAGCTCGGCCTGATAGCCGCAGAGGCGGCACTGCGACTCCAGCGCCACCCCGACCCGCTGCTCCGGGTCGAACAATTCCAGCAGCGCGGCCTCCACCTTGCAGGAGGGACAGGCGGAGAGGACGGGCTGGGCGGATCGCATGCGCCACAGCCTATCCTGCCGGTGACAGGCCCGTCAGCGGGCTACCACGCCTTCATCCAGCTCCAGTAGCTGTCCGCCCAGCGCGCGTCGGGCTCGGTCTGGACGGGGGGCGTCGGGTTGCCCCACTCGGTCGGGCGCCCGGTGGAGCCGCCGACGACGAGGCTGCCGACGTAGTCGCCCCGGCTGTAGACCCGGTCGATCTCACTGCGGATCGCGCGGATGTCGGCCTCGCTGACGACGCCGTTGGAGGTCGCCTTGTAGAACTGCACAGTGACGCGCACCGGGAAGCGGGTGTCGCGCTCGATGGAGAGGCCGCCGACCTCCCTGAACGGGCCCTCGACCGGGCCGTGACCGATGACGGCGTTCTCCACGTCGTTGTCCGCCGCAGACTTCATCGCCATCGGCGCGGCGGCCGCGCCCTCGGCCTCCTCATAGCCGTAGCCGTAGTAGCTCTGCGGGGGCGGCGCCTTCTGCTTCAGCGGCACCTGGATCACCAGCACCACGTTGAGCCCGGCGTCCTGGGCCTGGGACTCCGTCATGCTGCTGCCGGTCTGGGCCTGCCAGTCGCTGAACCGGGCGGCGGTGAACGGGGCGCGCATGCCGTTCTGGTTGAAGGTCAGCACCTCAGACAGATAGCCGCCGCCGTTCTCGATGACCTGGGTGGAGGTGCCTTCGCGGGTGGCGGTGATCGTCAGCACCGCCGGGTTGCCGGGGTAAGACTGATAGTTGTACAGGACGGGGGTGAAGGTGGCCGAGCCCTGCTGGGGGATCGGCAGGAAGCAGGCCTGCGCCGAGACCAGCACGTGGCTGTCCCGATCCGCCCACAGGCTGCGGCCATACCCGGCCCAGGAGGCGGCGTTGTGCAGGTAGCTGCGGGGGGACTGGAGGAACTGGGCGAGGCTCACCGTCCGCAGGGAGGCGCCGTGCTCGTTGCCGACGCGGAGCCAGAAGCCGTCGGTCTGGACGTCGGCAGTCTTGTCGCTGAAGTTGTCGAACCGCACCACCGGCATCGGGTGGAGCGCGCCGGAGGGATCGCGCACGCCGATGGTCATGTCGCTGATGTTCGGCCCCACTGAAGAACCCTGGTAGCGCCCGGTGTCCTCCCAGGTCACGTTCATCACCCCGAGCCCCTGGCGGGCGGCCATGCCCTGGATGTTCTGATCCCAGACCATCTGCTCGACGCGGGTGATGGTGGAGGAGAACTCGCGGTCGGCGTAGGTCCAGGCGGAGGCGGAGGAGACGAGGGAGAGCATGAGGGAGAGCATAGGGTAACTCCACAGGTTTTATTTTCTTTTCTGGCCGCCGGTCGCGGCGCCGGTTCTGGCCTGTGAACGACCGCTCCGCGCCCGGCTTACAGGGGCCGCGCCGCCCGCGTCAAGAATCTGTCTCCTGCCTGCGGGCGTGATAGAGCGTCCCGATGTTCTGGAGCGACGACCACCGATCACAGAAAATCGGCGGGCTGCTGATCGGGCTGCTGGCGCTCGGGGCGTACCACGCCTGGGTGTCGATGGAGGTGGTGTTCGGCTACCAGGACTGCGCGGCGGCGCCGGAGGCGTCGGACGGGGTGACGCTGATCTTCCCGCTGTGGGAGGTCACCCGCATCGACGGGCCGCGCCGCTACGCCGCCTCCAAGGTCCACAAGGACGTCCCCATCGAGGGGGACACCGCCATGCTCAGCGTCGGGACGACGATCTCCATCCAGGGCAGGTTCCGCGCCAGCGACCGGACGGTGGTGGAGGAGCGGCGCGAGATCCACTGGCTGCGGGCGTGGAAGGAGCGGCTGGGGGTGGCGGGCTTCGCGGCGGTCGCGGCGCTGGCGCCGCTGTTCTTCCGGGTGCGGGGGGGGCGGATCATTGGCTGACCTGATCACCCACACCTGCGCCGCCCTGCTCTGGCAGTCGGCGCGCCCGTGGACGGCGGAGCGGCGGCGGGCGATCCCGGTGTTCGTGGCGGGGACCTGCCTGCCCGATCTGCTCGGGCGGGTGCCTGCGATGGGGCTTACCGCGCTGCGCTGGCCGCTGCCGTGGATCCCGGAGCCGCTGATCTACCTGTGGAACCCGCTGCACCTGCCGACCGGCATTCTGCTAAGCTCAGCGCTGGTGAGCTTCTTTTTCCCGGCGGAGCGGCGGGCGGCGGTGTTCCGGGGGCTGCTCGGCGGGGGGGCGCTGCACCTCGCGGTGGATCTGCTGCAGTCGCACTTCGGGGTGGGCTACCTGCTGCTGTTCCCGTTCAGCCTGTGGGACTGGGAGCTCGGCTGGATCGGCAGCGAGGACACGGTGCGGATCGTGCCGGTGCTGCTGCCGGTCACGGCGATCGTCTGCTGGATACGCTGGAACAGGAGAGAGAACCCATGAACACGCTCGTCGTCGGGGGCGGGATCGCCGGGGTGCTGACCGCCACGCTGCTCCACCGGATCGGCCACACCGTCACGCTCATCGAGCGGACCCCCGCCTTCGCCCCGGTCGGCGCGGGGATCATCCTCGCCGCCAACGCGATCTCCGTCCTCTCCGCCCTGGGGATCGACCTCTCGGCGGACGGACACCCGATGCGGCGGATGCTGGTGCGGGCGGCGGACGGGAGCTGGGCGAGCGGGATGGACCTGGAGAAGATCCGCGATCAGGTCGGGCCGGTCTACAGCTTCCACCGCGCAGAGCTGCATGCTGCCCTCCAGCGGCACCTCCCCGCCGGGGTGCGGCTGATGACGGGGACGACGCTGGAGGGGCTGAAGATCGGGGAGGAGGTGCATGTGCGGCTCCGCCGCCGCGAAGCCGGGGCGGACGACGCGGACGGGGCGGCCTTCGATCTGGTGATCGGCGCCGACGGGCTGCACTCGGCGGTGCGGGCGGCGCTCCCCGATCCGCCCGCGCTGCGCTACTCCGGCTACGGCTGCTGGCGTGCGCTCGCGCCCGATCCGGGGCTGACCGACACGCTGGAGTGCTGGGGGCGCGGGGCGCGGGTGGGGCTGGTGCCGCTGCGGAACCGGCGGGTGTACCTGTTCCTCGTCCACAACGCGCCGCTCCAGCCCGCGCCCGCCTGGGAGCAGTCCCTGGCCGCCTTCGCCCCCTTCGCCGATCCCTGCGGCCCGATCATCGCCTCCATCTGATCCGCCTCATGCCGGAGTCCGCCGGGGAGGCGCAGTACCGGCAGCTCTGCGCGCCGGGGATCGCGCTGGCCGCCCGCGCCGGAGAGCTGCGCTGATCCGGGGCGCAGGGGCTTTCCCATCCCTTCTCCCCGTCCCAGGGAGAAGGGACGGGGGGACGGGACGGGGGTTGGCTCGTCCCTCGCTTGTATCAGCCGCCGATCGCCGTCATCACGCCCTGAAAGTTCCGCCCGCCGAGCGCCTCGGCCTCGTGTCCGGCGGGCTTGCCGTCGACGATACGCCGGATCGTCGCTTCGATCTCTGCGTCGCTGACCCCGCCCCGCAGCAGATCGCGCAGGCCGGGGTTGTCCTCGTGCGCGAGGCATGTGCGGAGCTGGCCGTCCGCCAGCAGCCGGAGGCGGTTGCAGGCGGCGCAGAAGTGCTCTGTTATCGGCGAGATGAAGCCGAGCCGGAGCGGGGGGCCGCTGTCGCCGGGGCTGGAGCCCTCCAGGGGGCGGGCCAGCCAGTAGCGCGCCGGGCCTGCGCCGGGGCCGCACTCTGCGGCGGAGGCGGGGGTGAGGCGGTACGCCGCTGAGAGGATCTCCCGGATGCGCGCTGAGGGGACGGAGGTGTGCCAGCGATCCGCGAAGGGCATGTACTCGATGAAGCGCAGCACCACCGACGCCGCCCGCTCCGCCGCGTACCGGGCCATCGCCACGATCTCGCTGTCGTTCTCCCCGCCGATCACCACCATGTTGAGCTTCACCGGGCAGAGGCCCGCCGCCACCGCCGCGTCGATGGCCTGGAGCACCGCCGCGAGGTTCCCGCCCCGCGTGAGACGGCCGAAGCGGTCGGGGTCGAGGCTGTCGATGGAGATGTTGACCCGGCGCAGCCCGGCGGCGGCGAGCTGTCCGGCGAGGGGGCCGAGCAGGTGGCCGTTGGTGGTCATCGCCAGATCCTCGATGCCGGGGATCGCGCCGAGCCGCCGCACCAGCTCCAGGATGTCGCGGCGCACCGTGGGCTCCCCGCCGGTCAGCCGCACCCGCCGCACGCCCATCCCGGCGAAGATCGCGACCAGCCGCCCGATCTCGTCGTAGGTGAGCAATTCCTTGCGGGGCATCCACGCCAGCCCCTCAGCGGGCATGCAGTAGACGCAGCGGTAATTGCAGCGGTCAGTGACGCTGATCCGCAGGTAGCTGTGGAGCCGTCCGAAGCGATCCAGCAGCGCCCCGGTGCGCGGGAGCTCCGGCAGCTCCATCATCCCACCGGCAGCGCCTGGCAGACGGCCAGGGCGATGTCCACGAACTCCGGGTTCCCGTCCAGCACCGCCGGGCGCCCCTTGTCACCGCCCTCGCGGATCTTCTCGCGCAGCGGCACCGAGGCCAGCAGCGGGACGCCGTACTCTGCGGCCAGCCGGTCGCCGCCGCCCTGCCCGAACGGCCACGCGCGCTGCCCGCCCGGCAGGTCGAACCACGACATGTTCTCGACCACGCCGAGGATCGGCACCTGGACGGTCTGGAACATGCGGATCGCCTTCTTCACGTCGAGGACGGAGACGTCCTGCGGCGTGGTGACGATCACCGCACCCATGATGTGCGCTTGCTGCGCGAGCGACAGTTGCGCGTCGCCGGTGCCGGGCGGCAGGTCGACGACGAGGTAATCGAGGCTGTCCCAGGCGACGTCGTAGAGGAACTGGCGCACCGCAGAATGCAGCATCGGTCCGCGCCAGATCACCGGCTGGTCGTCGGCGACGAGCAGCGCCATCGACATCACCTGCAGGCCGTGCGCCATGAAGGGGATGATCTTCTTGTTCTCGACCATCGGCTGGCCGCGCACGCCGAGCATCAGCGGCACGTTGGGGCCGTAGACGTCAGCATCGAGGATGCCCACGCGCGCGCCAGTCTTGGCCAAGGCGCAGGCGAGGTTCACGGCGACCGTCGACTTGCCGACACCGCCCTTACCGGACGACACGGCGATCACGTTCTTCACGCCGGGGATCAGCCCCTTCTCGCCGAGCACCGGGCGGCTCGACGTGACCCGCGCGGTCATCTCGATCTCGACCTTGGCGACGCCGGCCACGGCCATCACGGCACGTTCCGCCTGCG
>JBEIQZ010000127.1:0-12270 GCA_040376255.1 Alphaproteobacteria bacterium
AGGGAGAGGGGCGGGGAGAGGGGCGGGGAGAGGGGCGGGCGGAGCTGGGGGTGCTGTCCACTGTAGAGTTCGCGGTGGCGGCGCAGCCCGCGCACGACGGCGCCATCGCGGCGGCGCTCGCGCCGAGGGTGGAGGCGCGGCTGAAGGGGCTGCGGCGGGTGGAGGCGTGACCGGGGCGGAGGCTCCCTGGGAGACGGGTCGGCGGATCTACCGGTGGGATCTGGACAAGACCTACCTGGAGACAGACATCGGCTCGTGGCGCGGGCTGCTCAGGAGCGCGCTGGAGCCTGCCCACTGGAAGCGGGCCGTCCCCGGGGCGACCGCGCTGGTGCAGGGGCTCGGGCGGGAGGGGGACATCTTTCTGTTGTCGGGGTCGCCCACCCAGATGCGGCGGCGGCTGGAGGAGAAGCTCCGGCTGGACGGGGTGCGGGTCGACACCTTCATCCTGAAGGACAACCTCGCGAACGTGCGGCGGGGGCGGCTGCGGGCGATCCGGAGCCAGTTCCCGTACAAGCTGGTGCAATTGCTCGCGGCGCGGGCGGGGGCGGCGGGGGCGATGACTGTGCGGGAGAGCTGCTTCGGGGATGACGCCGAGGCGGACGCGCTGGTCTACTCGGTCTATGCGGACGCGGTGGCGGGGCGGGTGGGGCCGGTGGAGCTGGCGCAGCTCATGAAGCAGGAGGGCGCCTACCCCGATCAGGTGGTGGAGGCGCTCGCGGCGCTCCGGCGGGTGGAGCGGGCGGAGGCGGTGGAGCGCATCTTCATCCACCTCACGACGGGGAGGACGGCTGCGGACTTCGCGGCGCTGGGGGCGCGGGTGGTGCCGGTGCGGAGCTGGCTGCAGGCGGCGGTGGTGCTGTTCGGGAGCGGGGAGATCGGGGCGGCGGTGGTGGGGGCGGTGGACGCGGGCTGCGCGCTGCCGGAGGGGCAGCGGGCGGCGCTGATCGGGGAGATCGCGGCGCAGGGCGCGCTGCCGGAGGGGACGCTCGGGCGGCTGGCGGCGGCCGATCCGGATCGGTGGGGCCGGATCGGGGAGGGGCCGCTGGCGGGGCCGCTGGCGGGAGGGCCGTCAGCGGGGGCGGGCGCGCCGGTGCTGACCGCGACCGACTATGCAGGGCTGCTCCGGGGCTTCCGGCGGGTTAAGCCGGCGCAATGATCAACCTCAGGGACTCGCTGTTGAAGGCCGGTGTGGTCGCCAAAAAGGACGTCCACCGCGTACAGAACGAGCTGCGCAAGGAGGCGAAGCAGAGCGCCGGGAACCAGGAGCCGAAGGCCATCCGGGAGCGCCGCGAGCGCGAGGAGCTGGAGGCCCGCGTGAAGGAGGAGGAGGAGGAGCGCCGCCGCCGCCGCCTGGAGAGCATCGCCCGCGAGCAGGAGGAGATCCGCCTGATCTCCACCCGCCAGATGCTCCGTGCCAACCGCAAGATCTTCCGCCCCGGCCCGCAGCGCTTCTGGTTCCGCGCCCCCCTCCCGCCCCAGATCTGGCGCCTCGACCTGCCGGAGCGCCTCGCCCACGACATCCGCGCCGGGGCGCTCGCCATCGCCTGGTGCGACGATCAACACCCGGATCAGCGCCCGGATCAGCGTCAGGAGATCGTGGTGATCGACCGCGATGTGGCCGCCCGTGTGCTGGAGCGCCGCCCGGAGCTGATCCTGTTCTGGAACCGCGACGGCGCCGACCCCGATCCCTCAGAGCGGCTGCACCCGGCATATTGAACATGTCTCACTGAATATCTCTCATTGACTTCTTCTCAACAGTGCGGTATCCTCCGGGGGTGGAGGTGCTTCATGCTGTACTACGGGATGGTGTTCATCACGCCGCTGGTGCTGGCGGCTTCCTGGTGGCTGGGCGGGGCGTGGGTGTGGCTGCCGCTGGCGGTGCTGTTCGTGGCGATCCCGGCGCTGGACACGGTGCTGCCGCTGGAGGTGAAGAACCGGGAGGCGGCGCCGGACGGCGCGGGGGCGCGGGCGCGGGAGGTGATCCTGCGGGCGCTCCCGATGGTGTGGGTGCCGGTGCAGACCGGCATCACGCTGGCGGTGCTGCGCTCGGTGGCGCTCGATCCGTGGAGCGCGGCGGAGGTGGCGGGGCTGGTGCTGGGGATGGGGGTGGGCGGCGGGATGCTGATCGGGGTGGCGCATGAGCTGATGCACCGCGACACCTGGCTGGAGCGGCGGCTGGCGGACATCGGGATGATGAGCGTGAGCTACCCGCACTTCAGCATCGAGCACGTATACGGCCACCACCGCAACGTCGCCACCCGCGACGACCCGGCCACCGCCCGATTTGGGGAGAACCTGTACACGTTCCTGGCGCGGGCGATCCACGGCAGCCTCATCGACGCATGGCAGATCGAGGCGCGGCGGCTCGCCCGGCAGGGGCGGGCGGTGATGTCCGTGCAGAACCGGATGCTGCAGTATGCGGCGGGCTGGCTGCTGCTGATCGGCGCCATCGGCGGCTGGCTGGGCATCGCCGGGATCGGGGCGTTCCTGGCCCAGAGCGCCGTGGCGATCCTGCTGCTGGAGACTGTCAACTATGTCGAGCACTACGGCCTCGTCCGCGAGCAGGACGGCAGCGGGCGCCCGGTGCGCGTCGCCCCCCACCACTCGTGGAACTCCAGCCACCCCATCGCCAACGCGATGATCCTCAACCTCGCCCGCCACTCCGACCACCACGCCCACCCCGCCCGCCGCTACCCCGACCTCCGCCACTTCGACGCTGTGCCGCAATTGCCCGGCAGCTACCCGGCGATGATGCTGCTGGCGATGTTGCCGCCGCTCTGGTTCCGGGTGATGGACGCGCGCGTGGCCGGGCTCAATAGCGGCCCGGTCGCGCACCGCGCCGGTTGACCGCGACATGCATGTCATGGTTGACACCGCCTTCACTATCGGTCATATGTGTGCCCTGTAAGGAGACAACCACATGCTCAATCTGATCCTGCTCTCTTCCCTCTCGTTCCTCGCCTGCACCGATGGCAAGGACTCCGGCGCCACCGACGACACCAGCACCGGCAACACCGACACCGACACCGGCACCGGCGGCACCACCACCCCGGAGTTCTCGGTCAGCGGCTCCTGGACCGACAAGTGCTCCTACACCCTCTCCATCGAGAACGGCTCCGGTGACTACTTCCTCGGCCTGGCCGAGACCGGCGCTGGCGCCGACGGCTGGTACGGCGAAGACTGCGGCGAGGGCAACGCCTGTCACCCCGCCGGCGCCACCGGCGTCACCCTGACCTCCGTCCACCCCGACTGCGACGGCGGCGGCATCGACGACATCGTCGCCGGTTCCACCACCCTGTTCTACCAGGATCTGGAGGCGGGCCTGACCTACGTCGTGGTCGACGCCGCCAGCGGCGAGTGCTGGTCCTGGGGCCAGGACGTCAACTACTACGCCGCCGCCGGCTGCACCGCCATGTGAGCGGCAGCGCGGGTCGCCCTCACCGGCGCTCCGGCAAGAACAGCCCCTGTCCTCGCAAGAGGGCGGGGGTTGTCCTTTTTCAGCCTCCGGTTACCACCACCGAGGAGCACGCTCCGTCCCTTCGCCCCTTTGGGGAGAAGGTGGCCCGGAGGGCCGGATGAGGGGCGTTCCGGCACGGCTTTCCCCTCATCCGTCAGCCTTCGGCTGCCACCTTCTCCCCGTACCGGGGCGAAGGGCACGGCCTTCTTCTTCTTGCTCCGATATGACAGAGAGCTAGCCCGCCGCGCGGCTCCGCACGATCCTTGCCGCCTCCGCCGTCCGCAGATCGGCCTCCGGCTTCGCGGGCGACATCCCGTGGGGCACGATCCGCATCAGCTTCCGCCCGAGCGAGCGCGCGCCCTGCAGGGTGGAGAGGTTCCGCCCGAGCGAGCGCCAGCGGTTGGGGTGCGAGTAGAAGCGCAGGTAGGCGAGCCGCTGGATCATCCGCAGCTCGAAGCGCGAGATCCCGCCCTCGAAGGGCTGGCGGGCGTAGTAGTCGTAGTCGGTGTAGTCCTCCGACATGCGCCAGCCCTCGGCGATCATCTTCTTCCAGATGTCGGTGCCGGGGATGGGGACGAACAGCGAGAAGCTGGCCTCTGAGGCGGGGAGGCGGGTCGCCATCTCGATGGTCTCCAGCATCTCGGCGCGGCTCTCTCCGGGGGCGCCGAGCATGAGGAACAGCAGCGTGTGGACGCCGTGATCGTGGGCGACCTGCACGGTGTTCTCGATCGCCTCGGCGGTGACGCCCTTCTTATAGATGCCCTCGCGGACATGCTCCGTCGCGCTCTCCATCCCGATCCCGACCTTCTTCAGCCCGACCTCGGCCATCGCCGCCATCAATTCCGGCGCGATCAGGTTCGCCCGCGTCGTGCAGCCCCAGGCGAGATCGAGCCCCGTCTCCTTCAATTGGCGGCAGAACTCCTGCACCCACTTCCGGTTGGTGGTGAAGGTGTCGTCAGTGAACCAGAAGCCGCCGATGTCGTAGCGCCGGTGCAGCTCGCGGATCTCGGCCACCACCGAGGCCGGGCTGCGCTGGCGCAGCTTCTTGCCGAACATCGCGTCGAGCACCGGCTGGCAGAAGCTGCACTCGTAGGGGCAGCCCCGGCTGGCCATCACGTTCACCCCGCGCACGCCGGGCCGCCAGGAGTCGAGCTGCCCCCACGCCGCCAGGTACGCCTCCATGTCGAGGAGATCCCAGGCCGGGTGCGGCAGCGCGTCCAGCTTCTGGATCGCCGCCCGCTTGGTGGATCGGCTCAGGCTGCCGTCGGCCAGCCGCACCCACGCCCCGTCCACCGGCGCCCGCTCCCCGGCCAGCCAGCCCCGCAGCAGCGCCACCGAGGTCTCCTCGCCCTCGCCCAGCACGCAGGCGTCGATGGTCGGGAGCGCCATCATCGCCTCCGGGTCGGTGGTCGGGTGCGGGCCGCCGACGAACACCGGCAGGCCGCGCTCCTTCGCCATCCGGGCCACCGCCAGCCCCTCGCCCAGCATCAGCGTGCTCATGCCGATGCCGACAAAGTCCGGTCTCTCCCTGTCCAGAAAGTCCGCGACGCGCTCCAGCCGGGGGTCGAACGTCGTGTCGCAGACCGCGACCCGGAGCGGCAATTCCTGCCGGATCACCGCCGCGAGCGTGGCGATGCCGAGCGGGTAGTCCCCGGAGGGGTAGCGGAAGCGGGGGAAGATCAGGGCGAGGGTCTTCATGGGCGGCTCATCCCTGCGCCTGTACCAGGCATGGGCCGATGGCGAGCGCGTCGATCCGCGCGGCGCGCCAGGTGGCGATGGCTTCAGCGGGTGTACACACGATGGGCTCCTCGTGCAGATTGTAGCTGGTGTTGATCAGCGCCGGGACGCCGGTCTTCCGGTGGTAGCTGCTTAGTATCCGGTGCAGCCCCGGCTGCGTCTCAGCGTCGACGAGCTGCGGGCGCAGGCTCCCGTCCACATGCACCGCCGCCGGGCAGGCCCGCCGCATCCGCCCGGTCGCCTGGACGGTCACCGTCATGAACCGGGCGGCCTCGCGCACCGGGGCCAGCCCCTCCACCCAGTCCTCCGCCACCTCGTCCA
Source organism: Alphaproteobacteria bacterium (assembly GCA_040376255.1). Taxonomy (GTDB): domain Bacteria; phylum Myxococcota_A; class UBA796; order UBA796; family SXON01; genus JBEIQZ01. Next base: position 5,516 of record JBEIQZ010000127.1, read on the forward strand.
GCAGCAGCGGCGCGAAGGGCATGAAGTCTGAGCGCGACAGCGCGAGGTTGAGCCGGTCGGTCATGCGGGGATCGGCGGCGGAGGCCAGGATGCTCCGGTTCCCGAGCGCGCGCGGCCCGTACTCCATCGCCCCGTCGAACCGCGCCACGATCTGCCCGCCTGCGAGGAGCTGCGCCGCCTGCTCCTCCAGATCCTGCGGGCGCTTCCAGCGCAGCCCCGACCGCTGCAAGTCCGCCTCGATCTCCGCCCCGCTCCACGACGGTCCCAGGAAGGCGTCCCGCATCGGGCGCGGGCGCGCCCCCGGCTCCCGCGCCGCCCAGGCGCACAGTGCTGCCCCGACCGCCAGCCCGCCGTCGCCCATGTGCGGGTGGACGCTCATCGCCTCCACCTCCGGCAGCGCCCCGATCGCCTGGTTCAGCCGGACGTTCGCGAACACCCCGCCCGCGAGCGCCAGCCGCGAAAGCCCCTCCCGCCGCAGCCACCACGCGCACAGCGCCGACAATTCCTGCTCCAGCCCCCGCTGCAGCCAGGCGCACACGTCCTCGCGCCGGTACGGGCGGAGCTGATCCAGCCACGGGCGCAATTCCGGGCCGAACCGGTGCGTGAACCGCCGATCCTCCACCGGCCCGTGGAACGGGAACGGCACCCGCACCGCCTCCGGATCGCCCAGCGCGGCCAGCCCGGTCAGCTTGCCCTCGTGCCGGAAGGGCCGGAACCCCAGGAACCCCGTCAGCGTCGCGTACAGCAGCCCGTAGGAGTGCGGGTAGGGCATCGCCCCCAGCCGGGTCAGCCCCTCCGGCCCGCCCCGCCACACCGTCAGCGCCAGCCCGTCCCCGATCCTGTCGGCCACCACCACCAGCCCCGCGCACGTCCTGTCGACGGCTCCGCCGACCGGCCCCGACGTATACCAGGCAGACGCCGCGTGGCAGCGGTGGTGCTCGTGCAGGCTCACCGGGGCGTCGATGCCCGCGCGGCGCGTCGTCCGGCGCAGCAGCCACCGCAGCGGCGGGCGGATCAGCGCGGTGGCCGGGTGCTCAGCGCGCAGGTAGGGGAACGGGCTCTGGAACTGCAGCCACTGGCCGATCCAGTCGCCCCGGCGCGGCTGCTCGACGTAGAACGCCCCGTCGTCGAGCCGGAATTCCCGCTGCAGCCGCCGCATCCCCCGCAGCCCGGGGTTCGGGTTCACCACCCCCGCGAACGCCACCTCCCCGATCTCCGCCCCGATCTCTGCCGCCGCCGCCAGGCAGCAGCGGATCGACCGCTCCGGCCAGCCGCCCGCCCCCTTGACCCGGCTGAACCGCTCCTCGTTGCAGGCCGCGCGGATCTCCCCGCCCTGCAGGAGCGCCGCCCCCGCGTCGTGGGTCCCGTCGTAGATACCGAGCGTCAACATCCCGGTCATTGTATCGCGTCCGGCACCGCCGTACTCCCCGCCGGGCCTTGATGCCCATGCAGGCCGGGATACAGCCGCCGCATGTCGCTCCGGATCGCCGCCGCCGAATTCCCGCCATCGGTCGATCCCTCCCGCGACCCGGCGGCTGCAGGCGCCCTCGACGCCCTCGCCGCCCGCGCCGCCGCCGGCGGCGCCGACCTGCTCCTGCTCCCCGAGGCGCTCCTCCCCGGCTACCGCCACGCCCGCGCGGACTGCGGCGATCAGGCCCGCGACCTCGCCCTCCGGCTCGCCGCCCGCCACCGGCTCGCCGTCTGCCCCGGCTTCCTCCACGGGGACGGCTGCTTCCTCGGCCTCGCCGCCCCGGACGGCCGGTGGTCCTGCTACCGCAAGCAGCACCCCAGCCCCGCCGAGTCCCGCCAGTGGCGCGCCGGTCGCCACCCCGGCGTCGTCCCCTTCGAAGCCCGCTCCGGCAGGCTCCGCCTCGGCCTGCTGATCTGCGCCGACCTCCTCCACCTCCGCGCCTGGGAGGCCCTGCGCGGGCGCGTCGACATCGTCCTGATCGCCGCCGCCTGGCCCGACTACCGCCAGCCGCCGCCCCCGGGCCTCGGCTGGCTCTACGCAGGGTCCAACCGCTACCGCGACCACCTCCTCTCCCGCGCCGCCGCCTCGCTCGGGGTGCCGGTCGCCTTCGCCAACGCCGCCGGGCCTGGGTTCTCGGGCGGAACCGGGTTATGGGACAGCAGCGGCGCGCGCGTCGGCTCCGGTGCCTTCAGCATCGCCACCCTCAGCCCCGCTGCCCTCTCTCCCGGCGCCCGCCCGCCCCTCCGCCACGAAGGACGCTGGCGCGCCTTCATGCCCGCCTACGCCGCCGCCGGACACCTCGTCGGCCACCTCTCGCACCGGACCCTCCCATGATCTCCGCCGTGACCCCCGCGACAAACGTGCCATCCTTCGACGTCCTCGACGCCTACGTCGCCCGCAAGCTCCTGAGCCGCTCCGATCAGGGCCGCCTCTCCCTCTACAATTACACCGATCAGTGCGCCTTCGACGGCGCCTGGGACAGCGTCACCCGCCGCTGCCGTGGACTCATCCTCGACCGCGACACCCGCGAGGTCGTCGCCCTGCCCTTCGACAAGTTCTTTAATTACGGCGAGCACGGCGTCACCCACGACCTCCCCGACCGCCCCCCCGACGTCACCACCGTCAAGTACGACGGCAGCCTCGGCATCTGCTACCGCCTCGACGGAAAGCTCCGCTGGGCCACGCGCGGAAGCTTCTACAGCACCCAGGCCGCCGCCGCCGAGCGCCTCTGGGCGCAGCGCCACAGCCAGGCCGTCGTCCCCGACAATTTCACCCTGCTCGTCGAGATCATCGCCGCCGAGTCCAAGAACATCGTCCAGTACGACACCGAGAAGCTCGTCCTGCTCGGCGTCCGCGACCGCTTCACCGGCGCCGATCTCAGCTACGACGACCTCCAGACCTGGGCTGACCGCTGGGGGATGCCCCTCACCGAGCGCATCACCGGCGGCCTCCAGGAATTGATCGATCACGTCGCGCAGATGGACGCCTCCGAGGAGGGCTTCGTCGCCCGCTGGGGCGACTACCGCGTCAAGCTCAAGTCCTCCCAGTACCTCCGCCTCGCCCGTGTCATCCAGGGCCTCACCGAGCGCCGCGTCGCCGAGTACTGGTTCGCCCGCAAGTGGACATCCCCCCCCGCCGATGTACCCGCCGCCGAGCAGCGCAGGCTCTCCGGCATGCCGGTCGATATCCCCGAAGAGTTCGCCATCGATCTGATCCGCCAATTGCGCGATCTGGACGCGGAGCTGCAGAAAGTGGAGGCTGAGTTCGAGGCCGAGTGGGCAGCGGTGGCCGGAGAGAAGGAGCGCAAGGTGCTCGTGGCGAAGATCCAGAGCAAGACACAGTATTTTTCTCATATCATGAGCCGCTTCTCCGGCAAGAAGCCGGACATGCGGGATAAGGTGTTCACCGGGCGGTTCGGGGGACACCCGAGGCCGGTGTAGGTGCCGCAGGGGAGGGTCGATGATCTTTGCGACGGTCGGAACACACGAAGACCCGTTCAACCGGCTGGTGGTGGAATTGGATCGGCTGGCAGCGGCGGGCGTCGTCCGCGAGGAGATCCGCATCCAGAGCGGCTACTCGACGGCGGCGGCCCCGCGCTGCACGATGGAGAAGATGATGGCCTTCGACGCGGTGCAGGCGGCGATGGCCGGGGCGCGGATCGTGATCACCCACGGCGGCCCCGCCAGCATCATGCAGGCGCTCTCCCACGGGAAGGTGCCGATCGTCGTGCCGCGCGACCCCGCGCACGGCGAACACGTCGACGGCCACCAGATCCAGTTCGCGCGGCGGCTCGCGGATCGGGTGCTCGTCGTCGAGGACATCCGGGAGCTGGAGGGCGCGATCACCGGGTACGATCAGCGCGTCGCGCGCCTGCCCTCGCCGGAGCCGCCGAGGCTGCGGGCGGAGCGGTTCGCGCATCGGCTGGGGGAGCTGTGCGACTCCCTCCTCGCCGGGAAAAGACGGTAGCGGGGAGGCGGCGCGCCCCTCAGTCGATCCGGTGCATCGCCACCGCGTCGCGCAGCTTCGGCTCGAACCATGTCGACTTGGGCGGCATCACCTGGTTGACGTCCGCGACGGCGAGGAGCTGATCCATCGAGGTCGGGTGCAGGTGGAAGGCGACGGCGTGCGAGCCGCTGTCGACGAGCTTCTGCAGCTCCTGCCAGCCCCGGATGCCGCCGATGAAGTCGATGCGCTTGTCGGTGCGGGGGTTGGCGATGCCGAACAGCGGGTGCAGGACGCGCTCCTGCAGGATGGAGACGTCGAGGGCGGCGACGGGGTCGGCGGGGATGTTGCGGGCCTGGAGGTGGTACCACCGGCCGCCGAGGTACATCGTGAATTCGCCGCGCCCGCCGGGGACGGGCTGATCGGTCGGGCTGACGTCGAAGTGCGCGCGGAGCGAGGCCATGAGGGAGTCATGGGTGTGGCCGTGGAGATCCTTCAGCGCGCGGTTGTAGGCGAGGATCTGGAGCGAGGAGGCGGGGAACAGCCCGGCGAGGAACCACGCGTGGGTGCCGGGCTGGCCGGCCCGCTGCCGGTGGACGATCGAGGCGGCGGCGGAGCGGTGGTGGCCGTCCGCGACGTAGCAGGCGGGGAGGGCGGCGGCGGCGTCGGTGATCGCCTGGATGTCGGCGGGGTCGTCGACGCGCCAGAGCGTGTGGACGACGGCGTCCTCGGTGGTGACCTGCCAGAGCGGCGGGGCGGCGGCGTGGCGGGCGATGAGGGCGTTGAGCGGCTCCTGATCGCGGTAGGCGAGGAACACCATCCCGGTCTGGCAGCCGGTGGCGTCGATGTGGTCGACGCGATCCTTCTCCTTGTCGGGCCGGGTGAACTCGTGCTTCTTTATGAGGTTCTGGTCGTACTCCTCCACGGCGAACGTGGCGACCAGCCCGACCTGCGCGTGATCGCCCATCTTCTGCCCGTAGAGGTAGTAGCTGTCCGCGCTGTCCTGGATCAGCGCGCCCTCGCTGAGCATGGCGAAGAATTCGCTGCGGGCGGTCGCGTAGGCTTCGGGGGCGTGGCTGTCGCTCCCGGCAGGCATCACCGCCTCCGGGCGGCTGACGCGCACGAAAGAAGAGCGGTTGGCGGCCACGATCGCGCGGGCCTCTGCCTCGTTCATGACATCGTAGGGCGGGGCGATGACGGCGGCGGCGCGTTCAGCGGGGGCGCGGACGGCGCGGAAGGGACGGATCCGGGACATGGATTTCCTCGTGGAGAGCGGACAGCAGCATCTATCCGGCTGGACTCAGAGTGTCTGCTGTGGCATCATGCCGCGCGTTTCAGGGTGGCGAGATGTGGGTCGGGGTTCCCAGAGAAGTGTATCCGGGCGAGCGCCGCGTGGCGGCGACGCCTGAGACGGTCAAGAAGCTGAAGTCGATGGGTTTTTCGGTGCGTGTCGAGGCGGGCGCAGGCCAGCAGGCCCGCTTCCGGGACAGCGCCTACGCTGAGGCCGGGGCGGAGCTCGCCGACGCGGCGGCGGTGTGGGGCGCGGATCTTGTGCTGAAGATCCGCCCGCCGACCCTGGAGGAGGCCGATCGGCTGGGCGCGGGTCAGACGCTGATCTCGACGCTCTACCCGGCGCAGAACCGGGAATTGCTCGACCGGATCGCGGCGCGGGGCGCTTCGGCCCTGGCGCTCGAACAGATCCCGCGCATCTCGCGGGCGCAGAAGATGGACGTGCTGTCCTCGCAGGCGGGCATCTCCGGCTACCGGGCGGTGGTCGAGGCGGCGGCGGCCTACGGCGGCTACTTCGCCGGGCAGATGAGCGCGGCGGGCAAGTCCCGGCCCGCGCAGGTGCTGATCATCGGCGCGGGCGTGGCGGGGCTGGCGGCCATCGGCGCGGCGCGCGGCCTCGGCGCGGAGGTGCGGGCCTTCGACGTCCGGGCGGCCTCCCGCGAGCAGGTCGAGAGCATGGGCGCGCGCTTCCTGACCGTCGAATTGCAGGAGGACGGCGAGGCGGCGGGCGGCTACGCGAAGGAGATGAGCCCGGCGTTCATCGCCGCCGAGATGGCGCTGTTCGCCGCGCAGTGCCGCGAGGTCGATGTCGTCATCACCACCGCCCTCATCCCCGGAAAGCGGGCGCCGACGCTCATCACCGCCGAGATGGTGCGCGCGATGAAGCCCGGCTCAGTGATCGTCGATATGGCCGCCGAGCAGGGCGGCAACTGCGAGCTGACGAAGCCCGGCGAGCGCGCTGAGGAGGACGGCGTGATCCTGCTCGGCTACACCGATCTGCCGAGCCGCCTCCCCGGCCACGCCAGCCAGTTCTTCGGCTCCAACCTCACCCACCTCCTCACCGACATGGGGAGCGGCGAGGCGTTCCGCGTCGACTTCGACGACGATGTCATCTATCAGGCGATTGTCGTCCACCAGGGACAGGTCCGCTTCCCCGTCGCCCTGCGCCCGCCCAGGGATCAGAAGGCGCCCGCGCCGCTCAAGCCCGCCGTCAGCCCGGACGCCAGGACCGTCGAGACCGCCGCCCCGGCGAAGCCCGACGTTTCCGCGCCTGTCGCAGCCGCGCCCGCTCAGGCCCCCGCAAAGAAGAAGAAGGGCCACGGCCACGGCAGCAGCAACAAGACCCGGGGTGGCGGCGTCCTCGGCGCCCTCACCGTCCTCGCGCTCGCCGCCGCCGGGATCTGGGCGCCGCCGGAATTCCTCCAGCACTTCACCGTCTTCGTGCTGGCCTGCTTCATCGGCTGGCAGGTCGTCTGGAGCGTCGCCCCCGCCCTCCACACCCCGCTGATGAGCGTCACCAACGCCATCTCCGGCATCATCGTGGTCGGCGGCA
>JBEIQZ010000175.1:0-10330 GCA_040376255.1 Alphaproteobacteria bacterium
CTGCTCTCCGCCCAGACCTCCCCGGTGCGCGACCGGCTCTGCCGGGGGGGCGGGGAGGCGCTCGCCGCCGTCCACCCCGATCAGTGGTCGCCGGATCTGCAGCCCGCCGCCATGGAGGGGCTGGCCCTCGGCTGCGGCGGGACGCGCACCTGGACGCCGATCTTCCGCCCCAGGAACGACGGCGCTCCCCTCCCCTCCCCGGGTGTATTGCCGCCGGGAACCCCGCCGCCGGGGACGCCCGGATCTCCACCGGGGACGCCCGGATCTCCGCCGGGAGCGCCGCCGGGATGAGGCGCCGCGCCGTCCGCGCCCTGCTGATCCTCCCGATCTGGGCCGCGCTGCTCCTGCTGACGGCGCGGTACCCGGTGCGGGAGTCCTGGTGGCTGGTCGGCACCTCCGGCCTCTCCGGGGTGGTGGCGCGGCTGACGCGCTCGGACGGCGGGCTGCTGAAGGAGCAGATCGACACGCGGCTGCTGCTGCTGGAGCCCGATCTCCAGCCGCTCGAATGGCATGCGTGGCATGTGCCGCTCCGGGAGGGCGCTCCTATAGAAGGGCTGGCCTCGCCGGTCAGCCACCTGCGCCCGGTCGACCTGCAGGCGGACGGCCCGCGCTGGGAGCTGAAGCTGGAGGGCGACGGCTTCCAGGCCCGCCTGCAGCTCCGATCCGCCCCCGGCTGCCCCGGCACAGCCGGCGCGCTCGACGGCTATGTCCGCGACTACCAGGACGTCCGCCCCCTGCACGGCACCGGCGCGATCCTCCGCACCTCCATCCGGGGCCGCCACCGCAGCCGCGCGCTCTACCTGTTCAGCGACCGCCGCGCCCTCGTCCTCGATCCTGCCGCCGACTGCCCCGCCTGGGGATCGGGGCCGGAGGGGGCATGGAGCGGCGGGGCCGTCCCGGTGCCGGAGGGCGACAGCTTCACCCTGAGCGTCGCCGGGCAGGAGATCCGGGTGCGCGCGGGCCGCCCCCCGCTGCTCCGCGAGGACGGACACCTCCTCCTCCCTGAGCGCTGGATCGCCGCCCTCGCCGGGTACCCGATCCCCTGGCAGACCGTCCAGCGCGTCACCGCTTGGATAGACGGCGAGGCCGCGCCGGGCCTCCTCCTCACCCGCAGCTACGGCCCGCTCCCCGACATCCCGCTCGCAGGTCCGGCGGCCCCCGCTGTGCAGTAGCGCCGGGCGCGGGTTATCCGGGCGGATGCTGCTGGTACTGCTCATCGGGTCGGTGGAGGCGAAGGATCTGCGCGAGCGGATCGGGATCGGCGTGTGGCAGGCCGTCGAGCCGGGGATGGAGGGCGGCTCCCTCACCCACCTCTCCCTCCGCTACGGCCTCCCTGCCGCGAAGCCCACGCTCAACCTGATGCTGGAATTGGACGGCGGCTTCCGCATGAACGCCACCGACGGCCTGAGCGGCTACGGCGGCGGCCTCCGCTTCCTCTTCGGCGCGGCGGTCGAAGACAACATGAACCTCTACCTGAGCCTCTACACCGGCTACCAGCACGACTACGGCGGCTGGGGCGCGCTGCGCCTGCTCCCGATGCTCTCCACAGAGTTTTTTCCGTTCGGCCTCGACAACCTCGGATTCTCTGTAGACTGGGGCGTCCGCATCGACATCGGCACCGAGCTGATCATTGCTACTGAGCCCGCGGTCGGGGTGCGGTACTACTTCTAAGCCTGGCCGCTCACTTGAGCGTCGCCCGCACCTTCGTCCCCTCCCCCTCGACCTCGACGACCACCAGCGCATCCAGGAACGTCTGGAACGCGAGCATCGGCGTCGGCCCTGAGACCGGCCGGATCTCGACGATCTCCTCTTTTGCCGCCGCCCCGACCTTCGCCGGGTCGAGCAGCAGGAACGGCTTGCCGTCCGGCATCCACTGGCCGACCGGCACCGTCGCCTCGCCGCCGCGCACCGCCTCGCGGGTCCAGCAGAGCAGCCAGCGACCGCCGTGGCAGAGCAGCGCGATGGCACCGATCTCCAGCTTCGGGTCGATGCGGACGGCCTCGCCCTCGCCGACGATCTGGAAGCGGAGGCCGCGCTCGTCGCGCCCGGCCCAGGCGACGGCGATCCGGCCGGAGGGGTCGGCGGCGGCGGCGGTGAGGCGGCCGGGGTACCCGGCGGGGGCGGTCTGGAGGCGCCCGATGCCGTCGGGGGCGACGGTGGCGAGGGTGCCGCCCTTGCCGAGCAGGATGGGATCGAGCTGCCCGCAGAAGCCCCGGTAGGTCTGGGCGGGGGCGCGCAGCACCTCCTGCAGCCCGCCCGCGCCGGCCGCGATCCCGGCGGGGCTGTAGCGGTGGACGGACAACACGCTCTGCCGACCGATCCCGTAGACGAGGAAGCCGTCGCTGCCGGCCTCGGCCTCGAAGACGGGCTGGACGACCGGGGTGTAGCCGAGCCGCATGTTCTCCTGCACGACGAGCGCGCCGCTGCGGCTGAGCGTGGCGGTCCACAGCACGACGCCGCCGGGGTTGTCGAGCAGGGCGACGACGCGGAAGCCGTCCGGCGCGGGGAGCAGGGCGCGCACGAGCACCTGATCGGCGGGCAGCGGCAGCGCGAGCAGGACGGGGGGCGCTGCGCCGAGGAGGCTGACGCAGATGATCATGTCCTCCTCCTCCTCCTCCGGGGTGTTGTCCCAGAGGCAGGCGAGCGCGCCGCCGCTCTCGACGACCCCCGCCTGATCAATCTGGACGTTGATGACGGCGACCGGGGAGGGCTCCGGGGTCGCGGGGCCGCCCCGGACGCGGGCGAGCAGCTCAGGCTCTCCCTGGAGATCGAACAGATCGGCCTTGGAGAAGTCGGCCCCCCCGATCTCCGCCCCGCTAAGATCGGCCCCGCTGAGATCGGCCTCGGTGAGCAGCGCGCGCTGCAGATCGGTGTTGACGAGCTTCGCCCCGGTGAGCTTCGCGCTCTTCAGCGTGGCGCCCTGGAGCTTCGCCCCGGTGAGATCGGCCCGCGACAGATCGGCGCCGGTGAGGTTCGCGCCGGTCAGGTCGGCGTCGCGCAGATCGGCCTCGACGAGCCGGGCGTCGGTGAGATCGGCGCCGGAGAGATCCGCGTGGCGGGCGCTGACGCACTTCAGGCGGGCGTTGCTCATGCGGACGCGGGCGGCGGCGACGTTGGTGAGCTCCGCGTCGGAGAAGTCGGCCCCGGCGAATTCGCCCCCCGCGAGCGACGCGCCCTCCAGGCATGCCTCGCGGAAGCGGGTCTTCACCGCGATGCAGCGATCGAGCTTCGCGCCGGTGAGGTCGGCGCCGGAGAGGTTGGCGCGGTCGAGCCGGGCGCCGGTCAGGTCGGCCTGGCTCAGATCGCCCTTCTCCAGCGTGGCGCCGGAGAGATCGACCCCGGCCAGCTCACACTCAGAGAAGTCTACCGCGAAGAAGTCCAGCGTGACGCGCTGGCCGCGCTTCGCGTTGAACTCTTCAATCCGACCATTATGCAAAAGCTGGAGCAGGGTCACGGGGCCTCTCAACGGACGATCCGCCCGTCTATCCCGGCGCGGCCGCTCCCGCCTCCCACGGGGCGCCATCCGGCCAGATCGGGGCGGGCGGCTCCTTGGTGCTGACCTCCAGCCGGATCGGCTCTCCGCGCTGATCCAGACCTTCCACCAAGCGGATCTCGCCGCCGCTCAGCCCAAGCATCCCGAGCAGGCGTACGGCCTGCTGCGGCGGGTCGGCGCCCCAGATCGCCTCGCGCAGCCAGAGCGCGGCCTCGCCTGAGGCCTCCACGGTGACCTCGAAGCGATCCTCGCGGAGCTGGATGGAGCGGCTCAGGCGGCCCGGGAGGCGGGGGACGGTGCCGGTACCGGCGTCCTGGTAGACCGCCGGTCGGCCCATCAGCCCGACGCGCACCTCCCCCGGCGCGCAGGCCCGGCAGGCCGGATCGAGCAGCCCGTCCGGCGTCTGGAGCAGCAGCGCGTCGAAGCCCGTGAGCGTCGTCAGATCCGGGTCAGCCCCGGTGAGCAGCCAGGCGGAGGGGAAGCGCTCCTGCCCGTAGAGCCGCTGCAGGATCAGGCCCTTCTCCACCGATCCGGCCCAGCCGCCCTTCCAGGCGCGGTTGAGCGGGCGGGGCTGGAGCGGATCGGCGCCGGGCGGGTCGAGCAGGACCATGTCGCGGCAGAGCGCGTAGAGCGACTCCCACACATAGGACGGGTCGGGATCGGCGCGCAGCCAGGTCGGCACCGCAGGCTCCGGCAGGGAGCGCACGCGGAACCGCTCGCTGATCCCGGCGATCCAGGTCTGCACATCGGGGATCACCGGCATGCCGCCCGCCTCCAGCACGCGGTAGCGGAGCTGCCCGCCGGTCGGAAGCTCCCAGCGCACGCCGCCAGGGATCTCTGTCTTTGTCGCGCCAGCCGGGGCCGTGAACGCCCACACAAGATCCGGGCCGATCAGCTCCAGCGAGCCGGGCGGCACCTCCAGCACCCCCTGGGGCGAGGCGCCCGGGAGCCGCCAGCGCGCCTGCACCGCGTCCGCCCCGCTCAGCACAAAACCGGGGGCGGCCTCCCCGCCCGCCAGCTCCAGCACCTCCGCCTCCAGCGGCAGCGCGAAGCGCTCCGGGGCCGCATCGGGCAGCAGCGCCCACCGATCCGTCACCTCTGTCCAGCCCTTCGCCGGATCAGCGAACCCCCAGCCGGGGTGCGCCGGATCGAGGTGCAGCTCCAGACGGCGCTCGCGCCGGATCAGCGCGCTCTCCTGCGGCAGCGGGATGTCCGCGAGCGCCACAGTCAATTTCAGCGGTTCGGGCGGCTCTGTCCGCCCCTCCGCCCGCCCCTCCGGCTCCACCCGGATCAGCACCTGCCCCCCGGAGACCAATTCCGGCACCACGAGGAGGTGGACGCCCCCGGCGAGCAGGGCGTGGTGATCGCGCGGGAGCGGATAGCGGCTCCCGGCGGCGGTGTACCACCAGGCGCGCACATCGACGCCCGCCGAGGCCACGAGCCGGATGCGGCGGCAGCCGTCGGGGCTGCCCTGCGCCGCGATCTGGATCTCGGCTCCGGCCGGTGTGGATCGCTGGATCACCTGACAGGCGGCCTGCGCCTCGCTCATCCACCACAGCAGCATTGCAGATCCTGGAGTTCTGGGAGGGTGTCGGAGGGTGTCGGAAAGCTGACAGGGGTGTCGGAAAGCTGACAGGGGGTGTCGGAAAGCTGACACCCCGGCTCGGCAGGAACGCACGTATAACCAACGCCCGGCATCCGGCCAGCCCTGGCACGCACCATGCTCACGGCAGGGCGCAACCCGGAGCGACCATGAGCGTGAACGCCTCTGCCATCCTTCCCCACCTCCTGTCTGTCCCCCACCCTGTCCCCCACCCTGCCTCTCATCCTGCCTCCCACCCTGCCTCTCCGCCCGTCCCGCCTGACGCCCCTGCCCTGCCGCTGCCCGATCCCTGGCTGGATCTGTACCTGCCCGCCACGCGCGGCGCCGCCGGTCCGGTCCGGGCGCTGATCGCGGCGATGCCGCAGAACGGGCCGTTCCTCGCGGTGGGGGCGCGGGCGATGGAGGTGCTGGGCGCGGCGGGCGAGGCGCGGCGGCTGGCTGAGCTGGCGTTCCGCGCGGGCGGGCCGGAGGCGCTCGCGCTCGCGACGTTCCTGCTCCCGCAGGGGGAATCCGTGGCGCGGCTGCGGGAGCGGCTGCCTGAGCCGGGGCGGCGCGCGGACGCGGCCTGCGACCGGATCGTGCTGGCGCTGCGGCGCGGGAACCTGGAGGCCGCGCAGGAGGCGCTCTCAGCGGCGCTCGCGCACTGCCCCGATCACCGGGAGGCGCAGCGGTGGGGCCGGATGCTCGCCGGGGCGTCGCCGCTGGAGGTGGCGCGGCGCCACCTCCACGGGCTGCGGGGCGCGCGGGGCGCCGCAGAGCTGGACGGCGCCGCGCTGATCCCGAACCGCGCAGGCGGCTGGATCTCCCCGGAGCGGCTGCGCCGCCGCGCGCTGAACCCGATCGGCGAGGGTCAGCCGCTCCGCTCCGCGCTGGGGCGGCTGCAGCAGGCCGGGATCACCGCCTGCTGGCTGACCGCGCCGCACGCCCTCGCGGCGCTCCCGGCGGACGATCCGCGCGCAGAATTGGAGCTGCTGGCCGATGATCTGGTGGGCCTGTGCGCTGAGGGGCGCGACGCCTCCGGGGCGGCGGAGCGGCTCCTCGCAGAGACTGAGCGGGCGGACGGGGCGGGCTGGCCGGAAGGCCTCATCGGCTGGGGGGCGGCGGCGCGGGCCGACGCGGTGGCGCTGGTGGCGGCGCTCGCGACGGCGCATGCCGCCCTCGTGCCGACGGCCCTGGCCGCCTGCCGCCGGATGGATCAGCGCGCGGACGGGCGCCTGTCCGGCGGGCACGACGGGACGGAGTGGCAGGCGTGGATCGCGCGGCTGACCGGGGACGCAGCGGCGGCACAGAAGCTGCTGGCCGACAGCGCGACCGGGCGCGTGTGGCAGATCGCGATCGACGCGCTCAGGTGCGGCGGTCAGGCGGCGGAGGCGGGGCGGCGGCAGCGGCAGGCGCGGCTGCACCCGGATCTCGCAGCGCTGGCGCGGGAGGAGGCGGGCCTTCGCCCGGTCGCGTACCGATGAGCGCGGACGCATACGCCCCGATCCCGCTCCGGCACCTCGTCTGCCGGCAGCACCGCCTCCGCCCCAGCGTCAAGGGGAAGCGCTGGCAGCGGCTCCGCAGGCGGCTCCGCGCCCGCCGCCGTCGGCAGGCGGTTAATGGAGGCGCGAGAGGTGAGCAGTGGAAGATGTCAGCTTCCGTACAGGGTTCGCGACCGCGCCGGACGGGATGCGGCTGTACTGGCGCATTGTCGGCGGCGCGGAGGCGGACGGCGGGGCGGACAGCGCGGCCACCGCCCCGGTGATCGTCTGCTGCAACGGGGTGGGCGTGAGCCTGTTCTTCTGGAAGTACCTCGTGGAGCACTACGCAGGTCGCTACCGGGTGCTGCTCTGGGACTACCGGGGCCACGGGCGCTCGGATCGGCTGCCCTACGCGGCGGACGCGGATCTGTCCATCGGGCGGCACGCGAAGGATCTGTGGTGCGTCCTCGACGACGCGGGCGTGGATCGCGCGCTGCTCGCAGGGCACTCGATGGGCTGCCAGGTGATCTATGAGGCGTGGCGCCAGCAGCCGGATCGGGTGACGGGGCTGGTGCCGATGCTGGGGAGCGCCGGGAAGACGCTGGAGACGTTCTTTGATTATTCCGGCTCGCCCGCGATCTTCCGCCAGATCGCCCGCATCATCGACAGCACCGGCTACCGCGTCCACTACCTCGTCCGCCCGCTGCTGGAGTCGCCGCTGGCATGGCCGGTCGCGAAAAACTTCGGGCTTGTCGACCCTTTCTATTGCAAGCGCGACGACCTGCTCAGCTACCTGCGCCACCTCTCCAGCCTCGATCTCCAGATCTTCATCCACACCGTCCTCGCCACCAACGAGCACGACGCCTGGGATCTGCTCCACCGCATCGACATCCCCGTCCTGATCATCGCCGCCGAGCGCGACGCCTTCACCCCGGTCTACCTCTCGAAGCGCATCGCCGACACGATCCCGGCGGCGGACTACCTGATGCTCGCGGAGGGGTCGCACGCGGCGCTGATCGAGCAGCCGGAGACGATCCTGCATAGAATGGATCGGTTCATCGATGAGCGGAACCCGTTCGGAGCTGCGTGATCACTGCTCCGCCGCGCACCACATCCCGTCCCGGATCGCCCACGCCCACTCTGCCTCACTGAACAGCCCGCCCAGCACATCCGGCACGAAGATCACCTCCTCCTCCGGCACCGGCAGCGGCTCGGCCAGCCAGCGGCGCAGCCCTTCCAGCAGGATGCCGGTGCGGTCGCCCTCGTGGACGCGCTTCGGCGGCTCCTCGCGCCGCACCTCGACGCCGTCGCAGCGGACGAGGCGGACGCGCTCCTCCAGCATGACGCTGCTGCGGAGGTGGCGCTCGCGCCAGACGAGGGTGTAGCAGAAGGAGGCGGCGTCGGAGAACAGGCAGACGAAGCCGTTGCCGAGGGCGCGGGCGAGGAACTCGGCGGGGTGGGCGGGGGCGAGGCGGCGCTCGATGATGCCCCGGCGCAGCCGCTCTTCGCCGCGCGCGGAGAGCAGGGTGTCGCGGGGGATGCGGAAGGCGACCGTCCACAGCGCGCGCTCCGGGGCGCCGGGCCAGAGATCGGCGGGGCGCCACGGGCCGGTGATGGCGATCTCCATCGCGGCGCGGCGGTGGAGGAATTCGGGGAGCAGGACGCCCTGGAGCGCCGTCCGGACCGTCGCGAGGGTCAGCTCCTCGAAGCTGTGAAGCTGGGCGATCTCCATCCTGGCTCCCGATCAGAACGGGCGCAGGTTGCGGGCCATCGCGGTGGCGACGGCGACGAGCAGCAGGATCCCGACCACCTCCGCGTCGTTGATGCGGACGAACCAGCGCAGCGCGGGCGCCTCCGCCGTCGGATCGACCGGCTGCCCCTTCGCCTCCCGGATGCGCCAGCGGATCAGCGTGACCATCGGCCAGAGCTCCGCGAGGAACAGCAGCCCGAACAGGGTGAGCTTCAGGTGGAACATCGGGTTGTGGAGGTACCAGTCCGTCCCCTTCTCCAGCCCGCCGAACGCCCGGAGCAGCCCTGAGGGCAACCACAGCAGCGCGGCGATCCCCCAGGCGTTGTCCCCCTGGAAGGCGCGGGCCAGCCCGCCCGGCTCGCCACGGAGCGCCTGCCGGAAGCCCTGCCCGCGCACGAACACACCGCCCAGCCCGATCCCGAGCGCGAGGTAGTGTGCCGTCGCCATCGCCCATGTCCAGAACATGCAGCCCTCCGGGGCGGCACTCTTATCCCGTCAGGCGGCCTGTGGTATACCGGGCGCACGCTGGAGCGTAAATGGAGCGGGCCGTGTCGGCGATGGGGCTTGTCGCGTTGATCGGGGCAGCCTGGTTGATGAGCGAGGATCGGCGTGCGGTCCCGTGGCGGGTGGTGCTGTGGGGGCTGGCGCTGCTGCTGGGGACGGGGGCGATGGTGCTGTCGCCGCAGGCGCAGGCGTTCTTCTTCGTCTACGTCGACAGCGGCGTGCGGCGGCTGCTCTCCTTCTCCGAGGCGGGCGCGGACTTCACCTTCCAGAGCGTCGCGCCCCACAAGATCGCCGACGCGGACGGGAACCTCCAGTTCATCGCCGGGCACATCTCGCCCCCGGTAAAGACCTTCGCGTTCTGGATCCTGCCCAGCATCATCTTCTTCTCCTCGCTGATGTCGGTGACCTACCACCTCGGGCTGATGCAGCACGTCGTCCGGGGGCTGGCCTTCGCCATGCAGCGCACGATGCGGACCTCCGGCGCCGAGACGCTGGCCTGCGCGGCCAACATCTTCCTCGGACAGACCGAGGCGCCGCTGGTGGTAAAGCCGTTCATCGCGAAGATGACGCGCTCGGAGCTGTTCTGCGTGATGCTCGGGGGGTTCGCCAACACGGCGGGCGGGGTGCTGGCGGCCTATGTCGGCTTCCTGAGGGACATCCCGGGGATCGCGGGGCACCTGGTGACCTGCTCGATCCTCTCAGCCCCGGCGACGATGATCATCGCCAAGGTGATGCTGCCCGAGAAGGAGATGCCGGTCACGGGGTCGGATCTGCACATCCCCGATCAGAAGCTGGACGGCAACGTGATGGAGGCGGCGGCGCGCGGGGCGACGGAGGGGATGTCGCTGGCGATCAACGTGGCGGCGATGCTGATCGCCTTCGTCGGGCTGATGGCGATGGTGGACTGGTCGCTGGGGCTGCTGCCGGTGGCGCTCTGCGACGGGCGGCCGGCGATGGGCTGGGCGGCGGGCATGGGCGGGGCGGGCTGCGGGCCGATCACGCTCTCCTGGGCGATGGGGCTGCTGTTCACGCCGGTCGCCTTCGCGATGGGCGTCCCGTGGGCGGAGTGCGGGCGGGTGGGGACGCTGCTGGGGGAGAAGCTGGTGCTCACCGAGTTCATCGCCTACGTCCACCTCGGCCAGATCCAGGCGTCGGCAGAGCCGCTCTCGCCGCGCGCGGCGCTGATCGCCTCCTACGCGCTCTGCGGGTTCGCCAACTTCGCGTCGGTCGGCATCCAGCTCGGCGGGATCGGGGCGATGGCGCCGGAGCGGATGCGCGATCTGTCGGGGATCGCGATGCGGGCGATGATCGGCGGCTCGATCGCGACGTTCCTGTGTGCCTGCGTGGCGGGAATTCTGTTATAACCGCGCCATGCGTGTAGCGATCATCGGCGGTGGTGCGGCGGGGATGGCGGCGGCCTGGCGGCTGGCTGAGGGCGGGGCGGAGGTGGTGCTGTACGAGGCGCGCCCTGAGCCGGGCGGGCACTGCTTCGGCGTGACCGTCGACACCGGCGACGGGCC